>NZ_JBMDJD010000005.1:0-184449 GCF_057809015.1 Pseudomonas sp. FG6
GAGAAACTGGCCTCGTGAAACCTTAACTGGTGTCCAGAATTACTTGACCAGTTCAAGCTTGCTCGCGATGGGTTCCCCGCACACTCAAGCGTTACACCTCCCCTGTGGCGAGGGAGCTCGCTCCCGCTGGCCTGCGCAGCAGGCCCCCGCATTGTTTCAGATAAACCGCATTGCCTGGGTTTACGACTGCTGCGCAGCCGAGCGGGAGCAAGCTCCCTCGCCACAGGTTTTGGGTGGTTTCAGTTATTCAGATAAAGACAATCTCATACGGCATGCCCATGCGATCCAGGATGACCCGCGGCACCAACGGTGAAATGCCGTTGGCGGGTTCGCCGTTGAGCTGGCTGGCGTAGGCATGCATCGCGTGGCGCTTGCGGGCGGTGGTCCAGACATCCAGGCGCAGCTTGCGGGCACGGTGCCAGGGTATTTTGTTCTGCTCGCGGATCGGCCAGTGCCAGGCCCACACCGGCAGTTCGTTGAACTGCGCCCCGACGTTTTCAGCCGCTTGGGCCCCGGCGTGGCCGACGGTTTCATGATCACTGTCGCCGTCCTTGCGCCAGGTGCTGAACACGACGTCGTCGGGGCGCAGGTATCGACCAATGAAGGCAGCCAGCTCGGCCTCGTGTTCGGCCAGGGCCTTTTCCGGGAAGCCGCCACGCACCCATTGCAGGCCATTGGCCGGCAGCCCCAGGCGGTGCAGGGCATCGACGCTTTCCTGGGGGTGAGGGCGGAAGCCACGCTGGCGTTCATCGGTCCACAACGGCGAGCCGGGGTGGCTGATGCTGCCGTCAGTGACCGAAATCAGCAGCACGGATTGGTCCAGGTTGCCCAGCAGTTGAAGCAGGCCGCCACAGGCGCCGATCTCATCGCCCGGATGCGGGGAGAGGATGACGGCACGGGCGCCGGCGGGCACGAGTGTCTGGGTACTGATGATGGGGATATCGGCCAGTTGTGGCGCGCTGTTCCAGATTTGAGGGTGCAGGCGGCCTTGCAAGCGAGAGGCGGGTTTCATCAGGGACGTCCTTGTTATATTCAATCTTGCAGCCGTGCACCAGGCTAACGGTCCGGCGATAGCCGAACGGCACGACTGCGATCTGCGGTGCTCCGAATCCTGGAATCACCCGCCTTCGAAGTATTGACCATGTCGGGTGATTCGTCGCGTTACAGGTGTATCTGAGCTGTATTTTTTTTGAGAATCTGATCTGGGATTCCACGTCCTTGTGGCGCCCCAGGGGCTGACCGTTTATCGCCAGGGCGCTATTCATCGTCCTCGCGTTGCAGCTCGAACAGCAGCAGCGAGCGGCCGGTCACGGAGTACTCGCTATCGAAATCGAAGCGTTCCTGGCCGCGCACCGCCGGTTGGTTGGTGTCGATCATGCAGGTCCAGAAACTGCCTTCCGGTACTTGCGGCAGGAGGAAATTGACGACGTCATGGTGCGCATTGACCACCAGCAACAGCGTCGCGTCGCCGCCCTTGCGGCGGATGCCGGTTTCCTGGGCGCGCCCGTCCATCAGCATCCCCAGGCATCGGCCATGATGGTCGTGCCATCGTTCGGTGGTCATTTCGCTGCCATCCGGGGCCAGCCAGGTCACGTCCTTGACGCCGATGTCCTCGTTGTAATTGCCCACCAGGAACCGTCCGCGCCGCAGGATCGGATAAGACAGGCGCAGCTTGATCAGGCGCCGGACGAATTTGAGCAGCGCCTCGCCGTCCTCGCTCAAGTCCCAGTTGACCCAGCCGATTTCGCTGTCCTGGCAATAGGCGTTGTTGTTGCCGTGTTGAGTACGGGCAAACTCGTCGCCGGCGACGATCATCGGTGTGCCTTGGGCCAGCAGCAAGGTGGCAAAGAAGTTGCGCATCTGCCGGTGACGCAGCGCATTGATCTGCGGATCGTCCGTCGGCCCTTCGACGCCGTGGTTCCAGGACAGGTTATTGTTGCTGCCGTCCTGATTGTTCTCGTCGTTGGCTTCGTTGTGCTTGTCGTTGTACGACACCAGGTCATGCAAGGTGAAACCGTCGTGTGCCGTGACGAAATTCACCGAAGCGTATGGACGGCGGCCGCGCTGGTTGAACATCTCGCCCGACGCGGTCATGCGGCTGGCGAAGTCGGCCAACTGGCCATCGTCGCCTTTCCAGAAGGCGCGCACGGTGTCACGAAATTTGTCGTTCCACTCGACCCAGCCCGGTGGAAAACGGCCCACCTGATAACCGCCAGGACCGCAGTCCCAGGGCTCGGCGATCATCTTCACCTGGCGCAACACCGGGTCCTGGCGGCAGGCGACGAGGAAGCTGTGGCGTTCGTCGAAGCCATCGTGGTAACGGCCCAGAATGGTCGCCAGGTCGAAGCGAAAACCATCGACGTGCATCTCCGAGGCCCAGTAGCGCAGGGAGTCGGTGACCATCTGCAAGACGCAGGGGTGGCTCAGGTCCAGGGTGTTGCCGGTGCCGGAATCGTTGATGTAGTAGCGTTTGTCGTCGGGCATCAGCCGATAGTACGAGGCGTTGTCGATGCCCCGCATCGACAGGGTCGGGCCTTGTTCGTTGCCCTCGGCGGTGTGGTTGTAGACCACGTCGAGGATGACTTCGAGGTTGGCATCGTGCAGGTGCGCGACCATCTCCTTGAACTCGGCGATCTTGCCGCTGGCCAGGTAGCGCGGGTCCGGGGCAAAAAAGGCAATGCTGTTATAGCCCCAGTAGTTGGTCATGCCCTTGTGCAACAGGTGCTGGTCGTTGACGAAGGCGTGGATGGGCAAGAGCTCCACCGATGACACGCCCAGCTTGCGGACGTGTTCGAGCACATCGTCCACCATCAGCCCGGCGAACGTACCACGCAGATGCTCTGGCACGGCGGGGTGACGCATGCTGAAGCCACGCACATGGGTTTCATACAGGATGGTCTTGTCCCAAGGCACGCTGACGCGATGGTCGTGGCCCCAGGTATGGGCCGGGTCGATCACCTTGCACTTGGGCACGAACGGTGCGCTGTCGCGTTCATCGAAACTGAGGTCGCCGTCGGGGTGGCCGATGGTGTAGCCGAACAGGGCTTCGGACCACTTCAGTTCACCCACCAGTTGCTTGGCGTAAGGGTCGATCAGCAACTTGTTGGGGTTGAAGCGATGGCCGTTCTCCGGGTCGTAGGGGCCGTAGACCCGGTAGCCATAGATCAGGCCCGGATGGGCGTCAGGCAGGTAGCCATGGTAAATCTCGTCGGTGTATTCCGGCAGTTCGATGCGTTCGAGCTCGACTTCGCCGGCGTCATCGAAAATGCACAGTTCGACCTTGGTTGCATTGGCTGAGAACAGCGCGAAATTGACCCCAAGGCCATCCCAGGTAGCACCGAGTGGAAAAGGCAGCCCTTCACGAATCCGCGAAGCCTCGATGACGGGCGGCGGTGTGGTTTTCTTGGGACGGGTCATGGTTGCTCCTGCAAAACAGACTAAAGACAGCGGCGTTGTTCAGGGGGGCTGAACGGGTGGCGAGGGGATGAACCCGTCGCCACGAAGAGGCGTCAGCTCGAGACCGAGGATGCCGGTGAGTCAGACCGCGGGTGGCTTGCGCGTGGCGCGGGGTTTCTTGTCGGCGGCCTTGTTCGCAGCTGGCACTGCGGTGGCAGTCGCAGCCGGCGGTTTGGCGGCAGGCTTGGCCTTGGGGGTGGTGTTTTTCGTCGCACTCTTGGCGGCTGCAGGCTTGGCGCCATCCAATTTGCTGGCCGTCGGTTTGCTCGCCGCCTTGGCTGGCTTGCTGGGTGCCAGCGCTTCGGCCTCGGCCAGCTTGCGCGCCATCTCCCAGTGGCGTTTCTCCTGGCCACTGGGCTGACCCTCGGACTCCCAGATCTGATACGCGAATTCGCGAATGCGTTTATCGTCGGTACTCATCGCTGTGCTCCTGACTGACTCAAGGTTGGATAAAGACGTTGACCGGGAACTCCCCCAATGCGGTGCTGAGCATCAGCTCCCCTTGGGGTGTGACTGCTTGGCTTGAAAAAAGTCCCTTCAGTTTTCCTTCCTCGGCGGCGAACGGTAACGACACGCGGGTATCGCCCCATTTCGACGCCGCCACCTGCGGTACGGCACCGTTTTCCAGCAGCGCGGCTGCATGGATCGGCACCACGATCACCGCCCGTTGTTGCCCGTGCTCACGCATGAACGCCAGGACCCGGTGAGCGTATTCGCCGATCACCTTGAGCGGCTGGTAGCGGCCCTGGCGAAACAGCATCGGGTATTCGGCGCGCAGGGCCAGCGTCCTGGCGATCAATGCCTGCTTGATCCGCCCATCGCGCCAAGCGTCGACCAGGGCCGGCGCACTGCTGTCGGCCTGCATCGCTTCGCGGCGAGCGTTGAAGTCCACCGGGCGGCGATTGTCTGGATCCACCAGGCTGAAATCCCAGAACTCGTTGCCCTGATACAGGTCCGGCACACCGGGTACGGTCATGCGCAGCAAGGTTTGCGCCAGGCTGTTGAGAGCACCTGCTGGCGCGATCGCTTGCACGGCTTCGGCGATGGCGCTGCGCAGCGGCAGCCCTTCATCGCATAGCAGGAGCCGTTCAAGGAACATCTGCGTCGCCTGCTCGTAGGCGTCGTTGACCGCCGCCCAGCTGCTTTGCAGCTTGGCTTCGCGCAGGGCCTTGCATTGCCATTGCCACAGGCGTTCGTTGTACTCGGTCAGGGCCTTGGGATCCTGGAGATCGAGGTCCAGGGGCCAACTGCCGAGCAGGGCCTGGTACAGGATCAGTTCGTCGCCGGCCGAGGGGGCCGCCGGGTCGCTGTGCAACGAAGGGGAGAGGATGCGCCATTGCTCCACGCAGGCGGTGTACCAGTCGGTGCGTTCGCTGAGTATCGCCAATCGGGTGCGGCTGTCTTCACCGCGCTTGTGGTCGTGGGTGGCGGTGGTCACAAGGTTGTCGGGGAAATGGGCAAGCCGTTGCGCACAGGCGTCGTGAAACGCTTGCTGGGCGGCGCTGAAGCATTCGGTGTTGAAACCCACGTCGTTGCGCGACAGCAGCACCGCCGAGCGATAGAGCGCCGTGTCTTCCACGGCCTTGGCGGCGGTCGGCGAGGTCAATTGCTGGAAGCGCACGCAGGCATGGCGCAAGCGCTTGCGCTGGCTGCCCCGAGGACGTTGTCGCCAGGGCAACCCGCCCAACCAGCCGGCCAGGCAGTCGAGCACCGGCCAGTCGGCTTCGCTGAGGGTTTGTCGGGCGCCTTCGAGCGCTTGTTGGAAGAACACTTCATCTTCGGCGCTGCGGCCCCGCGCGGTAATGTAGGTGCGATACACCGGAAAGTGCACGATCAATGCCTGCAAGGCCCGGCGAATGGCGCCCAGGGTCAGGTCGCGGGTCATGACATCGTCCCGTGCCACTTGCAGCAAGGCATGCGCGACGCTTTCGAAATCGCCGGCCAGGGAGCCGGCGAGAGTCTGCTGGCGGGCCAGGCGAGCTTCTTCGATGAAGTGCGCGGGCCGCTCGCTGTGGCGCGTCCAGAACTCGGCCAGGGGCGCGCTGCCGCCGGGCTCGTGCTGCAACAGCGAGATCTGGTTCATGAATTCGTAGCCGGTGCTGCCGTCGACGTTCCAGTCACGACGCAAGGCCTCACCCTCGCCGAGGATCTTCTCGACGAAGATCGGCAAGTGTCGCGACGGCGACAGCGAATCGACACGCCTGCGCAATTTCCGACAGTAACCGCGCGGGTCGGCCAGGCCATCGATGTGGTCGATCCGCAGGCCGTCCACCCAGCCTTGGTCGATCAGTTGGAAAATCTTGGCGTGGGTGGCTTCGAACACCGCCGGCCGCTCGACCCGCAGGGCACCCAGTTCATTGACATCGAAAAAGCGTCGCCAGTTGATGTCGTCCGCCGCCGTGCGCCAGCTGGCAAGTCGGTAGCTCTGGCGTTCCAGCAACTGGTGCAGGCGCTCGAACCCCGTCGGTTGAGTAGCATCGTAGCCACGCAGGTTGTCCTCGATGGCGGCGAGGAGGCTGCCCTGGGCTGCCAGATCGCTCAGTTCCGTCTGCAGCGGGCGGGCGAGGGTGTGGGCGTCGGTCTGGTAATTGAGCGTGGTGAAGCGCTCGGCCAATGCCTTGAGGGCCTCGGCCTGCTCGGTGGGCAGGTTCTCTGCAGGACGCAGCAGCTCGCCGTAATGCATCGGGCAGATGGGAAAATGATGTTCATAGTGCTCGACGTAGAAGCGGCCTTGGCTGGCGTCGAAACGCAGCTGCAAGGTCCCTTCCTGCAACGCCACCCCATAGTCGCTGCCGAGGAATGGCAACAGTAGTTGCCCCTCCATCAACGGGTCGGGGGAATGCCACTGGATGTCGAAGAATTCGCCATAGGGGCTCAGGCGACCCCATTGCAGCAGGTCCAGCCACCACGGGTTGTCGTTGCCGCCAACGGCCATGTGGTTGGAGACGATGTCGAGGATCAGGCCCATCCTGTGTTCGCGCAAGGTGGCAACCAGACGCCCGAGCGCCGCTTCACCGCCCAGCTGCGGGTTGACCTGGGTCGGATCGACCACGTCGTAGCCGTGCATGGACCCGGCCCGCGCCTTGAGCAGCGGCGAGGCGTAGACATGGCTGATGCCCAGCGAGGCGAAGTACGGCACCAGGGGAACGGCATCGTCCAGGGTGAAGCCTTTGTGAAACTGCAAGCGCAGCGTTGCACGCAGGGGAGGGATCAACGTCTGTTTCATCGGTCACGCTCATTCGCCTGAAGTCTCGCGCAGGCGAGTATTTCCAGACGTCGGGCAGCGTCCGGGTCATCCAGCAGCACCTGGCTTTCGTGCCCGAGACGGCGGCGCCAGTTGGGGTGGGTGTCGATGGTCCCGGGCAAGTTCGCCTGCTCTTCGATACCCAGGGCGTCTTCGAGCGGCAACAACACCAGCGGCGCGCGGGTGTGGCCGAGAAAGCGCACGCTCGCGTCGAGCACCTGGTCGGTTTCGCGATGCTCCTCGCGAAAGTTCTGCGGGTCCTGGTTCAACACCGCGCGCAGGCCTTCGCGTTCACGCTCACGGTGTTTGCGCCAGTCCATTTCCGTTGGCGAGTCGATCAGTTCGAGTCGGGCGGTCCAGTCGATATCGTGACCGTGCCACCAGCCATTGAGGGTCGGCAGGTCGTGGGTGCTGGTGGTCGCCAGGGCATTGTCCGGCCAGTCGAGGATCGGCTTGAAATGGGTGTTGTCCTGTTCGAACAGCAACACACGCATGCCCAGGATCGAGCGAGCGCTGAGCTTTTCGCGCAGGCCGTCGGGCACCGTGCCGAGGTCTTCGCCGAGCACGATCGCCTGGTGGCGGTGGGACTCCAGGGCCAGCAGGCGCAGCAGGTCGTCCAGTGGATAATACAAATAGGCGCCATCGCTGGGCGGGGCGTCGTTGGGAATCACCCAAAGCCGTTGCAGCCCCATGACATGGTCGATGCGCAAACCACCGGCATGGGCGAAGTTGGCGCGCAGCATTTCGATGAAGGCGCGAAAGCCGTTGCGTACCAGACCTTCCGGGGAAAACGCCGAGATCCCCCAACCCTGGCCGGAACGGTTGAGGATGTCGGGCGGGGCGCCCACGGTCAGTGATGCGAGCAGCTCGTCCTGGCGGCTCCAGGCCTGGCTGCCGGCACCGTCGGCGCCCACGGCGAGGTCGGCGATCAGGCCGATGCCCATGCCGCTGGACTTGGCCGCGCTCTGGGCGCGTTCCAGGCAACGGGCGATGAGCCACTGGCAAAAGGCGTAGTAACCGATCTCGTCGGCATTTTCCTCGGCGAAATGCGCCAACACGGCACTGCGCGGGTCTCGCCAGGTTTCCGGCCACTGGCGCCAATCGAGGCTTTCGCCACAGGCGGCGCGTTCGGCTTGCAGGGCTTCGAAGCGGCAGTGGTTTTCCAAGGCCTCGCCGCCGGCGTGGCGGAAGCTGGCGAAGTCTTCATGCAAAGGATGGGCGCCCTGGCTGAAACCGTCGTACAAGGCGCGCAGGATCTGCTGCTTGGCCTGGGCCGCCACCGGCCAATCCACCAGCGGCTGTTCTTCCAGGTGGCGCAGTTGCTCGGTCAGGCCGGTGGCATCGATGGCGGCGCGCAGGGCTCGCTCACCGAGGATCGCGCCTGGCGCGGCGTACAGACTGTTGAGAAACAGTCGGCTGGACGGCGAATACGGGCTGTATCGGCGGGTGTCGCTGCTGAACATGGCGTGCATCGGGCTGATGGCGATGGCATCGGCGCCGCGTTCGCCGGCCACCCGCGCCAGGTCTTCCAGGGCAAGTGTGTCGCCAAAGCCGCCGTCGCCGGGGCGTCGAAGCGCGTAGAGCTGTGCGCTGAAGCCCCAGGCACGCGGTGTCGGATCGTCCACCGCATCGGCCACGCTGTAGCAGCGGGCCGGTGCGACGGCCAGGGTGAAATGCTGGTCCTGGATGTGCACGTGCTGGTAACCGACCGGGATCATCCCGGGCAGCCGGGCCTGGTCATCGAGCTTGAGGTGCAGGGTCGCGCCGTCTTCAAGCTTGATTTCGCAAGCGGTCGCGGCCTCGAAATAGCGGCTCAGGTCCAGGCTCGCCCCGGCATCGATGGTGAGCAGGGGCGGCAGTCGGTGATTCTGTTGGGCCTGCTGCAACTGCAACAGGCTGGCGTCGATTTCCTGGGCCGTCCCGGCCGGATGGCCAAGGGCCGTGAGGACTGAGCGCAACACGGCCGGCGAGACTTTCTGGGGCCGGCCATTGGCGTCGATCCAGTCAACCGCCAGGCCCGCCTGGCTGGCCAGGATTTCCAGTTGCGCGTCGCTCATGGGCGCTCTCCGATGATGTTGGGCAAGATGGCCGCTTGGGTCAGGCTGACCAGCGCGCTGTAGGGCGTCAGGATCCCCTGTTGCAACAGACCCGTGGCCTGTTCCGGATGTTCGAAAAGAATACGTGCGTCTTCCGGGGCGGTGTGTTCGACAGGCTGGTCGCTGAGGTTCAGGTCGATGCGGAACACGCTGCCATCGCCCAGTTGCCAACGTGCACTGACAGCGCCGTGACCCAGCACCTCGGCGCCCAGGGCATGGGCTCCGGGCAGGCGCGGGATGATCTCTTCCCGGCGGATCTTCAGCAGGTGGCGATACATCGCCTCGTTGTCCAGCTGTTCCGGTTGCTGGGCCTCCAGGGTCGGGCGCGAGGCGTTGAAAGTACTGGCCGCGTTGGGGTCGGGAATCGCCTTGCGTTTTTCCGGGTCGGCGAATGCGCTGAAAGCCTTGAATTCGTTACGCCGGCCTTCGCGCACCCGCTCGGCCAGCTCGCCGTGGTGGCTGGTGAAGAACAGGAAGGGTTGCCTGGCGCCGACCTCGTCGCCCATGAACAGCAGCGCAATCATCGGCGACAACAGCAGCAATGCCGTCGCCGCCTGCAAGGCCTGGGGTTCGGCAAGTTGGTGCAGGCGCTCGCCCAGGGCGCGGTTGCCGATCTGGTCATGGTTCTGCAGGAACAACACGAAGGCGCTGGGCGGCAGGTGACCGCTGGGTTCGCCCCGGGCCTGGCCGTGGCGGTTGATGTGGCCCTGGAAAACGAAGCCCTGGCTGAGACAGCGCGCCAGTTGCTCGGTGGGTTGTTCGGCATAATCGGCGTAATAGGCGTCGGTCTCGCCGGTCAGCAGCACGTGCAACGCGTTGTGGCCATCGTCGTTCCACTGGGCGTCGTAGCCGTGTTCCAGCAGGCTGGCCTGGTTGTGCTCGTTTTCCACGGTCAGCCAGACATGCCGGCTAGGGTCTACCTGCTCACGTATCCGGGTCGCCAGCTCCTGGAGAAAATCCGGGTCCTCGATGGCGTGCACGGCGTCCAGGCGCAGGCCGTCGAAGCGGTATTCCAGGAGCCACATGAGCGCGTTGTCGATGAAAAAGTCCCGCACTTCGCGGCGTCGGAAGTCGATCGCCGCGCCCCAGGGCGTGTGCTTGTCCTCGCGGAAGAAGCTTTTGGCGTAGCGATGCAGGTAGTTGCCGTCGGGACCGAAGTGGTTGTAGACCACGTCGAGTATCACCGACAACCCATGGCCATGGGCGCTGTCAATCAGGTGCTTGAGCTGTTCCGGCGTGCCGTAGGAGGCTTGGGGCGCGTAGGGCAGGACCCCGTCGTAACCCCAGTTGCGATCGCCGGGAAACTGCGCCAGCGGCATCAGCTCGATGGCGGTGACACCCAGCCCGGCCAGGCGCGCCAGTTGTTGCTCGACGCCCTCGAAACCGCCGAGGGTGCCGACGTGCAGTTCGTAGATCACCGCTTCGTACCAGGGGCGTCCGGACCAGCGGGTGTGTCGCCATGGGTAAGCGTGGGGATCGACCACCACACTCTGGCGATCGATGTCACCGGCCTGGGCGCGGGAGGCCGGGTCCGGCACCTCCACTTCGCCATCGATGCAATAGCGGTAGCGGGTGCCGGCGGGGCAGCGGGTCTGGATCACGAACCAGCCGTCGGCTTGGGGCAGTAGCGGGATTGAATCCCCTGTGTCGAGTTCGACACTGACAAAAAAGGCATCCGGTGCCCAGAGGGCGAAGCGCGTGTGCTCGGCATCGAGCATGACCGCGCCATGGGTCCATGTATCTGGCGTCCTTGATGACATCGTTACCTCATGGTCTGGCCGATTTGCCCAGTGACTTGGCCACCAGCTGTTCGTAGAGTTCGGCGTAGGGTTCTACCGCCTTGCACCAGTTGAACGGCGCCGACATGGCTCGGCAGCGCATGGCGTTGAGCAGGCCGGGGAATTCGAAGACCTTGAAGGCCCGGCTCAGGGCTTGCTTGTAGCTCTGGACCGTGGACTCGTCGAAGAGGAAACCGGTGACGCCGTCCTCGATGGTGTCGGCCAAGCCGCCGGTGTTGCGCGCCACTGGCAGCGAGCCGAAGCGCTGGGCGTACATCTGGCTCAAGCCGCAGGGCTCGTAGCGCGAGGGCATCAACAGGAAGTCGCTGCCGGCGAACATCCGCCGCGCATCGGTTTCGTTGAAGCCGATGCGCACGCCGATCCGCCCGGGAAAGCGCAAGGCCAGCTCACGCATCGCCTGTTCTTCCTCCGGTTCGCCGCGTCCGATGATGGCGATCTGGCCGCCCGACGCAACGATGAAATCGGCGACGGCTTCGGTCAGGTCCAGGCCTTTCTGGTACACCAGGCGCGACACCACGGCGAACAACGGGCCGGTGGACTCATCCAGGCCAAACAGGTTGCGCACCTGGGACGCGTTGACCGCCTTGCCTTCCCAGTCGCCAATGGCGAAGTTGTGCAGCAGGTGCGTGTCGGTGGCCGAGTCCCAGCTCTCGTCGATGCCGTTGGGAATGCCGCTGAGCAAGCCTTGCTGGGTCTTGGACGCGAGGAAACCGTCGAGCCCGCAGCCAAAGGCCGGCGTGGTGATTTCCTGGGCGTAGGTGGCGCTGACCGTGGTGATGTGGCTGGAGTAGGCCATGCCGGCCTTGAGGAACGACAACTTGCCGTAGAACTCCATGCCTTCCTGTTGCAGGGCGTGCTCGGGAATCCCCAGTTCCGGGCAGGACGCCAGGCTCACCACGCCCTGGTACGCCAGGTTATGGATGGTGAACAGGGTCGGGGTGCGCTGCCCGCGCCAGTGCATGTAGGCCGGCGCCAGTCCGGCCGGCCAGTCGTGGGCATGGACCAGGTCCGGGCACCAGTGGATCTGCGCCAGGTTGGCGGCGATGTCGGCGGCGGCCAGGCCCAGCCGGGCGAAGCGGATGTGGTTGTCGGGCCAGTCGCGACCGTTATTGGCGCCGTACGGCGAACCTTCGCGGGCAAACAGTTCCGGGCAGATCAACACGTAGATGACCAGGCCGTCGGCCATGTCCATGCGCCCGATCTTGCACGGCGGCAATGCGGCGTGGCCACCCAGTTCGCCGATGATGTGGATCGGATTGCCGCTGTTCATGACCTGCGGATAGCCGGGGATCAACACCCTGACGTCATGCAGGCCGGCCATGGCCCGGGGCAGGGCGGACGAAACGTCGCCCAGGCCACCGGTCTTCACCAGGTCGGCGATTTCCGAGGTCACGAAAAGGATTTTCTTGCGATTGGGGTTCTGTCGAACGACAGGGAGCAGTGCCTTGCCTCCGGTGGACAGCACCGGTGCCGTCGGCGATTCGGCCGCCGGCGGGAGTTGCGAGCGGACTTGCTGTGGTTCCAAGGCAGCACTGATCATATATGACTCCTATTTTCGATCGGTTTCCGGCTAGCGCCAGAGCTGTTGTTTCATTGGCCGAATCCTGCGGCCAGGCGCACACACACATACTGCGCAAGGGGAGCAATGCACTGCCCAATGCGGCGAAGCAAAACAGGTGAAAGGGCTGCTTCATGGACTTGCAAGGACTGCACCAGCCACGGATGCCCTACCTCTAACCTGACCCGTCACCGTTGCGAAAAGTTTCGACTTTTTTTCATCGGGACGACCGGCCGGTTTTCCCCCCGGACAGGCAGTCTAGGTCAGAACCTAGAGCGGTGCGGCGCGCTTCGTCGCATTGTCGGACAATCGCGGTTTTTGTCGGCAATGTCTTACATGACAAAGGGAGATACGCGCCGACGAAGTGCATGGGGTTGAAACAAAAATGCGGTAGGGCGAGGGCGTTGTTCTATTGATGTGCGCGATGTGGTGGCCGGACGCACCATTACAGGGCGAGGCCCCCGTGGCTTTCGCCGAAGTCATGGGCGTCAGCCCGCAGTGCCTGACGAACTGGAGCTCCCGGGGCGTGCCGCGGCTACGGATGGGGCAGTTGGCGCGGTAGTCGTGAAACCGGACGAGGTGGCTCGGCTGAAGTAACGCGGGGGCCTGCTTTGCAGGCCAGCGGGAGTAAACTCCCTCGCCACGGGGGCTGGGCTCGGGTGGGAACGGATCGGTTGGCCGTTGGCCCAGGCCGAGGATCTGCTTGCCGCGTCAATGGGCCGGGTAATCGGCCACCACGGTTTGGCTTCCGTCCGGTTTCTGACCGATGACCTGATAGGCGTCGCTCATGCCGTCCATCTCCATGCCCGGTGAGCCCATGGGCATGCCGGGCGCCGCGATTCCGAGCAAGTCGTTGCGCTTGCTCAACGCCAGCACCTGGTCGGCCGGCACATGGCCCTCGACGAATTTGCCGTTGATCTCGGCGGTGTGGCAAGAGCGCAGGTTCGGTGCCACGCCCAGGCGTTGCTTGACCGAACTCATGTCGGCCTCGACATGGTCGTTGACCTTCAAACCATTGGCTTGCAGGTGGGCGATCCATTTCTTGCAGCAGCCGCAGTTGGCGTCGCGGTGCACATCGACGGTGAGCGGTTCGCTGGCCTGGACCAGGGTGGTGACGAACAGGGCGCTCAGGGCGAGCAGGTGCAGGGGATTAACCATGTGGGCAGTCTCGTGTAGAACGGTTGTGCGGGAGGATAACAGGTTAGCGAGTGCGAGCTGACAGCCGGCTGAGGGGAGGATTACAGCCGTGTAAGGTTTCAGCGTGCTCGCCGGATGCCGGTGTGCGGGCGGGGGGCTTCGGTTGTACCATGGCAACCCGCTCGCTGCCCGTCGACTACAGGGGGGGCGCGCGGATCCAGAACGCTACATTCGGGAAATTGGCAATGACTCATTCGCAACGTTTGAAATACTCGATCCTGATCGTCCTCGTCGTGCTGGCGATCATGCTGGGGCTGTCCTGGATGCAGGGCAAGGGCATGATCAGCGAGCAGCTGTTCCAGTACATCGCCATTGCCGTGGCGGTCATCGTGGTGGTGATCAACGGCGTGATGCGGCGCAAGGTCAAGCCCTGACCGTCTCGTTCATTCGCCCGCGTGGAGCAGGGCTATGGCATCGGGGTGCAGGCAGTAGCTTTTATCCGGGTTGAGGATGACCACCCCTTCGCTGCACAGACGCTTCAATACCTCGCGCACACTGAGAAAGGACAAGGGAATGTCCAGCTCCAGCAATTGGCTATGCACGCCCCGTACGCCCAGGTTGCGGTTTTCTTCGGCGGCGTTGAGCAACGCATCGATGACTTTCAGGCGGATCAGGCTGGTCCTGAGCCCGAAGCGCTTGAGCAAGCGCTTGATGTGTTCGTTGCCGCCTCGCTCGGCGCTCCTGTCCGACAGACGCTGGGAGGCGGTCATCGCGACGCCGGACGACCGTGGCTTGCCCTCCATGGGCAGTTGCGCGTTATGCATGCAAGAACTCCTTAGCAGCCTGTTCAGAAAAGATCACCGGGCACTCTCCTGTAATAGGACGAACGAGGGAGAACGATCATGAAGGCGTCGATGTGAAAAATTTGCCTGGGCACTGTCAAAACCCCGTGATCAAACGACCACGGGGCGACTACAAGGCCCGGCCCCCAGGTCTCGCTCTTGCTGCATCCCATGGACCGCGTGAAAAAAAGACCAATCTCTCCATCGCCCTGGCGGCCTCAAGCCTTTTCGTACAGAGCCTAGAGCGCCGGGGAAGGGGTGTGGCGGTGCATAGTTACCGCACGCCGGGCGCCTTTTTGCGGCATGCCGATGCCAGGGTGCGAACGCCCTCGCGGGCACGCTTTGCTCCCGCGCTGAAGCAGTGTTTAATCAGCGAGTTGATCCCTACGCTGTTGCTACCTCCAACAATCATTCTGGAGCTACAGATGTCTGCGCTATCCGAACAAGCGAGTCCTTACACCCTGTCCGTCGAGGAACTGGTGAGCCTGCTGGAGAAGATCTTCCTGCGACACGGCACGTCGGCCGACGTCGCCCGGACCCTGGCGCAAAACTGTGCCTTCGCCGAGCGTGACGGCGCCCACAGCCATGGCGTGTTTCGTATTCCCGGTTATGTCTCGACGCTGGACAGCGGTTGGGTCAACGGCAAGGCCGTGCCCGTGGTCGAAGATGTTGCGCCAGGGTTCGTCGCCGTGGACGCCGCCAACGGTTTCGCCCAGCCGGCCCTGGCCGCGGCGCGCCCGTTGCTGGTGGAAAAGGCGCGCAGCGCCGGGATCGCACTGTTGGCCATTCGAAATTCCCATCACTTCGCCGCCCTCTGGCCGGATGTCGAACCGTTCGCCAACGAAGGCCTGGTGGCGCTGAGCGTGGTCAACAGCATGACGTGCGTGGTGCCCCACGGTGCCGACCGCCCCTTGTTCGGCACCAATCCCATCGCCTTTGCCGCACCTCAGGCGAACGGTGAGCCGATTGTCTTCGACCTGGCCACCAGCGCGATCGCCCATGGCGATGTGCAGATTGCCGCCCGCAAGGGCGAACTGCTGCCGCCGGGAATGGGCGTGGACAGCCTCGGCCAGCCGACGCGCGACCCCAAGGCGATTCTGGAGGGCGGGGCGCTCCTGCCGTTTGGCGGGCACAAGGGTTCGGCGCTGTCGATGATGGTCGAGCTGCTGGCGGCGGCCCTGACCGGCGGCAACTTCTCGTTCGAGTTCGATTGGAGCAATCATCCGGGCGCCAAGACGCCGTGGACGGGCCAATTGCTGATCGTGATCGACCCAAGCAAGACCGCCGGGCACAACTTTGCCGAGCGCAGCGAAGAATTGGTCAGGCAGATGCACGGCGTCGGCCTGCGGCGGCTGCCGGGGGAGCGCCGGCATCGCGAGCGGCGCAAATCCGAGGAGCATGGGATTACCCTGGATGAGCCGGTGTTGGCGCAACTGCGGACGTTGGCAGGGGTTTGACTGGCCGGGCATGTTCCCAGGAGTCAGCGAGGCGGAGGTCAACGAGGCGTGCGGCAGTTTTCATGCAGGTCCAGGTGAGGATGAGCAGCGCCTGTCCCTGCCGTGACACGCTGCCCCAAGCCTTCTACTATGGCGGCTCCTTTTCGGTGGAAGTTGTCTGGATGAGTAAGCCCGGCCAAACGGTGCTGGTGGCGCTGCGCAAAATGATCGCCTCGGGCGAGTTGGCCGGTGGCGAGCGCCTGATGGAAATCCCCACGGCCGAATTGTTCGGTGTTTCGCGCATGCCGGTGCGCATGGCATTCCGTACCTTGGAGCAGGAAGGGCTGTTGGTTCGCTTTGGTGGCCGCGGTTTCCAGGTGCGCTCGGTCAGCGCCGAGGACATCGCCGGGGCCGTGGAGGTGCGCGGTGTGCTGGAGGGCCTGGCGGCGCGGCAGGCCGCTGAGCGGGGCCTGTCGCAAGAGGCCCGGGCGACCCTTGAAGAATGCCTGGTGCAGGGTGATGCGCTGTTTGCCAAGGGCTATGTCACCGAGGACGACTTGCAGGTCTATCACGACCTCAACATGCGTTTTCATCAGGTGATCGTCGAAGGCAGCCACAACCCGGCGATTGCCGACGCGCTGGCTCGCAACGACCATCTGCCGTTTGCATCGGTCACCGCGCTGGCGGTCGACCGCGAGAACATGGCCGGTGAGTTTCGCCGTTTCAACTACGCGCACATGCAGCATCATTCCGTGTTCGATGCACTGACCCACCGCCAGGGCGCCCGTGCCGAAGCGATCATGCGCGAACATGCCAACGCGACCCTGCGCTACGCCGAAGTGTTCGGTTCTACATTGGAGGATGAGCGGGTGAAGGTGATCCTGAAGCCAACTTGAGCTTCGAACCGATCCCTGTGGCGAGGGAGCTTGCTCCCGCTGGCCTGCGATGCAGGCCCTCCAACCCCCCCACTGAGCAGGTTTATAGATCCAGCACCAGCAACGGTGTCTTCGACCTGGAGCAACAAGGCGTGAACTGGTCGTTGCAAGCCTGTTCGGCCTCGGTCAGGAACATGTCCCGGTGCTCCGGCACGCCTTCCAGTACGCGGGTCAGGCAGGTGCCGCAGACGCCTTGTTCGCAGGAGATCGGGATTTCGATGCCGTGGCTTTCCAGCACCTGCACCACGCTGCGGTCCGCCGGTACGTCGAACACCTGGCCGCTGCGGGCGAGTTTCACCGAGAAGGTGCCATCGGTGCTGGCGTCAACGGGGGCGGCGGCGAAGTATTCGCGGTGCAGGCAGTCTTCCCGCCAGCCCAGGGCCTTGGCTGTGTCGAGGATGTGCTGCATGAACCCGCCGGGGCCACATACATAGAGGTGCAGGTCGTCGCCAGGCGCTGCAAGCACGCGGGCTGCGTCCAGGACCGTTGCGGGTTCTTCATCGAAATGCAGCGATACCCGGTCGGCGTAAGGCGACTGGCGCAGGCGGTCGACAAATGCGGCGCGCTCTCGGGAGCGTGCGCAGTAATGCAGCTCGAACGCCGCGCCGCTCTGGGCCAGGTGCTCGGCCATGCACAGGATCGGCGTGATGCCGATCCCTCCGGCGAACAGCACGCTGCGCCGGGCCAGTGGTGCAAGGGCAAACAGGTTTCGTGGCGCGCTGATGTGCAGGCGCATTCCCGGCTGGATCTGCTCGTGCAGGCTGCGCGAGCCGCCTCGCGAAGCCGGATCCTTGAGCACGCCGATGAGGTAGCGGTGCCGTTCTTCGGGGTGATTGCACAACGAATACTGGCGGATCAACCCACCGGGCAACTGCACATCGATGTGGGCGCCGGCCGTGAAGGCCGGCAGTGGCTCGCCGTCGACACGGGTGAGCTCGTAGCTGCAAATATTGAGGGCTTCGGGGTGTCGCGCGGTCACCTGGACTTCGATCATGGCCGCTGCTCCGCCTGTTGCGCCGGGCGGGTGCTGGCGATCAAGTCGACCTGCGCTTCGCGCTCGCGGGCAATCCAGCGTTCCAGCACCCGGCGTGACTGCACGCCACCGGCGTCGATGTTGAGCTTGAGCAGGTTGCGTTGCGGATGCTCCAGCAGGTTGCGTTGTTGGCGTTCGAGCATTTCCAGGTCTTCGCTGAAGATCTTGCCCTGGCCTTCGCGAATGCTGGCGGTAAGGGCTTCATCCTGGGGCTGGAAATGCCGGGCCATGCCCCAGAAATACCAGATGGAGGTTTCGGTTTCCGGCGTGATGAAATCGACCACGATGCTCGACGCCTTGAACTGCGGCGCGGCGTGGTAGCCGCCTTGGCCGGCATGGGCCACGCCGACTTCGATCATCACATGGCTGGGTGGCGTGAAGCGGCAGATCTGCCAGCGATCCACGGGCACATCGTCGGCCAGGTTGTTACCCCGCAGGGCCATGCGCCAGAACGGCGGGGCCATGATGTTTTCCATGTGTCGGGCGGTAACCACTTCATCGCCCTCGACTGTTGTCACCGGTGGCGCCTCGTCGATTTCCTTCTGGCCGATGCTGGAGGCATGGACGTAGGTCTCGTGGGTCAGGTCCATCAGGTTGTCGATCATCAGGCGGTAGTCGCACTGGATATGAAACAGGCCGCCGCCGTAGGCCCACTCATCATTGTCCGCCCACTCAAGACGGTGGATCAGTGCCGGATCGGCCAGCGCCTGGTCGCCGGGCCAGACCCAGATGAAACCGTGACGCTCCTGCACCGCAAAGACCTTGTTGCAAGGAAACCCTCGCACCCGTTGCCCCGGCATCTCGACGGTCTTGCCATCACAGCCCATCACCAGGCCGTGGTAGCCGCACACCAGGTTGCCGTTTTCGACATAGCCCAGGGAAAGCGGGGCGCCACGGTGAGGGCAAAAGTCCTCGACGGCGGCGACCTGGCCCCCGTGTCCACGGTAAAAAACCATTTTTTCGCCGCAGATCTGTCGACCCAGCGGCTTGTCGGCGATTTCATCGGGGGTGCAGGCAACGTACCAGGCATTCTTGGGGAACATGGGGGATCTCCAGATGGATATTGTTTTTATCTGTGGATCCATTAAGTCTCTTAACTAATTTGCTTGTCAATGTTTTGCTCATGAAAATGGATGTCTGGCGTATTTATGGATCCATTGAGTTGCGATGTGCATCGCTTCGGCTGGGTAGCCGCGCGCACTTACCTTCCATACAAGACGCTGAATTTCTGAATTTGTTGGCGCGGATTTCATCGAAGAACAAGACGGCGGGTCCGATCCCGGGCCTTTCTGCAGCACGGCACGGAGTGATTCATGAAAACCAAAACGGTACTCACGGAACAAGACGTTGCGCAATTGCTGGTGGTGGCCAAGGAAATCGCCCATCAGCGCCAGTGGGCTGTGTCGATCAGCGTGGTGGATGAGGGCGGGCATCCCCTTGGGCTGCTGCGCCTGGACGATGCTTCACCATTGTCGGCCTACATCGCCGGCGAAAAGGCCCGCACCGCCGCTGTGGGGCGGCATGACAGTAAGTTCTACGAGGACATGATCAACAGTGGCCGCTATGCCTTTCTCAGCGCCCCGCACCTGCAAGGCATGCTCGAAGGCGGCGTGATCATCCGCCATGACGGCCAGTGCATCGGGGCTGTCGGGGTGTCCGGCGTCAAGCCCGAGCAGGACGCCGAACTGGCCCGGCTGGCGGTGGAGACGGTGCAACAGGCCATCTCGCCGGATGCCTGAAAACACCAGGTCTAAACCGCCCTTTGTGGCGAGGGAGCTTGCTCCCGCTGGCCTGCGAAGCAGGCCCCGGCATTGCTTCAGGCAAATTGCATTGCCTGGCTTCACGACTGCTGCGCCCGAGGCGTCGGACCGGTCGAGCGGGAGCAAGCTCCCTCGCCACGGGTGCGCTGCGCCTGCGCTGGCGTCGCTCAGATCTGCACAAATCTTCCAGACGCAATCGCCCTGAACGGTTAACCTGCCCCAAGCGGATACACAAGATGGGGCAGGGCATGGCGACGCGTAACTGGATCGATCTCAAGCAGGACGCTACATCCGGCATCGAGACCGTGCGTGCGCATTTCGAGGGGCATGCCTACGATCCCCATTGGCACGACACCTACCTGGTGGGCGTGACCGAGCAGGGTGTGCAACAGTTTCATTGCCGTCGCCAGCAGCACAACAGCACGCCCGGCAAGGTGTTTTTGCTCGAACCCGGCGAACTGCACGACGGCAATGCGCCCCACGCCAATGGCTTCACCTACCGCACGCTGTACCTGGAACCGCAGTGGCTGGAGCGTGAGCTGCGTTCGCTGTTCGACGTGGCGCCGGACAATGCGCAGCTGGGTTTTGCCGCGACGCTGGCCGATGATGTGCGCCTGGCCAATGCCACCTCCATGGCATTCCAGAGCCTGCATGAGCAGGAAATCCGCATCGTGCGCCAGACCGCCCTCGACCACTTGCTGGGCAGCCTGACCGAGCATTTGCACTGGCGGGCGCGCATCGACCCTGATCCACGCCTGCCGTGGGTGGCGCAGCAGGCTCGCGATTACCTGCACAGTCACCTGAGCGAAGACATCGGCCTGGACGATCTGGCGCGGGTCACCGGCGTAGACCGTTTTCGCCTGAGCCGGGCCTTCAAGGCCGCGTTTGGCCTGGCGCCCCATGCCTATCTGATCCAGCTGCGCCTGGCCCGGGCCCGCCGTCTGCTGGCCAATGGCGAGAGCCCCGTGGTGGTGGCGGCCATGCTCGGCTTTGCCGACCAGAGCCACCTTGGGCGCTGGTTCAAGCGTGCCTATCGACTGAGCCCGGCGGACTACCGCAAGCGCTGCTCAAACGTTCCAGACTGAGCACGGCTTCGCAGGGATGATCCGGTATCGATCATCACCGGGAAGTCGTTCCATGGACCAGTTGCTGCCGTTTGCCTTGTTCGCATTTGTCGCCTCCATCACCCCCGGCCCGACCAACATCCTGGTCTTGAGCCACAGCTCGCGTTTTGGCCTGGCGACGACGTTGCCGATCATCCTGGGCGCCTGTGCAGCCGCTGCGTTGCTGGTGCTGCTGGTGGGCACCGGGTTGGGGGATGTGCTGGCGCGCCATGCCACCGTGCAGACCGTGCTGTCCTGGGCCGGCATCGGTTGGTTGAGCTGGATGGCCTGGCAGATTTTCAGCGCGCCGGCCCAGGCCATCGATCCTCAACGTCCGGTCGAAGGCCCGCGATTGGGGCTGGCCGGGGCGGCGGGATTGCAATTGGTCAATCCCAAGACCTGGATGATGGCCCTGGCGGTGGTCAGTGTGTTCGCCGGAACCGACGCCGACCGCACCGTGCGGGTGTTGTGGTTGTCGCTGGTGTTCTTCGCCATCTCGATTCCGTGCCTGATCACCTGGGCCTGCCTGGGGCGCGGGGCGGCGCGGTTCTGCCGTTCCGACGTGGCAATGAAACGGTTCAACCAGGTCATGGCGGTCTTGTTGCTGGGTTCGGCGTGGTTGACGCTGGCGGTGTAGCGGTCAGAGGACCGCTTCACCGCGCTTGAACACCAGTGCCTTGAGACCACATTGCTTGTCGGTGTCGGGGAACTCCGGCGGATTGGCCAGGCGCTGCTCGAAGATCATCCCCGGCGCTTCGCGCGTGACGCCCTCGATGAGGAAGTCCGAACCAGTGGCCGGGTCGTTGCTGCAGGCCAGCACCGTGCCCTGATCGGTGAGCAGCTCCGGCAGACGGCGCAGTACGCGCTGGTAATCCTTGGTCAGCAGGAAGCTGCCTTTCTGGAACGTCGGTGGGTCGATGATCACCAGGTCGTAGGGGCCGCTGTTGATCACCTTGCCCCAGGACTTGAACAAGTCGTGGCCCAGGAAGCTCACCTGGCTCAAGTCATGGCCGTTCAAGCGATGGTTGTCGCGACCTCGGCTCAGGGCCGCGCGCGACATGTCCAGGTTGACCACATGCCGGGCACCGCCGGCGATGGCCGCCACCGAGAACCCGCAGGTGTAGGCGAACAGGTTCAACACCCGTTTGCCGTCAGCGTTGGCCCGCACCCAGTCGCGGCCATAACGCATGTCCAGGAACAGACCGTTGTTCTGTTTCTTGCCCAGGTCGATCCGGTACTGCAGGCCACCTTCGGTCAGCGTCCACTCGTCGATGGGCTCGCCCACCAACCATTGAGTATCGCTGTGTGGCAGGTAACGGTGCTGCACGGCCAGCGTATGGGCCTGGCTCTGTTGCCAGGCTGGGGAACTGGCAAGGGCCAGCAGCGTCGTGATCAAGCCATCGAGTTGCGCGGGTTCCGGCTCCTTGAACAGCGACACCAGCACCACGCCTTGCAGCCAGTCGACAGTGATCTGCTCCAGGCCCGGCCAGCAGCGCCCACGGCCATGGAACAAGCGGCGGGTTTCTTCTGGAACCGACTCCAGGGCGGTCAGCAGATGGGCGTGAAGGGTTTGCAGGGCTACAGGATTCATCAGGCAACGCCAGGGATTCGAAAGGCCGGCATTTTAACCACTCGTTCATCCGCCGCAATCTCTGTGGCGAGGGAGCTCGCTCCCGCTGGACTGCGCAGCAGTCCCATCTTGTGAAGGTTCCGCACTGGAGCGTCAGTCCGGCCAAGCGGGAGCAAGGGGTTACCTAGTGGCTAGCCACCGCTGGTCGCTAGAGCGCTCGCCACCTGCTGCGGCTGGCAATTGAGATAGGCCGAACGCTTGAGCCAGCCCGGGTCCGGGTACCAGGAAAACATGAATTGCCCGCCCTTGAGCTTGTCGATCACCTGGCGCGCCACCTGTGGGCGGACGGCAGGGCAACCCTGGCTGCGGCCGATGCGTCCTTGGCGCGCGCTCCACAACGGGTTCACGTAGTCGGCGGCATGGATCACGATCGCACGGTCGCGGGCCTGGTCGTTGAAACCCGGCTCCAGGCCGTCCATGCGCAAGGAATAGCCGTGGGTGCCCTGGTAGCTTTCCTGGGTGCGGAACAGGCCCAGGCTGGACTGGTAACTGCCTTGGCGATTGGAAAACTGCGTGGCGAAGTTCTCGCCCGATTTCTGCCCGTGGGCCACCAGGTCGCGCAGCACCAGCTTCTTCTGGCGCAGGTCAAAGATCCACAAGCGACGGGCCGTGGAGGGTTGCGAATAGTCGATTACCGCCAGGTGCCGGGCTTGGGTTGCGCCATTGGCGATGGCGCACTGCATGGCGCTCAAGGCACTTTTGAGCGCCAGGGGATTGAGTTCCGGCGCGGCGTGGGCGAGGCTGTTGTAAAGCTGTTGGGGATTGGCCTTGTCGGCCAGCGCAGGCGTGCTGACCAGGCCCAGGCCAGTCATCAGCAGGCAGAGCCGGCACAACAACCGCAGGCCCGATGAAATATTTCTGCGGTGGTGTTCGTTTGCGGCATCCCGTCCGAGTTCGTTTGTGTGCATGATGGCGGGTCGTACCTGTCGCAAAGTTCACCGTCAGCGAGACGGCTATGGAGTGGAGTAAAGCAGTTGTTCAAAAAGTCCGCATGTTACCTGAGCCTTTTATTGCTCACGGCGCCATTGGTCGCCACGGCCGAGGACAGCGATCTGACCCCGGTGCAGAGCACCCTGGCGCAATTGACGGTCGCATGCCCTGGAATGGCCGTGGGTGTCGGCTTTCCGACGGTCCCCGACCTGCAGGCGTTCTACGAGCAAAACGCAGGCCAGCAAGTCTGGTCGGAAGACGAACGGCGGATGGCGTTGCAGGTCCAGTTGCAACAATTGGCCGACGACGGCCTGGATCCGACGCACTATAGCCTGCCGGCCGAAGGGGCAGTCCAGGACGCCCATTGTCTCGACATCGCCATCAGCCAGCGCTACCTGCACGCCTTGCACGACCTGCGTTTCGGCTACTTGCCTCAAGACGGATTGGAACCGGTGTGGAAGGCCAACCCGCAGCCACAGGACCAGCAGGCCGTGGTGCTCGCCATCGCCGTACCGGGGGTGCAGAACGTGGCCGGCGCCTTCGACCAGGCGCGCCCACGCCTGGACCTGTATCGCAACCTGCGCGCGCTCTATGCCCAACTGCGGCAGCAGCCGTTATCCGTTTGGCAACCGGTGCCGGGCGGTCCGCTGCTGCAACCGGACAAGCAGGACGCTCGCGTCCCGGCCCTGGCCCAGCGCTTGTTCAACGAAGGCTACCTGAGCACGCCGCTGCCGCCTGTCGATGAGCATTACAGTCCGGAACTGGTGCAAGCGATGAAAAGCTTCCAGCTCCATCATTCGCTGCAAGCCGATGGCGTGGTCGGGCCCTGGACGGTGACCGAACTGAACATCAGCCCGGCGATGCGCCGCGAGCAACTGCGCATCAACCTGGAGCGCATGCGCTGGCTGGCCCAGGACCTGGAGCCCGACAGCGTGCTGGTCAACGTCGCGGCTGCACAATTGACCGTCTACCAGGGCGGCGCGCCGATCTGGCAGACCCGCACCCAGGTCGGGCGGGCACAACGGCAGACACCGTTGCTCAAGTCCCATGTGACCCGGCTGACGCTCAATCCGACCTGGACCGTTCCTCCCACCATCATGCGGGAAGACAAGTTGCCCGAGATCCGCCGTGATCCCGAATTCCTCGAACGTCAGAACCTGCGCATCCTCGACCGCGAAGGGCTGCCGTTGGCCGCAGCGGACATCGATTGGGAACACCCGGGCGACCTCATGCTGCGCCAGGACCCCGGGCCGAAGAACCCGCTGGGCAAAATGGCGATCCGTTTTCCCAACCCGTTTTCCGTCTACCTGCACGACACCCCCAGCCAGGCGCTGTTCAGCAAAGGCCCGCGGGCGTTCAGTTCAGGTTGCGTGCGGATCGAACAGGTGATGCATCTGCGCGACCTGTTGGTCAGTCCGGCCGAACGCGAGCGCACGGACACGTTGCTGGCCAGTGAGCAGACCCATGAGTTCAGGCTGTCCAGGCCCGTGCCGATCCTGTTGGGTTACTGGACGGTGCAGGCTGACAGCCAGGGCCAGGCGGTGTACATCCCGGACATCTATGATCGTGACCCCACGCTGTCTGCCGCCCGTGGTCGAGCGCTCTGAGCGCGAGCCTGCGCGATGACGTCAGCATAATCAACACCTGAGTGGTTGTAGGCGCCACGGCCGGCGCCGCGGGTCGCTTGTGCAGCGTTGCACTTTTATGAAGCCGCAGGCGCAAGGGTCGCACCATCGCAAGGCAGTTGGCGTTGCTGGTGAAACCTCGGCTGGCGCAAGTCGGCTTGCGGTGACCGGGCCGTCGTCTTCGCGAGCAAGCCCGCTCCCACAGGGGCTTGTCGGCGAATAAGCGGTTGTGGATAGAGAGCGAATGGGGTTTGGCACGCTCGCTGCAAGAGGCTGGGCAGGCCCACCGCGAACACCGTCGAGTGGGCAGCCCCGTCGGTCAACGAAGATCGAGTGCCAGCAGGCCGGGGGACAACGGTAGATCGTGGCGCAGTCGCCGGATCGATACCGCACAGAACAGGCAAAGACGCCTGGAACCGCAAGGTTTCAGGCGTCTTTTTTTTGCTTTCAAAATCGTGATGGGCTTTTGTCGGGTGCTTTATGAATTCCAACGTTGCGTCTCTGAACAAGCTGCAAACGCTGATCGTGATCGGCAATGGCATGGTCGGCCATCACTGCGTCGAGCAACTGATCGAACGCGGCGCGCTCAGTCATTACCGCGTGCATGTGTTCAGCGAAGAGCCAATGCGGGCCTATGACCGCGTGCACCTGTCCGAATATTTCTCGGGCCGCGATGCCGAGTCCCTGGCCCTGGGCGAAGCCGCGTTGTACCAGACCCCCGGCGTCACGCTGCACCTGGGCGTACCGGTGTTGGAAATCGACCGCCAGGCGCGTGAAGTCGTCACCGCTCGGGAGCGCGTCAGCTACGACAAGCTGGTGCTCGCCACCGGTTCCTATCCGTTCGTGCCGCCGATTGAAGGCGCCGAGGGCGATTCGTGCCTGGTCTATCGCACCCTGCAGGACTTGGACGCGATCCGCGCCGCGGCCTGCAACGCCCGCCGTGGCGTGGTGGTCGGTGGTGGCCTGCTGGGCCTGGAAGCGGCCAATGCCCTCAAGACCCTTGGCCTGGAAGCCCATGTGGTGGAATTCGCCCCACGGTTGATGCCGGTGCAGTTGGACACCCAAGGCGGCTTGGCCCTCAAGGCGCGCATTGAAAAACTGGGCGTCGGCGTGCACCTGTCCAAGGGCACCCAGTCCATCAGCGCCGGTGAGCAGTACCGCTATCGGATGAACTTCGGTGACGACGACTTCCTGGAAACCGACCTCATCGTGTTTTCCGCCGGGATCCGCGCCCAGGATGCCCTCGCGCGCCAGAGCGACTTGCAGATCGGCCCGCGTGGTGGCGTGGTGATCGACGACCATTGCCAGAGCAGCGATCCGGACATCTACGCCATCGGCGAATGCGCCGCCTGGAACGGCAGTATTTTCGGCCTGGTCGCCCCGGGTTACCAGATGGCCCGCAACGTCGCCGCCCGGCTGTGTGGGCAGAGCGCTGAGGCGTTTACCGGCGCCGACATGTCGACCAAGCTCAAGTTACTCGGCGTGGACGTCGGCTCCATCGGCGATGCCCATGGCAACACGCCGGGTTCGCGCAGCTTCCAGTTCATCGACGAAACCAGCGCCAGCTACCGGCGACTGGTGGTGGACGCCGACGGCAAGCGTGTGATCGGCGCGGTGCTGGTGGGCGACAACAGCTACTACGACACCTTGCTGCAATACATGCAGAACGCCATCGCGTTACCCAAGGACGCGGCCAGCCTGATCTTGCCGTCGTCCGAAGGTGCGCCGACCCTGGGTCCGGCGGCACTGCCCGCTGCCGCAACCATCTGCTCGTGCCACAACGTCACCAAAGGCTCGATCTGCTCGGCCATCGACGGTGGCTGCACCGATCTGGGCCAACTCAAATGCGACACCAAGGCCGGCACCGGCTGCGGCGGTTGTGCGGCCCTGGTCAAGCAAGTGTTCGAGCACGAGCTGGTGGCCCGCGGCGTGAGTGTCGACAAGAGCCTGTGCGAACACTTCGCCTACACCCGTCAGGAGCTGTATGCCCTGGTGCGCGTGGAAGGCATCATCAGCTTCGCAGAACTGCTGGCCAAGCATGGTCGCGGCCACACCGGTTGCGACCTGTGTAAACCGGCAGTGGGCTCGATCCTGGCGTCCTGCTGGAATCAGCCGATCATGGACCCGTCCCTGGTGCCGTTGCAGGACACCAACGACACCTTCATGGCAAACATGCAGAAAAACGGTACCTATTCGGTGGTGCCACGGATCGCCGGCGGCGAAATCACCGCCGACAAACTGATCGCCATCGGCGTGGTCGCCAAGAAATACGACCTGTACACCAAGATCACCGGCGGCCAGCGCATCGACCTGTTCGGTGCCCAGTTGCACCAGTTGCCGGACATCTGGGCCGAGCTGATCGAGGCCGGGTTCGAAACGGGCCATGCCTACGGCAAATCCACGCGCACGGTGAAATCCTGCGTGGGCAGCACCTGGTGCCGCTACGGTGTGCAGGACAGCGTACAAATGGCCCTGACCCTCGAGGACCGCTACAAAGGCCTGCGCTCACCGCACAAGCTCAAGTTCGCGGTGTCCGGTTGCACGCGCGAGTGCGCCGAGGCCCAGAGCAAGGACGTCGGCGTGATCGCCACCGAGAAGGGCTGGAACCTCTATGTCGCCGGTAACGGCGGCATGCGTCCGCGTCACGCCGAGCTGTTCGCCACCGACCTGGATGACGCCACGCTGATTCGCTACATCGACCGCTTCCTGATGTTCTACATCCGCACCGCCGACAAGTTGCAGCGCACCTCGGTGTGGCGTGAAAGCCTGGAGGGCGGCCTGGACTACCTCAAGGACGTGATCATCCACGACAGCCTGGGCCTGGGCGCCGAGCTCGAAGCGCAGATGCAGCTGGTGGTCGACCGCTACGAATGCGAATGGGCCAACGCCCTCAAGGATCCGGACAAACTCAAGCGTTTCCGTACCTTCGTCAACGATGGCCGCAGCGACCCGGATGTTCATTTCGTCCGCGAGCGCGGCCAGCGCCGGCCGGTTCATGCCGGCGAACTCCACCTGATTCCCGTCACCGAGGAGGTGCTCTGATGAGCCAGTCAAACGTCGTTCGTATCACTCGTGAAGTCGCTCAAGAACCGTTGCAATGGCGCGCCCTGTGCAGCCGCGAAGACCTGGTGCCCAACTCCGGCGTGGTCGCCTGGCACGATGGCAGCCAGGTGGCGTTGCTGTACCTGCCCGAGCAGCAGGACAAGCCGCTGTACGCCATCGACAACCGCGACCCGAAATCCGGTGCGAATGTCATCGGTCGTGGCCTGCTGGGCAGCATCAAGGGTGACTTGGTGATTGCCTCGCCGATGTACAAGCAACATTTCCGCCTGGAAGACGGCCATTGCCTGGAATACCCGGAGCAACGCTTGCGGGTCTGGCCGGTGCGGCTCAATGGGGATGTGGTGGAGATTGGCGAAGACTGAAATAGCTGCCCGAAATTGACACACACCCGTGGCGAGGGGATTTATCCCCGTCGGGCTGCAAAGCAGCCCCAAAACCTGACGATGCAGCGTGTCGGTCCTATCGATGGGGGCGCTTCGCGCCCCAGCGGGGATAAATCCCCTCGCCACAGGGTTGTGGGTGGCTCGTGGATTGTTGTTGGTTAACTGAAGTTGGGGATTAGCAATGAAAACCGCCGCTCAACTGGTGAGACTCAAAAGTGTGCAGAACCAGCAGGTGCACAGCATCGCACCGGAGCAGACCGTGCTCGAAGCGCTGCAACTGATGGCCGAGAAAAACGTCGGTGCGCTGCCAGTGATCGAAGGCGGCCAGGTGGTGGGGGTATTCAGTGAGCGCGACTACGCGCGCAAGATGGTGCTCAAGGGACGGTCTTCGGTGGGCACACCGGTGCGCGCCATCATGAGCGCCCCGGTGATCACCGCCGACAGCCAGCAAAGCATCGATCGCTGCATGGAAGTCATGACCGACAACCACCTGCGGCATCTGCCCGTCCTGGATAACGGCCAGCTGATCGGCTTGTTGTCGATTGGCGACCTGGTGAAAGAGGCGATTGTCGAGCAGGCGAACCTGATCCAGCAGTTGGAACATTACATTCGCGGGCATTGATGGCCGCGCTGTACAGTTCCCGCTACAGCTACAGCTACAGCTACAGCTACAGCTACAGCTGTCGTGGCGAGGGAGCTTGCTCCCGCTGGGCTGCGAAGCGGCCCTCGCTTCTGCGGTCGCTACGCCCGAGGCGCCGGACCGACCGAGCGGGCGCAGCTCACAGGGGACTGCATGCACTTCTAGATGGAGTCGGCCGTTCGATGCTGGCGCAACAGTTCGATCTGCTGGGAGGGGATCAACTCGCGCAATGCCTTGTAGAGCGCGCGGGTTTCCAACAGGTTCCAAATGCGCAACATGGTTTCCAGGGCATCCAAAGGCTTGCTGATGAAGTCCCTGGCGCCGAGGGCGAGGGCGCGCAGGCGGGTGTCGCGGGTCGCGTCGGCGGTGAGCACTAGGATCGGCAGGTAATCGTTGGGCGGGATGCGCCGGTTGAGCTGCTCCAGTACGGCGAAGCCGTCGAACGCCGGCATATGCAGGTCGAGGATGACCAGGTCCGGCTCGAAGCTGTTGAACAGGTCGAGGGTGCGCAACGGCTCGGTGCTGCTCAGCACGTTATGCAAACCCTCACGAGCCAGCAATTGTTCCATCAGGTCCAGGTTGGGGCGCTGATCGTCGACGATCAGGATGCGCAAGTCGCGATTCATGCGGGCTCCGGCAAGTAGTGTTCAAGGTGGCCCAGGAAAGCCTGGATATGAATGGGCTTGGTCAGGATTGCCGTAGCGCCGGCGTCGTACAGGGCGCGGTGAGTCAGGTCGCTGGCATCGGCGGTGATCATCAGCACGGGCGTGGACGCGGTGACCTCGCATTGACGCAGCCGGCGCAGGACTTCCAGGCCTTCCAGGTCCGGCAGGCTGACATCCAGCAAGACCAGTTGCGGGCCATGCTGGCGAGCCAGGTCCAGGCCCATCTGGCCTTGCATGCTCGACAGCAACTGAATGCCGGGGCGGCGTTGCATCAAGGTCTCGATCAGCGCGAGGCTCGACAGGTTGTCTTCGATGCACAGGACTTTGCCGTGATACTCGACGGGTGGGCGCGGTTGTGCCAGGGCCGTGATGGCCGGCAGGTGCGTGTCGCTCACCTGGGCTGCGGGCAATTGCAGGGTGAAGCAGCAACCTTGTCCCGGCTCGCTGCGTACCTCGAGGGTGCCTTGCATCATTTCCAGCAAGCTCTTGCTCAGGGACAGGCCCAGGCCAGTGCCTTCGACCTCGGGATCGGCCCCGAGCCGTTCGAAAGGCTTGAACAATTGTTCCAGCTGTTCAAGGGCAATGCCATGGCCCGTGTCACTGACGGCGATGCTCACCCGTTGGCCCTGGGCGGCCACGGCAACGCGGACTTCGCCACCGGGCCGGTTGTACTTGATAGCGTTGGACAGCAAGTTGAGCAGCACCTGCACCAGGCGCTGGCGATCGGCAAGCACACCGCTGCCGTCTGCCAGCGTGGGCAGGCCTGCGAGGTGAATGCCGGCGTCGGCGGCCATGGGCGATACCAGCGTCAGGGCCTCGTGCAATACGCTCGATAGGGCAATCGGCTCGATGTTCAGCGGCAGGCGACCGGCCTCGATCCGGGCGATGTCCAACACTTCGTTGATCAGCGCCAGCAAATGCTGGCCGGCCCGGAGGATGTGACTGACCTGGGGCCGCTGGCCCGCCGTGGAGTCCATGTCCAGCAACTGCGCAAAGCCGAGGATGGCGTTCAACGGGGTGCGCAATTCGTGGCTCATACGCGAGAGGAATTCACTCTTGGCCCGGCTGGCACTTTCCGCTTCTTCGCGGGCCGTGCCCAGGGCGATTTCGGCGGCGCGCCGGTCGGTGATGTCCCGGGTGATCTTGGAAAATCCGCGCAAGGCCCCGGTGCTGTCGTACTGCGCCGTGATGACCACGCTGGCCCAGAAGCGGCTGCCGTTCTTGCGACAACGCCAGCCTTCTTCCATGTAGTGACCGTCGCGGGTGGCTTCGCGCAGGGCCATGTCCGGGTGCGCGGGGCATTCCTCGGCCAGGTAGAACAGGGAAAAATGCTGGCCGAGAATCTCCTGTTCGGTGTAGCCCTTGATGCGTTCGGCGCCGGCGTTCCAGGTGGTCACGTAGCCCTTGGCATCCAGGGCGAAGATCCCGTAGTCCTTCACGCCGTCGATGATCAGCCGCAAGCGCTCCTCGTTGTCGCGCAGGGCGCGCTCGCGTTCGGCAAGCAGTTGCCCGGCCTCCACCAGACGGGTGCCGAGTTGGCCGATTTCATCCTGCTCCGGGGGTTGCGGCAACAAGGGTTGGCCCAGCGCCAGGCGTTGCGCGTTGCCTTGTACCTGTTGCACCCGGGCGACGATGCCCTTGGACAGGAACAGCACTGCGACAATGGCGCCCAGCAGTCCGCACACCGCGGCCAGCAAGGTGGCGAACAACAAGCGCATGCGCGTGGCCGAGGCGGCGGCGCTGCGCTCGGCCAGCAAACCGTCCTCGCGAATGCGCATGGCGCTGATCTGCTCGCGCAGCACATCCAGCACCTGTTTGTTTTCGATCAGGATCCGGGTGATGGCCTCGGGGTCGTCGTGCTTGCCGTTGCGCAGCGCGACTAAGCCGTCGAGTTTGTCGGCGATCAACGGCATGATGGTCTTGAGGTGCTCGCGCATCCGCGCATCGCGAATGTTCTGGTCCAGCCGTTGCAACGCCGCGTGGATCAGGGGCGTGGCCTGCTCGTAGCTGGGCAGGAAATCCTCGCGCCGGGTCAAGAGGTAGCCACGCACGCTGGCTGCCGCTTCGGCTAGCAGGGTGTGCACCGTCTGGATATCGCCCTGGACCAGCAGGACCCGGCGCACGTCTTCTTCGGCGCGAGCGGTCTGGCGTTCGGTGATGTAGATCAGCACCAACGACAGCAGCAGGACCACCAACGGCAGGGAAATTACCACCAGCGCCTTGCCGCGCAAGGGCAGGTCGGCCCAACGACGGGCAGCCAGGAACCTCATGGCCATTGTCCGGCAGGTTGCGCGACCAAGCCCAGGGCAACACCGCGCACCGCCGCCTGGGTCCGGTCGGCAGCGCCCAGTTTGCCAATCACCCGCTCCACATGGGCCTTGGCGGTGCCGGGGGCGATGCCGAGTTTTTCGCCGATTTCACGGTTGCTGAAGCCGCCGGCCACCAGTCCCAGCACCTGGCGCTCCCGGCTGGTCAGGGCCTGGACCGGCGTCGCGCCCTTGGCACCACGCTCGGCCATGCGGCGCAGCAGGCGCGCGCTGACCGAACTGTTCAACGCCTCTTCACCCAAGGCGACCCGCCTGAGTGCGTCGAGCACTTCGTCGCGGCTGGCATCCTTGAGCAGATAACCGACCGCGCCCGCACCGATGGCGGCTTCCAGGTGGTCGGGGCTGTCGTCCATGGTGAAGATCACCACTTTGATCGCGGGCTGGCGCTGCTGCAGGATGCGCGCCGCGCCCAGGCCGTTGAGCACCGGCATGCGAATGTCGAGAATGGCGATGTCCGGCTGCAAGCGCTCGCACAATTCGAGTGCTTCCTGGCCGTCGCTGGCCTGACCGACGACTTCGAACCCCGGGTTGCCGGCGAGCATGCTGACGAACCCGGTGCGGGTGACTTCGTGGTCATCGGCCAACAACAAGCGTAAAGGCGCGGTCATGGGTGGACTCCGTGGGTCGGCAAAGGGACGCGGGCGAGCAACCGGGTGCCGGTGCCGGGCTCGCTGACGCAGGAAAAGTGGCCGCCCAGCAGGCTGGCTCGTTCCTGCATCGCCGCCAGTCCCAGGTGGCAGGTACCATTGCGTTCAAGCGGCGGCTCCAGGACAAACCCCCGGCCATCGTCCTCGACCCGCAGCGAGGCTTGCGCGTCATCCACCATCAGGCTCAGGTGGATGTGCCGGGCCCGGGCATGCTTGAGGATGTTGTTGATGCCCTCCTGGGCGATGCGGAACAGGGCGATCTCTACGTTCCCCGGCAGGCGAGCGGCGCTGTGCTCGGACCAGTCCACCACCAGGCCCGCCTCGCGCAAGCGATCGGCCTCCTTGTCGACGGCCTTGTACAGGCCAAAATCATCCAGTACGTGGGGGCGCAGGCCGCCGATCAATCGTCGGCCTTCACCGACGCTGCCTTGGGCCAGGTCGAGAATGCTCTGCAACTCAGTTGCCAGTGCGGGCGGTAGCGACGGGCAGCGACCGGCGAAGCCTTGCAAGCGCTGATGCAGGCCGGCCAGGTTCTGCGCCAGGCCGTCATGCAGGTCGTAGGCCACGCGCTTGCGTTCGTCCTCCTGGGCGCTGAACAAACGGTGGACCAGCTCGGACATGGTGCGCTCGCGGGCCTGGAGCGTTTCGAGCAGGCGGCTGTTCTCCTGGTGCGCCGCCAACAGGGTCGCGAGCAGTTGCAGCGACTCGATGTCTTCCTGATCCGGCGCGCCGAGGACCACGCTGTTGGCCAGCAGCAACGCGCCGAACTCCACGCCGTCGGAGGCTCGCAACGGAACCCGCAAGACCTGGGGCAGGGCACTGTCGGAAGACTCCAGCCATTGCGGGCCGGGCGTCGACGGCAGCGCCCGGCTGGCGAGCAGCTTGAGTCGCTCCGCGCTGCCGTGGCTGGCGAGGGTGCACAACGCCTGATCAGACGCCCATTCGAGCAGCAGGCCGTGGTCCATGGCCATGAACGCGCAGGCCCGTTGCAACGCTCGCTGACGCATGGTCGCCAGCGGCAACTGCGTCAGCTCATGGCCGGTACCCAGCAACAGGCCCAGGCGCGCTGCTCGGTTCTGCGACTGGCGGTACTGGGTACGGATGGCCAGGGCGCTGCCAGGGTCATGAGGAGGGCTTTGCATGGGAACTCCAGCGTGAAAGGGGACCGGTCCGGTTCTCGGCGGGCCATTAGACCGTGTCAACGACATCGGGCCTATCTGCCGAACGGCATAGGCAATGCGCACCGGTTGGCCGATGGCGCACGCCGCGTGGGCCGGCAAAGTGCAGGCATTGAAACCCAAAGGAACGCTCCGATGAAAATGAAAACCTGTGCCCTGGCTGCTTTTTTCCTGCTGGCCGCGCCGTTTGTCCACGCGGCTGACGCCACGCCCTACGTGTACCGCACCGTGGCCGAACAGCCGAGCAATGTGAATGACCGCGAGATCGCCGGGCTGTTCGATCGCTGGAACGCGGCCCTGCAAACCGGCAGCGCGAGCGCCGTGACGAGCCTCTATGCCCCGGATGCCGTTTTGCAACCTACTGTTTCCAACAAAGTGCGCAGCACGCCGGCACAGATCCAGGATTACTTCGAGCACTTCATGGCGGGCAAGCCGGTCGGCCAGATCAATTACCGCGAGATCCGTCACCTGGGCGCTGACGCGGCGATGGACAGCGGGGTCTACACCTTCACCCTGACCAATGCCGACGGTTCCAAGCGTGAGGTCCAGGCGCGCTACACCTTCCTCTACGAGCGTCTCGACGGACAGTGGAAGATCATCAACCATCATTCCTCGGCGATGCCCGAGGCGGCGAAGCCCCTGCACGCCAGCCACTGATAGCAACGTTCGGGGCGAGGGCGCTCGCTCGCGCAGGGTCGACCAGACGCCTGACGCGCAGCAGCCCCCGTCTCGAACCCTGTCAAAGACCCCTACAACCCTGGGTCTCCTGCGTATTTACACAATCTCCTGCACAAAGCACTTGGATTAGCCTGATAACATTAATTAGAATCAGTCTCATTTAAGACATTCCTTGCGCAGGGCTTCTTGACATGTTTGACGCAGCGACGCCGACGAAGCACTCCCTCCATGCGTTATACCGTGACCACGGCAGTTGGCTGGAAGGCTGGTTGCGGCGGCGCATGGGCAATGCCTGGGATGCGGCAGACCTGCGCCAGGACACCTTCCTGCGGGTGCTGTCCAGCGCCCAGACGCCGGCTGAACTGCATGAACCCCGCGCCTACCTGTTGACGGTCGGCAAGCGCCTGCTGAGCAATTTCTACACCCGGCGCAACCTTGAACAAGCTTATCTCGATGCCCTGGCGAGCCTGCCGGAAACCTGCGTGCCGTCGCCGGAGGAGCGTTGGTTGTTGCTGGAAACTCTTCAAGCCCTGGATGAACTGCTCGATGGCCTGCCGCCCGTGGTGCGGCGGGCTTTCTTATGGAGCCAGCTCGAAGGCCTGGGCTACCGGGAGATCGGCGAGCGCCTGCAGGTGTCCGAGCGCACCGTCAAGCGCTACATGGCCCAGGCGTATGAGCATTGCCTGTTGGTGGACTTTTGATTCGCCCGGCCCCGTCGCCCGAAGCCCGGGAAGTTGCCCGTGCGGCGGCCCGCTGGCTGGCGATGATGGAGTGCTATGGGGATGACTTCGACAGCACGGCCTTGCAGAACTGGCGGGACAGCAATGCCCTGCACGAAGCCGCCTGGCAAAAGGCCCAGCGGCTGCGTCAACGCTTCGCCAACGTCCCGGCGTCCCTGGGCATGGCGACCCTGGACCGCCCGCCGATGAGCCGGCGTGCAGTGCTCAAGCGTGCGTTGGGTGTCGCGGCGTTGCTGCCGACCGCCTGGTGGCTGGGGCGAGAGTTGCCGCTGGAGATCTGGCGCGCCGACCTGCATACCGCCACCGGAGAGCAACGGCGGTGGTCGCTGGCCGATGGCAATTCGTTGCAGTTAAACACCGACAGCGCCTTGGACCTGGACCTCAAGGCGCGGCGCCTGGTGCTGCTGCGCGGCGAAATGGCCCTCAAGGTCACGGGCGCCGCGCCACTGGTCATCCAGGCACCCTACGGGCTCATCACGCTCAGCCGTGGCGAAGTCTGCGTGCGCTTGAATGAGCGTGATTGCCGGGTGTCGGTGGTCAGTGGGTCGGTACGGTTGCAGCCGCTACAAGGGCCTTTGGTGACGTTGGAGGAGGGCGAGCAGGTCAACTTCCAGGCTTCAGGCGCGGGGACCATCAGCACCTTTGATGTGGCGCAGCCGGGCTGGCGTGACGGCGTGCTCGTGGCGCAGAACCAACCCCTTGGTGTTTTTCTTCGTGAGCTGGGCCGTTATCGCCCAGGCGTGTTGCACTGGGAGCAAACGCTGGAAACGTTGCGCGTGACGGGCAGTTTCCGCCTGGAAAACACCGACCGGATCCTCATGCTGCTCTCGGCCAGCCTGCCGCTGGATGTACAAGCCCGCACCCGTTATTGGGTCACCCTCACGCTTCGCAAAAATATTGCCTGAAGCCTGTCCCCTTTTTTTGTCTCGCTTGTCATTCAAGGCAACTGAACAAAAATGAGAGTGATTTGCAAATGCATACAGTAGTACCGTTGCGCTTGCGCCCGGCCCTTGCCGGCTGGCGTCCGCTGTTGAACCTGAGTCTTCTGCTGAGCCTGAGCGCCAGCCCTTTCTTCATCACATCCAGCCATGCCGAGGAAGCGGCCCGGCGCAGCTACCAGGTGCCCGCCGGTAGCCTGAGTACAGCGCTGACCCGCTTTGCAGGGTTGGCGGGTGTCAACCTGTCGGTAGACCCAGCCCTGGTGAACGGCCACAACAGCGCCGGCCTTTCTGGCGAGTATGGTGTGGAGGAGGGCTTCGCCCGGCTGTTGCAGGGTTCGGGTCTGCAATTGCAGCCCGTGGGTGAGCAGGCCTACATCCTGACTCCGGCACCCGAAGGTGCCAGCCTGCAACTGGCGCCCACCTCGATTTATGGCGCCGCGAGCGACACGCAGGGCGAGGCCTACGCCGGCGGCCAGGTTGCTCGTAAAGGTTCGCAAGGCCTGCTGGGGTCGCGGGACTTCATGGAAACGCCGTTCAGCATGACCACCTACACCAGCGAGGCGGTCAAGAACCAGCAGGCCCGTACCCTCGGCGACCTGATCGCCAGCGACCCGTCCGTGCGCTCCACCAACCCGGCGGGCGGGCGTTATGAGCAGTTCACCATCCGTGGTTTCAGTCTGTTCAACAGTGACGTTTCCTACAACGGTCTCTACGGCGTCCTGCCGACCTACACGATCGACATGGAAATGGCTGATCGCGTCGACATCCTCAAGGGGCCGAGCCAGCTGATCAATGGTATTTCGCCACGGGGCAGTGTGGGGGGTGGAATCAACGTGGTGCCCAAGCGCGCCACCGACAAGCCCATCACCTCGTTCACTGGCAGCTACGCTTCGGAGAACCAGATCGGCGGGGCCGTGGATGTGGGCCGGCGCTTTGGTGAAGACAACAAGTTCGGTCTTCGTTTCAACGGCGTGAAACAGTCCGGTGACACCGAGTGGGATCACCAGAGCGTGGACCGTGAGATGGCCGTGCTGGGCCTGGACTTTCGTGGCGAACGCCTGCGGCTGTCGACGGACATCGGTCGCACCGAGCGTGATACCGATGCGCCGCAGGAGCGCGTGCAGGTAGCTGCTGCCGCGCCGGTTCCCCATGCCAGTGATGTCCGCCACAACTATGCGCAGTCGTGGAGCAAGGCGCGCACCAAGGACACGTTTGGTACGGTGAATGCCGAATACGACGTAAGCGATTCCGTCATGCTGTATGGCGGCGTCGGGGCGCGAGAAAGTGAGCATGAGTTCCTCCGCCATGCTGTTTCGGTGCTCAATGCGGCGGGTGATTTTCGTGTGCAGCCCCGTGACTTCACCCGGGATGAAAGTGTCCGGACGGCCAACGTGGGAGTGCGCAACTGGTTCCATACCGGCCCGGTGAGTCACGAGGTCAACCTGGCCGCCAGCTATTTCTACATGGACTTTACCAATGGCGGCGCCCGCTACGGACAGACCAACAGCAACCTATATGACCCGGTGCAAACGCCGACGCCGAGCAGCATCTTGCGTTCCGACCCAAAGGTCTATACCGAGAACCATTTCAGCGGCGTGGCGTTGTCGGACACATTGGGTTTTTTCGAAGACCGTCTTCTGCTGACCCTGGGCGCTCGCTGGCAGCGGGTAGAGGTTGACGACTGGTCGGATGGCGTCAAGGGCAAGACCGCCTACGACGAAGAAAAGGTCTCGCCGTCCGGCGGCATCCTGTTCAAGGCCACCGACAAGCTGTCGCTGTATGCCAACTACATGGAAGGCCTGAGCCAGGGCAAGATCGCGCCGTCGACCTCGAGAAACGAGGACGAGATTTTCCCACCGTTCATCAGTCGTCAGGTCGAGGTCGGTGCCAAGTACGATGCGGGCCCGTTCGCGTTAACCGCTGCGGTGTTCCGCATCAAGCAGCCGGCCTACGCGACCGACGCCACGACCCTTATCTTCGGTCCGAACGGCAAGCGTGAGAACACTGGGGTGGAGTTGAGCGTGTTTGGTGAACCCGTCAAGGGCACCCGCCTGCTCGGCGGCGTGATGTACATCGACAGCGAACTGACCAGCACCACCAACGGCACGTTCGACGGCAACCGCGCACCTGCCACGCCGAAATACAACGTCAACCTGGGCGCCGAGTGGGACGTGCCGACTGTCCAGGGCTTGACCCTGACCAGCCGCGGTATCTATTCCAGCTCGCAATACCTGGACCAGTCCAACACCAAGGAAATCGATTCCTGGGTGCGCATGGACGTGGGGGCACGCTACGGCTTCAAGGTCGATGAAAAGAACATCACCCTGCGCGCCAACGTCGAGAACGTGGCGGACAAACGCTACTGGAGCTCGGCCGGTGCCTCGGATGACAGTGAGCCTGGCTTGACCCTGTCGACACCGCGCACCTATGTGCTGTCGGCCACCGTAGATTTCTAGGAAGAGGCACCGCTCCAAGGATGGAGCTTCTCCAAAATTATGTCGTTTTAATATTAGTTGATATTAATCTGAGATTGCCGAGGTAACTGAATCGAAATAAAAACTTGCCGTTAATGTCATCTTTGGCTGATAGCAAATCGCCTCTTTCTTATATGTGCATTTTTATTTATCCGCTGTTCTTTCGGAGGATTTTTCCTGCGCGTTAGTTAGTGAATCACCGCGCTGAAAAGAATTAATTTTTATTTGCGATTACTTGTTGCAGTAATTTGTAAATGATAATAATTTGCATGTCGGGACTTATCAGGGTTGATACTCATGTTGAATGAAAGTGTTTTGCGCAGCGACTCCTTGCACAACGACAATGCTCACTATCTGACACGCCAGGGCCGGTTCGAATCCAACGTTCGCAGCTACCCACGCAAGTTGCCCCTGGCCATTGCCAAGGCCCATGGCGTGTGGGTGACGGATGTGGAAGGCAAGAGCTACCTGGACTGCCTGGCCGGCGCCGGTACCCTGGCCTTGGGCCACAATCACCCAGACATTGTCGCCAGCATCGATCGCTTCATGGCCTCGGGCATGCCGATGCATACCCTGGACCTCACCACGCCGCAGAAGGACGCCTTCAGTGAAAAGCTGCTGAGCCTGTTACCGGGGCAGGGCCGTGACTATTGCCTGCAATTCTGCGGGCCGTCCGGTGCGGATGCGGTGGAAGCCGCGCTCAAGCTGGCCAAGACCGTCACGGGGCGCAGTCACATCATCAGCTTCAGCGGTGGCTACCACGGCATGACCCACGGCGCCCTGGCGGTGACCGGCAACACCGGGCCGAAAGATGCCGTGGCGTCGTTGATGCCGGGCGTGCAATTCATGCCGTACCCCCATGAATACCGCTGCCCGCTGGGCATTGGCGGCGAGGCCGGTCTCGAAGCGCTGACCCATTACTTCACCCAGTTCATCGAGGACGTTGAAAGCGGCGTGTCCTTGCCGGCCGCCGTGATTCTCGAGGCCGTGCAGGGCGAGGGGGGTGTCAATTGCGCGCCGACCCCATGGCTGCGGCGTATCCGCGAGGTCACCCAGCAGCACGGCATCCTGTTGATCATCGATGAAGTCCAGGCCGGTTTCGGTCGCACGGGCAAGATGTTTGCCTTCGAACACGCGGGGATCGAGCCAGACATCATCGTCATGTCCAAGGCCGTGGGCGGCGGGCTGCCCCTGGCATTGCTGGGGATCAAGCGCCAGTTCGACGCCTGGCAGCCGGGCGCCCACACCGGGACGTTCCGCGGTAACCAGATGGCGATGGCCACGGGCCTGGCGACCCTCAATGCGTTGCAGCAACAGGACCTGCCCGCCCAGGCGGAACGCCGCGGCCAATGGCTGAAGATGCAACTGCTGCAATTGCAGCAGCGTTTCCCCGCGCTGGGGCAGGTACGCGGCCGTGGGTTGATGCTCGGCATCGAGATCGTTGATGAGCGCCAGGCGCCGGATCACCTGAACAGCTTCCCTGGAGATCCGACCCTGGCCGTCGCCATCCAGAAACAATGTTTCGACCAGGGATTGCTACTTGAACGAGGAGGGCGCCAGGGCAACGTCATCCGGTTACTGCCGCCTCTGATCATCAATGACGAACAATGTGCACTGGCTATCGAGCGTTTTGAAAAGGCGCTGATAGCAGCGCTCTTGCAAGAGCGCGGTTAATTTCCAACGTAAGTTCGATAGCCTTAAGTATTTGATAACACACCAGACATTTTCCCGAATATGGGAAGACGGGCAGTTATTGTTCGCTAAAAGTTGTTTGAACATGCCCAGACATGAAGTCATCCGTAACCCGCCGGTTACGAGGAGCAACTATGCAATATCCTGATCGTACCGTTTTATCCCATCGCGTCAGTGAGTTGGCCAGTACCCGTGCCTTGCTCAACTGTTTGATCAAAGAGTTCGCCTTGCCTGAGAACTGCCTGGATTATCACTGGCCGCAGAACATGAACGGTATCGCGCCTGGAAGTTACCTCGAAGGGCTGCAATGCAAGGGTATCCCGCTGACTATCAGCCTACCCAACGGGCAACAGTTCTTCGTGATGGTGGACCGTCGCGATCGGCTGGGTAGCCATCGCTACCTGTCCGATGTCTATGCGCGCCAGGGTGTCGAACCCTGGAGCAACCTGGCGTTTCCCGAGTTCGTCGCGCAACTGCTCGCGGCCTGCGAACACATGACCCGCGCCAGCAACGACGAACTGCTCGACCAGGTGCTGCAAAGCCAGTCCCTCACCGCTGCCATCGTCGCCCACAACATGGAAGGCGATGGCCCTGCGCCCTTGAGCAACTACCTGGCCAGCGAGCAGGGCCTGTGGTTCGGTCATCCCAATCACCCGGCGCCCAAGGCACGGCTCTGGCCGGCCCACCTGGCCCAGGAAACCTATGCCCCGGAATTCCAGGCCCGCACGGCGCTGCACCTGTTCGAAGTGCCGCGCGAGGGGCTGCGCATTTCCGCCAATGGCCTGACCGAAGAGCAAGTACTGGCCGGGTTCGCCGACCAGCGTCGCGCCGGGCCGGGGCGGGCGATCATCTGCCTGCATCCGGTCCAGGCGCAGCTGTTCGTGCAGGATCGACGGGTGCAACAGTTGCTGGAACTGGGTGAGCTGCGAGACCTGGGCACCACCGGCCCGCTCGCGAGCCCGACGGCGTCCATGCGCACCTGGTACATCGAGGACCATGATTACTTCATCAAGGGTTCGTTGAACGTGCGCATCACCAACTGCGTGCGCAAGAACGCCTGGTATGAGCTGGAAAGCACCTTGATCATCGACCAGCTGTTCCAGCGCCTGCAACAGACCCAGCCGCAAACCCTGGGTGGCTTGTCCACGGTGGCCGAACCCGGTTCGTTGAGCTGGGCGCCGAAACACGCCAGCGAAACCGACAGCCACTGGTTCCGCGAGCAGACCGGGGCGATCCTGCGGGAGAATTTCTGCCGCCGCGCCGGGGCGGACGTCAGCGTGATGGCCGGAACGCTTTTCGCCCGAGACATTCATTCCCAGCCGCTGGTCCATGAGTTTCTCCAGGGCTTCAACGGCGGACCGCTGGGCGATCAGCAGTTGCTGGTCTGGTTCGCCCGCTACCAGGCGCTGCTGCTGCGGCCGGTGCTGGCGCTGTTCTTCAATCACGGCGTGGTCATGGAGCCGCACCTGCAAAACAGCGTGCTGATCCACGACAACGGCCAGCCCCGGCAACTGCTGTTGCGCGATTTCGAAGGGGTCAAGCTCACCGACGAACTGGGCATGGCCGGCATCGACGTTGGCCTGCATCCCCGCGTGCGCCAGTCGTTGCTCTACAGCCGCGCGCAAGGCTGGAGTCGCATCAGCTACTGCCTGCTGATCAACAACCTGTCCGAGGCGGTGCTGGCCCTGAGCTGGGAACGCCCGCACCTGGCGCCGCTGATGTGGCAACAGGTCCACCAGCAGTTGCGCAGCATTCGCGAGGAACTGGTGCGACCTGCGCCGGAGTTGGATGCGCTGATTGCGGGCGAGTCGATTCCTTGCAAGACCAATCTGAAAGTGCGCCTGGCCGCCCAGGCCGATCGCCAGGCCGGCTACGTCAGCCTGCGGGCACCTTGGAGCGAGGAGGCGCGTTATGCCTAATCTGCCCGCCACCGTGATGGCCGCCATCGAGGGCGCTCGTCGTCACAGCGAAGACCCGTTGGCGCTGTTTGTCTACGACCTGGACGCACTGACCCGCCACGTCGGCGAAGTCATGGCGGCGCTGCCGTCGGGCGTGGAGTTGTATTACGCGATCAAGGCCAACAGCGAAGCGCCGATGCTTGAGGCACTGGCGCCTTTGGTCAGCGGTTTCGAGATTTCCTCGGGGGGTGAAATCGACCGGGTCGTGGCCTGTCCGACGCCCAAGCCCTACGTATTTTCCGGCCCTGGCAAACTCGACTCCGACCTGCGGCTTGCCCTGGCGAACCAGGTTGAAGCGATCCACGTGGAAAGCCTCAACGAAATCGACCGCTTGCAGCGTCTGGCGCAGCAGGCCGGTCGGGTGCAGCCGGTGTTCATCCGCATCAACCCGCAGTTGCCGTCCACGCTGTCGAGCAAACTGGCGATGGCTGGCACCGCGACGCCGTTCGGCCTCGACGAATCGGAGCTGCCCGAAGCGGTGCGGCGGGTGCAAGCGTTCAGCCACCTGAGCCTCAAGGGCTTCCATGTTCACGCGATGTCCCACCAAAACTCGGTGGAGCGCCACGAACAGTTGCTGGATTTCTACCTGCAACGCTGGCACGAATGGAAAGCCCTGGCGACGGGCGCCGAGCAACCGACGCACTTGAATGTCGGCGGTGGAATCGGGGTCGATTACCTCAGCGAACGACGGTTCGACTGGCAGCGCCTGTGCCGCCACCTGGGCCAGTCGCTGGCGGCCCATGAACAACCGCCGGTGGTGCGCTTCGAACCGGGGCGCTTCATCAGCGCGTTCTGTGGCTACTACGTGATCGAGGTGTTGGACACCAAGACCAGCCACGGCGAACACTTCCTCATCTGCCGTGGCGGCACCCACCAGTTCCGCCTGCCGGCGGCCCAGAGCCACGATCATCCGGTCATGCACCTGCCACGCCGGCGCAAGCCGCAACCGGAAACGGCCAAGGCCTGGACCGTCGTCGGCCAGCTCTGCACACCCAAGGATGTGCTGAGTCGTGGTCGCCCACTCAAGGGTGTCGAGGTGGGTGACCTGCTGGTCCTGCCCATGGCCGGCGCCTATGGCTACAACATCTCCCACGCGGACTTTCTGTGCCATCCGCGCCCGGTGCAGCACTTTGTCAGCGCGACGTCATCTGGAGTGGCGCTGTGAAGGTGCCGCGCCATTGGGTGGTGGTCAACGTGATGTTGGGTACGGTCACGGTGAGCCTCAACAACAGCTCCCTCAACCCGGCGCTACCGGCGTTCATGACGGCGTTCGCCATCGGCCCGCTGATGGCGACCTGGATTGTCGCGGGGTTCATGACCGCGATGGGCATGACCATGCCGCTGACCAGCTTCCTCAGCCAGCGCATTGGTCGCAAGCGTTTGTACCTGTGGGGCGTGGCGATATTCATCGGTGGTTCGCTGATGGGTGCGCTGGCCGACTCCATTGCCTGGGTGATTGCCGCGCGGGTGATCCAGGGGATCGCCAGCGGCCTGATGATTCCACTGTCGCTGGCGATCATCTTCTCGGTGTACGCCAAGGATGAGCGCGGTCGGGTGACGGGGTTGTGGGGCGCGGTGGTCATGCTCGCGCCGGCGGTCGGGCCCTTGTGTGGCAGCCTGTTGCTGGAGTGGTTCAGCTGGCGCGCGCTGTTCCTGAGCAACGTGCCCATCGGCTTGCTGGCGTTGGTCATGGGCCTTGCTGTGCTGCCGGCGTCGCCAGCCCCCGAGCGCAAGCCCTTCGATTTTGCCGGCTATCTGCTGATCGCCTCGGGCATTGGTTTGTTGATGGTTGCCACCAGTCGCCTGCACCGTGCCGACGGCCTGGTCGATCCACTCAACATGGCCATGCTGATGGCCGGCGTGCTGTGCCTGGTGGCCTTTGTGCGGGTGGAGTTGAGCCGTCCGGAGCCGCTGCTCAACCTGCGTATTTTCAACCTGCGTGGCTATCGCTTGAGCGTACTCATCGCCGTAGTGCAATCGGTGGGGATGTTCGAGTGTCTGGTGCTGGTGCCGCTGCTGGTGCAGATGGTGCTGGGCTACGGTGCGGTCTGGACCGGGCTGGCGCTGCTGTGTACCGCGGTGTTCGCCAGCCTGTTCGGCCAGTGGGGCGGCACGCTGTTGGATCGTCACGGGCCGCGCATCGTGGTGTCGCTGGGCATGCTGTTGACCGGCCTGGCGACCCTGGCCCTGGGCATGCTGACCACGCAGGCGAGCATCGCCACGGTGTTTGTCTTGATGATGGTGCGCGGCGCCGGCCTGGGGCTTTCCTACATGCCGGTGACCACGGCCGGGCTCAATGCCTTGCCCGAGCCGATGGTCACCCAGGGCGCGGCCATGAACAACATTTCCCGGCGGCTGGTGTCGTCGCTGGCCATCGTGATCGCCTCGCTCTGGCTGGAAATGCGCATGGCCGTCGACACCGGCTCGGTGTCACTCGCCTCAGACGCCATCCGTGAAGTGTTCCTCGCTACCGGCGCCCTGATCCTGCTGGCCTTGCCCTGTGCCTGGCGTTTCCCCATGACCGAACGGGTGGCCGTCGCGCCATCGGCGGCCCTCGAACAACGTTAATCGATAAGGAATTCCCATGACGATTTTTGAACAAGCCCCTGTGTCGAACATCCCCAATGGGCCGGGCGCCTGGTTGGCGACGGTCGACGCCCATGTGGGCCTGCGCGTCCAGCAGCGGGTGGTGGGCCAGTTGTTGCAGACATTGCTCTACGAAGACGTATTGGCGTACCAGTGCCAACCGTTGGAAGGCGACAGGTATCGCTTCGTCGTGCAAGGCGTCGACGCCCATCGGCAACCGGTGCAATACCGCTGCAATGGCCTGCGCAGCACCAGCTTCGACCTGATCCGCCTCGATCACGCCAGCCTTGAGCGGGTGGATGATGCAGGCCACGCCCAGGCGCCGAACCTGCACCAGGCTTTGGCCGAACTGCTCGGCGACTTCGAAGGCAGCGCCCACCTGCCGCGCTTCATCCAGGAGCTGGAACAGACCCACCTCAAGGATTTGCAGGCCCGCAGCCAAAACTATCGTGCGCCCCATGCGGCCCATCGGCTGGACGTCGACGCGCTCGAACAGCATTTCATGGACGCCCACAGTTACCACCCGTGCTACAAGTCGCGCATCGGCTTCGACCTGCAGGACAACGTCAAGTACGGCCCGGAATTCGCCAGCTCCATCGCGATTGTCTGGCTGGCCGTGGCGAAGTCCTGCGGGGCGATGAACCACTCTCGGACGATGGATTTTGCAGCTTTCATCCGCCAGGAAGCGGGGGAGAATCGCGTCGAGCAACTGGCGAGCCTTCTCGCAAGCCGTGGCCAGTCGCCGGACGATTACTGGCTGATCCCGGTGCACCCGTGGCAATGGGAAAACACCATCGTCCCGACGTTCTACCCGGAACTGATCAGCGCAGAGCTGATTTACCTGGGCGTCTCGGACGACCACTACAAGGCCCAGCAATCGATCCGCACGCTGGCCAACGCCCGTCAGCCCCAGCGTCCCTATGTGAAGCTGGCGATGAACATGACCAATACCTCCAGCACGCGGATCCTGGCGCGCCACACGGTGATGAACGGTCCGATCATCACTGACTGGTTGCAGCAATTGATTGCCACCGACAGCACGGCCCGTGCCCTGGATTTCGTTATTCTCGGTGAAGTGGCTGGGGTCAGTTTCAGCTACGACCACCTGCCTGCCTCGCGCGCCGCACAAGCCTACGGCAGCCTCGGGGCGATCTGGCGCGAAAGCATTCACGCTTACCTCAAGCCTGATGAACAGGCCGTGCCATTCAATGGCTTGAGCCACGTGGAAAACCGCTACAGCCTGGGCGAGCAGGTGCCGTTCATCGATGCCTGGATCGCCCAGTACGGCTTGCAAGCCTGGACCCAACGGCTGCTGGAAGTCACGGTGCCGCCAATCATCCACATGCTCTACGCCGAAGGCATCGGCATGGAGTCCCACGGCCAGAACATCGTGCTGATCGTCAAGGATGGCTGGCCGCAACGCATTGCCTTGAAGGACTTCCACGACGGCGTGCGCTATTCGCCGGCCCACCTGGCACGTCCGCAGTTGTGCCCGACCCTGGTGCCGTTGCCCGCCAGCCATGCGCGGCTGAATCGCAACTCGTTCATCCTCACCGATGACGTCAATGCGGTGCGCGATTTCTCCTGCGACTGTTTCTTCTTCATCTGCCTGGCGGAAATGGCGATCTTCCTGCGCCAGCACTATCAGCTGGACGAAGGCCGTTTCTGGCAGATGACCGCTGATGTGATCACCGCCTACCAGGCTGCGCACCCGCAACACCGCGAGCGTTTTGCCTTGTTCGACGTGTTCGCGCCTTCCTATGAAGTGGAGGAACTCACCAAGCGTCGCCTGCTGGGCGATGGCGAGCGGCGCTTCAAGTCGGTGCCCAATCCGCTGCACGCGTTCAGGCCGCAGACATGCTGAGAACCAATCAACTGAAGCTCAAGCTCAGCGCAGGGCAGGCGGCCCATGGCCTGATCAGTTCGATCCCGTCGGCTTCGGCAATCGAACTGATCGCCGAGGCCGGCTACGACTTCGTGATCATCGACATGGAGCACGTGCTGATCAATCCGGAAACGGTGGAGCACATGATCCGCATGGCCGAGGCCTATGCCATCACGCCGTTGGTGCGGGTGGCGGACCTGAACCCCAAGACGCTGTTGCGCCTGCTGGACGGCGGCGCCCAAGGCATCGTCCTGCCGATGATCGAAAGCCCGGAGCAACTGGCCGACGCCATTGCCGCCTGCAAATACCACCCGTTGGGTCGACGTAGCCTGAACGCCGGGCGTCCCGGCTCGTTTGGCAAACGTAGCCTCGCTGAATACGTGGGCCTGGCCAACGAGCAGATCATGCTGGTGGCGATGATCGAGAGCGCCGAAGGCGCACGACGGGCGGCCGAAATCGCTGCGGTGCCCGGATTGGACATGATCCTCGAAGGCGCGGCCGACCTGTCCCAGTCCCTGGGAACGCCGTGGCAGATCAACACGCCTGCCGTGCAACAGGCCCTGCTGGACACCTGGCAGGCCGCGCGTGAAGCCGGCGTGCCGTATTGCGCGATTCCCCGCCAACCCGAGGACCACGCCCGCTGGCGTGAGCGCGGGGTGACCACTTTTGTGCTGGGCGACGAACGCGGGATTGCGTTCCGCGCCCTCCAGGGCCGCTTGGCCACACTTTCTTCACAAGGACAATGAATCAAGATGACTACCCTGACTTCACAGGCCCTGGGCCAAGCCGCCGACATCGTCATGCAGGACCTGGTGGACTGCCTGTTGGCCGAAGACTTCTTTGGCAGCGATCCGTTGCCGTTGGTCAGCGTCGCCGACTGGCAGGGCGCTCACCCAAAGGCTCCCGTATTGGGTGAATCAGCCCCTGGGCAGCGCATCTGGGAATGGTGCTGCGACCCGGCCGAGCAACGTTTCATCAGCATCGCCCTGCGCCCCGGCATTACCCAGCAGTGGGAGAAAGTCACGGGTACGCCAGTGCTGGCGCGCCAGGATGAGCAATGGACCGTGCTGTCTGCGGAGGACTTCATGAAGCGCGTGTTCGGCGCCATGACCGAGCGCTTCCAGGACAACGACAAGGGGCTGGCGTTGTTCCTCGACGTCTTGCACACCAGCGTCACCCAGACCGCGTTGTCCTTGGCCCACGGCGTCGACGAGCAAGACCTGATGGCCCAAACCCCTGCGACCTTTTTCCGGACCATGGAGCAATGGGCGTCGCTGCGGGACCGTCCATACCACCCGTTGGCGAAGGCCAAGCAGGGCTTGAACGATGACGAATACCGGCGTTACCAGGCCGAATTCGCCCGGCCGGTGGCCCTGAACTGGGTGGCGGTGGAGCGCACCTTGTTGCAATGCGGCGAAGGCGTGGGTGACCTGGCGCAGTGCTACCCGGCCCGCTATCTGCTGCCCCAGGACCTGCAAGCCCGGCTCGAACAGGAAATGCACCAGCGTGGCCTGGCCGACAGCCATATCGCGCTGCCGGTCCACCCGTGGCAATGGGAGCATGTGCTCGACGCGCAGTTGGCGGACGCGTTCGCCAGGGGCGATTGCCAGCGCCTGGCGTTCAATGACGGCGAGTTCTTCGCCACCTCGTCCCTGCGCTCCATGACACCGTGCTTCGACAGCGCCGACTACCTCAAGCTGCCCATGGCGATCCATTCCCTGGGCGCGTCCCGTTACCTGCCCGCGGTCAAGATGATCAACGGTGGCCTGAGCGAAGCGTTGCTCCACGAAGTGCTGGAAAAGGACGCAACCCTGCGCCAGTCGCTGCACCTGTGCGACGAAGGCAAGTGGTGGGCTTTCATGCCGCCCCAGGCGACGCTGTTCGATGAAGCGCCGCGGCACTTGTCGGCCATGGTCCGGGGTTACCCCGGCGCGTTGCTCGCCGACGCCGACACCCGCCTGCTGCCCATGGCTGCGTTGGGTACGCCGTTGCCGGGCAGCAACCGGCATTTCTTCGATGACTGGATGCAATACCGCAACCTGCCGGCGGACGCCGGGTCGGTCATGACCCTGTTCCGCGAACTGGCCCGCAGCTTCTTCGACATCAACCTGCGCATGTTCCGCCTGGGCATGCTGGGTGAAGTCCACGGCCAGAACGCGGTGCTGGTCTGGAAAGACGGCCATGCCGACGGCCTGCTGCTGCGCGACCACGACTCGCTGCGCATCTTCGTGCCATGGCTGGAGCGCAACGGCATGCAGGACCCGGTGTATCGCATCAAGAAGGGCCACGCCAACACCCTGTACCACGAGCGTCCGGAGGATTTGTTGTTCTGGCTGCAGACCCTGGGCATCCAGGTCAACATGCGCGCCATCATGGACACCCTGGCGCAGGTCTACTCGATGCCGGTAACCGGCCTGTGGCTGGCGCTGCGGGAAGTGCTGGATGAGTTGATCGAAACCATCGACTTCGACGACGAGGCGCGGGCGATGATCAAGCGCCAGCTGTTCGAGGCGCCGAAATGGCCGCAGAAGTTGCTGCTCACGCCAATGATTGCGCGGGCGGGCGGGCCGGGCAGCATGCCTTTTGGCAAGGGCGAGGTGGTCAACCCGTTCCGCCGGCTGTCACTGGAGGCCTGAGGGCATGGCGGCCAGAAGCATGCTTGGGGCCGTGCCTGAGGTCAACGCCTTGAGCGGCGGTTTTACCGAGGGTGAATGGACGGTGCTCAGCGGTGCCTTGCGGCTGAAACCGGCAGGGGCGCGGGATGTGGCGCGCTCCTTGCCGGCCCATGAACTGTTGAACGGTGGCGTGTGCCTGCGCTTGCTGGATGAGCTGACCCCGGTACTGGGGTCGCCGTCCAGGGCGATTACCGCGTCGTTGTTGAGCAAACGGATTGCATTCCTGGCGACCCATGCCTGCCTTTACGCCCTGTCGGCGTGCGACAAGGGGTTGCGGTTGTCCCCGGACAATTGCTTCATCGAATACGGTCACGACGAGGGCCTATGGACCTCGTCGATGCCATTGCTGGACCTTGAACCGCTCGCGTATGCCCACGGTGCACGAGAGGCCTGGCGTGAAACCCTGGTCAGCAGCCTGTTTGCCGGGCTGCTCAAACCGCTGTGGGACCTGTTTGCCCAGGTCAGCGGCATTTCCCGGCGCATCCTCTGGGAAAACACCGCCGTGCGGGTGTATTCGCTGTATGACAAGCGCCTGGAAAGCCTGCAGGACCCGCTAGTACGACGGCGTATCGCTGCCGATTTCGATTGGCTGCTGAACCAGGCCGAGCCGGCGCTGTTTGGCCTGGACTACAACCCACTGCGGCATTTTCGCCGTGCCCCCATGCCCTTGGAAAACGGGCTGGGCTGTCGGCGGTTGCGGCGTACCTGTTGCTTCTATTACCAGGCCAGCAACCCGGTCGAATACTGTTCGGTCTGCCCGTTGCTGCGAAAGAGAAAAAAGTCATGAATCAATCAATCGCGCCCCCGCGAGCCGGTGTTACCGATTCGCTGGTGGCGCAATACCAGAACATTGCGTCGTCCACCCTTGGGCACTTCACCGAAAGCGGATACCTGCGAGGCATTCGGCCGCTGTTCGACAACCTGCACATGGTGGGCAGAGTCGTCACGGTCAAGCTGTTCACGCCCGACGGCAGCGTGCTGCGCGAGGCGTTGTTGCTCAGCGAGCCCGGGGATGTGTTGGTGGTGGAATGCGTGGGTGATCCCGACTGCGCCTGTTGGGGCGAGCTGCGTACCCTGGCCGGCCTGATCAAGGGGCTGGCCGGCGTCGTGGTGTGCGGCGCGGTCACCGACGTGGCGGCCTTGCGTGCCCATCGTTTGCCGGTGTTCAGTCGCGGCGTCAGTGCTTTTACCACCCGCAGCCTTGGCCTGTCGGGAGAGGTCAACCAGACGATCCGGGTCGCGGGCGTCACGGTGCGGCCCGGGGACATCGCCCTCGGCGATGATGACGGGGTGTTCATCCTCGATCCGCAACAGGCCTCGGATCTATTGCCGCAACTGCTGGCGAAGGAACAGGCGGACCAGGCGAAAAGAACCGAGTTCCTGCACCGTCTGCGCAAAGCGGGCTGACCGTCAGGCGTCGCGAAACAGGTCGTGTGCGTCCAACAGTCGCCAGGCGATTTCGGGACGTTTCTCCAACCCGCGGCGGATCGCGGCCGGGATCGACTGACGGATCTTGCGGCACAGACCGGGTTGCGCCTGGAACTCGATGGCGATGCCACGCATGGTGCGGACCTCGTTGTAACCCGGCTCGATGGTCACGCGGATCCCCAGGTTCTCGTGCATCCGTTGTTGCAAACGCTCCAGCTCGTCGAGGCTCTGGATGTTTTCCAGTCGTTCGAGCAGGCGTTTTTCTTCCTGGCGATTCAGGCAGAGGATACGCAGGTCGCTGCCAGGCGCCTGCAACAACGCATCGCGCCCGCAGTCGCAAACGCCGGGCGGGCAGGGGGGACGAATCGGAATCGACGCAGTCATGGGCTCCACAACGTCTGCAACACAGCGAACGACCTCGGACCAAAGGGGCGCTTACGCAATGTGATGCCTGGCGAACCGCCGGTCAACCCTCGCCATGGGCCGCTTGTCTACCAAAAACTGTGGGAGCGAGCTTGCTCGCGAAAGCGGCGGTGGGGTTACAGCCCCAGTTCAGACAACCCCGGATGGTCATCCGGCCGACGCCCCAGCGGCCAGTGGTATTTGCGTTCGCTTTCCTTGATGGGCAGGTCGTTGATGCAGGCGTAGCGATTGCGCATCAGGCCGTGCTCGTCGAACTCCCAGTTTTCGTTGCCGTAAGAACGGAACCAGTTGCCCGAATCGTCGTGCCATTCGTAGGCATAACGCACTGCAATGCGGTTGTCGGTGAAGGCCCAGAGCTCCTTGATCAGCCGGTAGTCGAGCTCCTTGGCCCATTTGCGTGTCAGGAATGCCTTGGCTTCCTCGCGGTCATGGACGAATTCGGCGCGGTTACGCCATTGGGTGTCTCGTGTGTAGGCCAGGGAAACCCGTTGCGGGTCACGCGAGTTCCAGCCGTCCTCGGCCAGGCGAACTTTCTCGATCGCCGATTCACGGGTGAACGGCGGCAACGGCGGACGAACTTCAGAAGAGGCAGGCATGGCGAATCTCCAGTGAGTCATTGAATGAATGGCACGGCGGTTCAGCGGGTCAAACGTGTGGCATGGCCACAGGCAACAACACTTTCAGCATGTCCTGGGCGCGGTCGGCCGCGCTGTGATCACCCATCACCAGCGCGACGGTAATGGCGCCGTCAATCAGAATCAGCAGCTGGTGGGCCAGTGCGTCCGGGTGCTCGACACCTTGCTCCAGGCACAGCCGGGTCACGTATTCGAGCAATTTTTGCTTATGCAACTTCGCCACCTGGCGGACCGGATCCTGCGCATCGCCGGTTTCACCGCTGGTGTTGATGAACGCACAGCCGCGAAAACCTTCGCTGTCGAACCAGCCTTTGAGCACCGTGAACAGGTTGAGCAGTCGGGCGGCCGGGGTCGGCGCCTTGTCCACCTCGGTGCTGAACCACTGCATCCAGCGCTCATCGCGCCGCTTCAGGGCGGCCACGACCAGCTCGTCCTTGTTGGCGAAATAGCGGTAGACACTTTTCCTGGAGACGCCGGCGGTTTTCACCAGAAGGTCCATGCCGGTGGCAGCGATGCCACTTCTATAGATCAACTTCTCGGCGACATCGAGGATGATGTCTCGTGTTTCATTAGCAGTTACTTCGTTCATGGAGCGACAGTAGAACGATCGTTCTCCTTGGTCAACTTTTTTTCTTGTGGTAGCCAGACTTGCTGGCAACGAAGCCACTCCAGACAACCCGGTCCCTGTGGCGAGGGAGCTTGCTCCCGCTGGCCTGCAAAGCAGGCCTCTGCATTGCTTCAGGCAAACCGCATTGCCTGGTTTACGATTGCTGCGCCCGGGGCGTCGGACCTCGCCACAGGGTTTGGGCGTCTGGAGTGGCCTCATCGCCATCAAGCTTTGCTCCTACAGGTCCAAACCGACGCGTCATGGTGTAAGCTCATCCGCTCTTCGGAATCGACCTATTGCGAGCCCTATGCCGTCGCTCTTCAAACGCTCCCTGCTGCCCAAGCTGCGCAGCTTTGCCCTGACCGCCGACGCAGTGACCATCCTCGATGGCGCCGCCGAGTTTCGCCGTTGCCTGCTGGAGAAAATCGCCCAGGCCACCCAGCGCATCTACATCGTCGCCCTGTACCTGCAACAGGATGAGGCCGGCCAGGAAATCCTCGATGCCTTGCACGCTGCCAAAGCCGCACGTCCCGAGCTGGATGTGGCGGTGGTGGTGGACTGGATGCGGGCCCAGCGTGGGCTGATCGGTGCCAAGAAGCAGCCGGGCAACTCGGCGTGGTATCAGGAACAGACCCGTACCCATGCCAGCGAAGTGCCGATCTACGGCGTGCCAGTGCAGACCCGCGAGTTGTTCGGCGTGCTGCACTTGAAGGGCTTCGTGATCGACGATTGCGTGCTGTACAGCGGTGCCAGCCTCAATAACGTGTACTTGCACAAGTTCGACAAGTACCGCTATGACCGCTATCACCTGTTGCAAAACGCGGCACTGGCCGACTCGATGCATCATCTGGTGCAGCACGGTCTGGTCGCGTCCAAGGCGGTCCATCGCCTCGACCTGCCGAACCTCCCCAGCACCCGCAGCCTGCGCAAGGACATCGGTGACCTGCGCAGTCGCCTCAAGTACGCGGCGTATGACACCACCGCAGGCAGCCTCGACAAGAGCGGCCTGTCGGTGAGCCCGTTGCTGGGCGTGGGCAAGAACAACCCGCTGAGCCGGGTGATCGGCGAGTTGATCGCCAGCAGCCGTCAGCAGCTGACCATCTGCACGCCATATTTCAACCTGCCACTGGCCGTGACCCGCGAACTGAACCGTGCGTTGGCGCGCGGCGTGAAGATCGACATCATCGTCGGCGACAAGACTGCCAACGACTTCTTCATCCCGCCGAGCGAACCGTTCAAGATCATCGCCGCGTTGCCGTATCTCTACGAAATCAGCCTGCGACGCTTCGCCAAGCGGCACCAGCGCTTCATCGACAGCGGGCAGTTGAACCTGCACTTGTGGCGCGATGGCGACAACACCTATCACCTCAAGGGCATGTGGGTCGATGAGCGCTACACCTTGCTGACTGGCAACAACCTCAACCCACGGGCCTTCCGCCTGGACCTGGAGAACGCCCTGTTGCTGGACGACCCCAAGGGGGAGTTGCTTGCACCGCGCCAGGCCGAACTCGAACAGATCATGCGACACACCCGCCGGATCCAGCGCTTCCTGGACCTTGAAAGCCTGCCGGACTATCCGGCGGCGGTGGCCAAGTTCCTCAAGCGGGTCAGCCGGGTGCGGATCGAGCGACTGCTTTACCGGATCTTGTGATCAAGCGCGTCATGTCGGAAAAAGACACCATCTCCATCCAGTTGGTCCGTGAGGCGTTGCTGCAAAGCTGCGCCCCGGGACCGGCCACCGATGAAGTGCTGGGCAAGGTCGGCATCGATCCCGGGTGGCTCGACGACCCACTGGCGCGCGTGCCGGCCCCTGCCTACGCACGGCTCTGGCGCTTGCTGGCCAGGCGTTTGGACGATGAGTTCTTTGGCATGGACCCGCGCAAGCTCAAGTCCGGCAGCCTGGCGTTTCTCTGCCAGTGCGCCATGGCCCAGCCAACCCTGGCGGCGGGGTTGACGGCGGGGCTGGGCTTTCTGTCACTGATGCTCGAACACTTGCCGGCCCAGTGGGTTCGCCAGCAGAGCCTGGCCGAAATCGTCCTGCTGGAAGACGACAAGGACCCGCGCCGGGCCTTTACCTATTTCACCTACTGGATGATCGTCCACGGCGTGGCCTGCTGGCTGGCCGGGCGGCGCATCCCGATCCTGGCGGTGGAACTGCGCTGTCCGGCGCCGGATTTTTGCGACGACTACCGCGTGATGTTTTCCCAGAACCTGCGCTTCGACCGGCCGCGCACACGGATGATCTTTTCCGCCGAATGCCTGGACCAGCCCATCAGGCGCACCCCGGACGAGCTCAAGCGCTTCCTGGCCCAGGCGCCCGCCAACATCCTGGTCAAATACCGCGACCCGCAAAGCCTGGCCAGCCGCATCAGGCAGGACCTGCGCCAGCTGCCCGCCGAACGGTGGCCGGAAACCGAGGCCCTTGCCCAGCAGTTGTGCGTGTCCGCCTCCACCTTGCGCCGACGCCTGGCGGAGGAGGGGCAGACGTACCAGGGCATCAAGGACAGCGTGCGCAAAGAGCTGGCAATCGGCTGGCTGGCCGAGCCCTCCGTCAGTTTCGTCGAGATTGCCAGCCGCCTGGGTTTTGCCGATGCCAGCTCATTCTACAAGGCGTTTCGCAAGTGGTCCGGTTCCAACCCGGGGCACTATCGCAGCCTGATTCTCAACGAACCTGCGTCAGTGCCCTGAGGCGTCAGCTGGCGATCCGGGCATTCCATTTTTGATGCGGGATAGGCAGCTTGCACGAATCGCCGCGCCCCATCGGGAAGTACTGGAAACCCCGTTGGGCCAGGCGCTCGGCGTCGTACAGGTTGCGCCCATCGAAGATCACCGGGGCTTTGAGCCGTTTGTGGATCAGGTCGAAATCTGGCGCCTTGAACTGCTGCCACTCGGTGCAGATGATCAGCGCATCGGCACCGCTCAAGGTCGCTTCCGGCGTGCCCATCAGGCTCAGGCCAGGGTGATCGTGGTACAGCGATTGGGTTTGTTGCATCGCCTCGGGGTCGTAAGCCCGGACATGGGCACCGACGTCCCACAGGGCTTCCATGAGCACGCGACTGGGGGCGTCGCGCATGTCGTCGGTGTTGGGCTTGAACGCCAAGCCCCACACGGCGAAAGTCCGGCCACGCAGGTCGCCCTTGTAGAACGCATTGATGCGCTCGAACAACTTGTGCTTCTGCCGTTGGTTGATCGCCTCCACGGCCTGCAACAGGTCATCGGAGCAATGGGCTTGCTGGGCGCTGTGGATCAGTGCGCGCATGTCCTTGGGAAAGCACGAGCCGCCGTAGCCGCAGCCGGCGTAGATAAAGTCATAACCGATGCGGGAGTCGGCGCCGATGCCCAGGCGCACGGATTCAACGTCGGCGCCCAGGTGTTCGGCCAATTCGGCGATCTGGTTGATGAAGCTGATCTTGGTGGCCAGCATGCAGTTGGCGGCGTACTTGGTCAGCTCGGCGCTGCGCAGGTCCATGAACATGATCCGGTCGTGGTTGCGGTTGAACGGCGCATACAGTTCGCGCATCACCTCGCGCACTTCATCGCGCTCGCAACCAATGACGATGCGGTCTGGCCGCCGGCAGTCGGCCACGGCCGAACCTTCCTTGAGAAATTCCGGGTTGGAAACGATATCGAAATCCAGTGTCCGACCGACGCGTCGCAAGGTTTCGTCGATCCGATCGCCCAAGGCGTCACCGGTGCCAACGGGTACCGTCGACTTCTCGACGATGATGACGGGCTTGCTGCGGTGCCGGGCGATTGCGTCGCCGACGGCGAACACGCTGCTCAAGTCTGCCGAGCCATCGGGACGCGACGGGGTGCCCACGGCAATGAACAGCACCTCGCCGTGCTCCACGGCCAGCGTTTCCTCGCTGGTGAAGTGCAGGCGTCCGTCAGCCAGGTTCTCTTTCACCAGGTCTGCCAGGCCCGGTTCGAAAATGCTGACCTGCCCTTGGTTGAGGGCCGCGACTTTACCTGCGTCGATGTCCATGCAGATGACATCGTGACCGACTTCCGCCAGGACGGTGGCCTGGACCAGGCCGACATAGCCACTACCGAACACACTGATTTTCATGATGCACTCCTGGGGTCCGTCTCAGGGACAGGTCGAAAATTGATGGTGAGGACGCCAAGGATGACCAAGGCCACCCCCAGGCTTTTGGTCAGGTTGAACGTTTCGTTGAAGGCCGGGAGCGTGGCGGCGAGCAGGTACACCAACGCGTAGCTGATACTCAGCAGCGAATAAGCGCGACCCAGCGGCAGGTCCCGCAAGGCAAGCAGCCAACTGAGCATCGACAAGGCATAGGCGCCGATGCCCAGCACGACCACGGCCACTGCCATCGGATCGACGCTGGCGCCAGGCCAGGCACCGGGCAGCGGCAGGCGACTCATGCTCCAGCGCAGGCCCAATTGCGCGGCGCTGACGAGCGCTACGCTGCCCAGCGCAAAAAAGAGGCCGCGACGCAGGTTCATGCGTGTTGCCCCAGTAGCACGACACCGCCCAGCACCAGGGCCACGCCCAGCCAATGGCGGCGGTCGACGGTTTCGTGGAAAACGAACCGGGCGATCAGGGTGATCAACACGAAATTCAGGCTCAGCATCGGGTAGGCGATGCCGACTTCCAGGCGTTGCAGCACCAGCAGCCACACCAGCAGGCCGGCGCCCAATGCGGCCAGCGCCAGCCACAACCATGGCGAGCGCAGTTTCTCGGCCCAGCCCGTCGACTGGCCGCGCCAGCCTTCGACGGCGCACTTCTGGGCAATCTGGCCCAGGCACGTCAGAGCGCAGGCGGCCAATAACAGCAACAGGCTCATGCCGGCTCCCGGGGGAATATCAGAATGACCAGGTTGCCGCTTTCGTAACGCACACCGTCCTGGGGCAGCCGTTCGATTTCCTGCAGTTCTTCGTCACCTTTGACGCGCATGAGCACGCCGACCGAGCCGTTGCGACGCGCCTCCTGCATCCACGCTTGCACCTGCGGTGTGTCGACCCGCTGCTGGATCCCGTCGGGGTAGGCGAGGCCGTACTTGAGTTCGCCAATGGTGTTGTACAACGCCACTTGGGGACGCTTGAGGCGCCAGGCCAAGGCCGACGCAGCCCCCAGGTCATTGCTCAACAGGCTGTTGACCTGGCCGAGTTCGTCCAGGTGAGCGGCGATGAACTGGTCGGGCATCTTGTTGGCAACCACCGAGCGCGGCAGTCCGGCCGGCAGCAATGCGATCAGCAGCAGGCTGCCGAACGCCGGTGCCGCCCAGCATCGCAATGGGCTGAGGGCCTGCAGCAGGTTCGCCACGACCCAGCCGATCAAGGCCATGAACACCAGGAGCAGCGTGTAGGGCTCATGGACGTACAGCGGTTTTTTCAGTTGCAGATAGGCCAGTGCCAGCAAGGCGACCAGGCCCAGGACCAGGTTCAGCAGTCCGTTGAGTCCCAGGGTTCGCCGCTGGTCGCGCTTGAGCCGTTCCACCAGCGTATGCCCCAGCAGCAAGGACAAGGGCAGCAGGCAAGGCAGGATGTAGCTGGGCAATTTGCCCTTGCTGAGGCTGAAGAACAGCAGAGGCATCAACAGCCACAACGACAGGAACGCGATGTTCGCCTCGCGCCGTGTCTGCCAGGCCTGGCGCAACGCCGCTGGCAACAGCGCCATCCAGGGCAGGCTGAACGCCACCAGCAACGGCAGGTAGTACCACCACGGCGCGTCATGCTGGGCGTCGTCCCCGGCGAAGCGGCGGATGTGTTCGTGCCAGAAGAAGAACCGCCAGTAGTCCGGTTCTTGCGCGTGGATCGCCAGGGCCCAAGGCAGACTGACGGCAATGGCCACGACAATGGCCCATGGACCGTAGGCCAGCAGCTCGCGCCAGCGCTTTTGCCAGACCATCCACGGCAGGGCGATGAGTACCGGCAGCAACCAGGCGAGAAAGCCCTTGGTCAGAAACCCCATGCCACAGGCCAGCCCCAATACCGTCCAGCCGATCAGCCGTTGCGTGCGGGCGACACTGTCCAGTGCGAACCACAGCGCCACCAGGCTCAGGTTGACCCAGAGGGTGAATTGCGGATCGAGGTTGGCGTAGCCTGCCGCACCGGCAATCACCGTGAGACTCATGTACAGCAAGGCGCAGGCAAAGCTCTTGCGCGAGTCGTTCCAGAGCCGGCGGGCGAGCAGGTAGCACAGCAGCACGCTGAGCCCGATGCTAAGGGCCGAGGCGATGCGCACACCAAACAGGTTGTTGCCGAACACGGCCTGGCCGAGGGCGATCATCCAGTAACCGGCTATGGGTTTTTCGAAGTAGCGCAGGCTCATGAAATGCGGCGAGATCCAATTGCCGCTCAGCAGCATGTCCTGGCTGATCTGCGCGTAGCGTGTTTCATCGGGAATCCACAACCCATGGCTGCCCAATGGCAGCAGGTAGGCCAGCAGGAACAGCCCGAGCAGCAGCGGTAAACCCCAGCGTTTGCTCATGCCCCTTGCACTCCCAGCCAGCCTTCACGTCCTTCGAGAGTGCCACGCACCACCTGGCCAGTGGGCAAGGTGGTGGGGGATTCAGGCAGCAGTGCGCCCAGGGGTTCAAACACAATGTCTTGCCGGCGCGCTTCGGCCAGCAGACGACGGAAATCGTTCGCCATCAAAATTCCTTCTACTTCGGCGTGGATCGTGTAGACGTTGAGTTTTTGGGGGGAGAAGCGCTGCAAGATGAAGGCGTTGTAGTCGTTGGCAGCAAGTTCTGGCCCAACCACCTCATCGAACGTCGGCAGGTCCACCGGTATCTGTGGTGCGCCCACGCTGCCCCCGGCCAGTACTGGCTGGAACAGGCTGTGGCCGCGGCAGTCGCTGTTGTAGCGAAAGCCGAACGCTTGCTTGGCCTCGATCACGCGCTCATCCGCCCGCCAACCGGCGGCTGCGGAGCACTCGATTTTTTCCCCGAGGATGTCGCTGAGGCTGTCCACGCCCTGGCGAAGCTGTTCGATCAATTGCCCCTGGCTCCAGCGCCCGGCATTGGCCTGCCAGGCGTGGTGATCCCAGGCGTGCAGGCCCACTTCATGACCGGCGGCCCGGGCCTGGCGCATCAGGTGCCCCAGGTCGCGGCCGATGGGCTTGCCCGGCCAGGCGGTGCCGGCCAGCAGGATGTCCCAGCCGTACAGCCCGGCGGCGTTGGAGCGCAACATCTTCCACAGGAACTGCGGCCGGATCAGGCGCCACAGATGGCGCCCCATGTTGTCCGGCCCGACACTGAAAAAGAACGTGGCCTTGACCTGTGCTTCCTCAAGCATGTCCAGCAACCGTGGTACGCCGTCACGCGTGCCACGGTAGGTGTCGACATCGATTCGAAGGCCTGCCCGCATCAGCAGGCTTCTTCTGCAGCGTGCTCCGCGATTTCGCGCATGGCCTCGCGCAAGAAGAAGTCCAGCGTGTTACCGATGGTTTCCTGCATTTGCACGGTGGGGGTCCAGCCCAACAGGCGGCGGGCATTGTCGATGCTCGGCTTGCGGTGCGACACATCCTGGTAACCGTTGCCATAGAACGCCTTGCTTTCGACCTCGCGAAAGCCCGCGAACGGTGGAAAATTGCGGCGCAGGGGGTGCATTTCGAACTGCCGCAGCAGCTCTTCGCCCAGTTGGCGGATGCTGGCTTCGTTGTCCGGGTTGCCGATGTTGATGATCTGCCCGTTGCAGGCATCGTTCTCGTTGTCGATGATCCGCGCCAGGGCCTCGACGCCGTCGGCGATGTCCGTGAAGCAACGTTTCTGCCCACCACCGTCGAACAGGCGAATCGGCGTGCCTTCCACCAGGTTGAGGATCAACTGGGTGATGGCTCGGGAACTGCCGATCCGCGCCGAGTCCAGGCGGTCCAGGCGCGGGCCCATCCAGTTGAAGGGGCGGAACAGCGTGAAGTTCAGGCCTTTCTGGCCGTAGGCCCAGATCACACGATCGAGCAGCTGCTTGGAAACCGAATAGATCCAGCGCTGCTTGTTGATCGGGCCGACCACCAGGTTGGAGGTGTCTTCGTTGAAGTTGCTGTCCTGGCACATGCCATAGACTTCCGAGGTCGACGGAAAGATCACGCGCTTGTTGTATTTGACGCAGTAGCGAACCAGCTTCAGGTTTTCCTCGAAGTCCAGTTCGAAGACCCGCAACGGGTTGCGGGTGTACTCGATCGGCGTGGCGATGGCCACCAGCGGCAGGATCACGTCGCACTTCTTGATGTGGTACTCGATCCATTCGGAGTGGATGCTGATATCGCCTTCGACGAAGTGAAAACGCGGATGGCTGCGCAGGCGGTCGATGGCGTCGGAGCCGATGTCGAGGCCGTAGACCTCGTACTTGTCATCGCGCAGCAGGCGTTCGGACAGGTGATTGCCAATGAACCCGTTGACGCCCAGGATCAGTACGCGAGTACGCCGCGACGTTCGCCGGGAGTCGGTGCCGTGAAGCAGGGAACCGTCCACCAGGCCCAATTCATCGGCCAATTGCGGGCCGCTGAGGTACAAGCCGTTGTCATTGCGCTGACCGGCCGTGATCACCAGCGAGTCTTCGCCGCAGGCAATGCGCAACGGATCGACGCTGATCACCCGGCCAGGCGCCTGGCCTTCGTTGCCGGGCACGACTTGCGCGCTCCAGACGATCAACTTGTGCTCGCCCACGGCGCAGAAAGCGCCCGGATACGGCTGGGTCACGGCACGCACGAGGTTGAACAACTCCTGTGCCGGGCGCTTCCAGGCCAACTTGCCGTCGGCCGCCGTGCGCCGGCCGAAGACGCTGGCCTGGGACTCATCCTGTTCCCGCTCGCTGACGGTTCCGGCGAGCAACGCCGGCAACGTGTCACGCAGCAGGTCGGTGGCGGCCAGGCGCAGCTTGCCGTGCAGCGTCAACGCGGTGTCGCTCTGTTCGATGGTCACCTTCTGCTGGGCGAGGATCGCGCCGGCATCGGCACGCTTGACCATTCGGTGCAAGGTCACGCCGGTCTCGGTTTCACCGTTGACCAGGACCCAGTTGACCGGGGCCCGTCCGCGATAACGCGGCAACAGCGAGCCATGCAGGTTGAACGCGCCTTTGCGGGCGGTCGCCAGCAGCGGCTCGCTCAGCAGGTGACGGTAATAGAACGAGAACAGGTAGTCGGGGTCGAGCTTGGCGATACGCTCGATCCACAATGGGTGGTTGGCATCTTCGGGGGCGTGGACCGCGATGCCGTTGCGTGCGCAGAGTTGCGCAACGGAGCCGTAAAAGGCGTTCTCTTTCGGATCGTCGGCGTGGGTAAACACGGCGGCGATCTCGAAGCCCGCGCTGAGCAGGGTCTCGATGCCCGCACAGCCAATGTCGTGGTACGCGAAAACTACGGCTTTTGCACTCATGAAAGAACCTGGTCTGTAGAAGTGGAAGTGAGTCCGTCAACGGTGACAGCGGGGGCGGGCGTAGCGGGTTGTCCACGCAGGACTTTCTCGACGAAGAACCGGGGACGGGCGCGAACGTCGCTGTACATCCGCCCCAGGTATTCGCCCAAGAGCCCCATGCCGATGAACTGTCCGCCGGTGAAGACGAACAGCACGGCGAACAGCACGAACGTGCCGCCACCGGCCCATCCAGCGCCGAAGACCAGGCGCAGGATGATCAACGCGATGGCGAACAACACGCCGAGGGCGGCCATGGCGAAGCCGACGATGCTCAGCAGTCGCAACGGCGTGGTGGTCATGCAGGTGATCAGGTCGAACATCAGGTTGACCAGGCGCATGGGGCTGTACTTGGACTCCCCATGTTCGCGCTCGGCATGGTTCACCGGGATTTCGGTGGTGTGCCGGGCGAAGCTGTTGGCCAGGATCGGGATGAACGTGCTGCGTTCGCGGCAGGCGAGCATGGCGTCGACAATGGAGCGCCGATAAGCCCGGAGCATGCATCCGTAGTCGCTCATGGACACCCCGGTGGAACGGCGTACCGCCAGGTTGATCAGTTTCGATGGCCAGCGCCGCAGGGCCGAGTCCTGGCGGTTGCTGCGCACCGTGGCGACCACGTCGTAGCCCAGCTCGGCCTGGGCCACCAGGCGCGGGATTTCTTCAGGCGGGTTCTGCAGGTCGGCGTCCAGGGTAATGATGACGTCGCCCGTGCACTGCTCGAAGCCTGCCATGATTGCCGCGTGCTGGCCGTAGTTCCGGTTGAGAATCACCGCGACGACCGGACTACCCCGCAGCGACGCGGCTTGCTCCAGTATCTGCGCCGAGTCGTCACGGCTGCCGTCGTCGACCAAGACAATTTCGTACTTGTGATGCAGTTGCCGACACGCCGCTTCGGTGCGGCGCAACAGTTCGGGCAAACTGTCCTCTTCGTTGTAGACCGGAATCACGATCGATACACAGTTGATTGGGTAAGGTCTCACAGGCGTGTTTCCAGGACGTTTTCAATGGTGTCGACCACGCGATGTACATCGGCGACGGTCATGTCGGGGAACAGCGGAATGGAGCACAGGCGCGCCGAATTCCATTCGGTGTTGGGCAGGTAGAGGTTGGGAAAACGCTGGCGGTAATAGGTGTGCAGGTGCGTGGCGATGAAATGGATGCCGGTGCCGATGTTTTGCTCTTGCAGGGCCTTCATGAACGCTTCGCGGTCCAGTCCGCAACGCTCGGCGTCGATGCGCAGGACGAAGAGGTGCCAGGCATGTTGTTGCGGATACGTCGGGATCGCCAGCGGTTGCACCGTCGAGCCTTCCAACCGTTGCAGGTAGACCTGGGCCAGTTCGGTACGCTTGGCGTTGATCTCCTCCAGCCGCGCCAGTTGTACCAGGGCGATGGCGGCGTTGATGTCGGCCAGGTTGTATTTGAAACCGGGCTCCACCACTTGGGCCTGGGGCTTGCGACCATGGGTCAGGCGGTCGTAGGCATCGACGCCGAGGCCATGGAACTTGAGCATGCGCACCCGGGTGGCGAGCGCCTCATCGTCGCTGACGAACATCGCGCCTTCTGCGCAGGTCATGTTCTTGATCGCGTGGAACGAGAAGATCGCCGTGCCCTTGGCCCCGACAGGCCGGCCTTTGTAGTAAGTGCCGGCGGCATGGGCGGCGTCTTCGATCACCGGGATGCCATGCCGCTGCGCCAGGGCATAAAGCGGATCGAGGTCGAACGCCGCGCCGGCGTAATGCACCGGAATGATCGCCTTGGTGCGCGGTGTGATGGCCGCTTCAATACTCGCCAGGTCACTCATCAAGGTGTCGCGGTCCACGTCGACGAATACCGGCGTGGCCCCCAGCAGGCAGATCATGTTGGCGGTAGACACCCAGGTCTGTGAGGGGGTGATCACTTCGTCACCGGGGCCGATGCCCAATGCCAACAATGTGATGTGCATACCGCCGGTGGCCGACGAAAGTGCAACCGCATGGCGACAGCCGACAAAGTTGGCGAACTGCTCTTCAAGTTGTTGGTTTTTCGGGCCGGTGGTGATCCAACCGGAGCGCAATACTTGCTCTACGGCGGCAACTTCCTCCTCGCCAATACTGGGCCGGGAGAACGGAAGGAAAGCTTGACTCATGGACACCTCGAAGATGAATAGCCTGCAGCCAAGCTACAAGCATGGATCCAATGGCAGCCTAGACGATAAAAGAAAAGCTGCATCAAAGAGTTAGGGTTGAGGCGAGCGGAACGGTGGATGTCTGACGTCAAGGTCGAGCAGATAAACGTTTACGCAGCGGCAGCGAAACGGCTGTTATCGAGTGAGATTAGGCGCATTTTTTTGAAAGAAATGTGAAAAAGCGCTGGATAAAACATTTTTAATTTTGCAGTAGGCAGACGTTTCTCGCGTGAAGTGCTTACAACCGCAATGGCGAAACGCTTACAGAAACCATTGATTGGATATTACGTTAAGAAAGCGTTTTTTTTTGACTGGCGTTGAAAGCTGGAAGTTCGAAAGCAAGCATTTTCGGATAAAGGCTTTAGTTGCCGGGCGCTGATTCGTTACAGCAGTAGTTGAGAACTTTTCTCTATTTCTCTGCGTCGAGCGCTGCGTCATCGTTCGATCATAAAACCGTCATTTGTATTTGATAAAAGGCCTGCAGGAGCGGGAGAAACCTGGGCCATCGATCAAGGTAATCTATGCAAGTGACGGTTTTTTGTAGCGGCCATGGCGGTTTGCAGGTGATGACCTGTCATGCCGTTGGAAAACGGACCAAGGGCGCCAGTTCATGAGAATCCTGGTCACCGGCGTCGCCGGCTTCATCGGGTTCCATGCGGCCATGCGCCTTTGCCGCGATGGCCATGAGGTTGTCGGTGTCGACAACCTCAACGATTACTACAGCGTCGAACTCAAGCAGGCCCGGCTCGCGCAGCTGGCCGAGTGCGGCAATTTCCGATTCCGCCCGTTGGATGTGGCCGACAAGCCGGCGCTGCTGGGATTGTTTGTCGAGCATGGATTCGAGCAGGTCATCCACCTGGCCGGGCAGGCCGGTGTGCGCTATTCCATCGACAACCCGGACCTCTACGCCCAGAGCAACCTGGTGGGATTCCTCAACCTGCTGGAGGCCTGCCGCACCCAACGACCGGCGCACCTGGTCTACGCGTCGAGCAGTTCGGTGTATGGCTTGAACCAGCGCTTGCCGTACGCCACCACGGACCCTGTCGACCAGCCGGTGTCGTTCTATGCGGCGACCAAGCGCGCCAATGAGCTGATGGCCCACGCGTATTCGCACCTCTACGGCATTCCCACTACCGGCCTGCGCTTCTTTACCGTCTATGGCCCGTGGGGACGGCCCGACATGGCACCGTTCAAGTTCACTGAAGCCATCCTCAAGGGACGCCCCATTGACGTCTACAACGAGGGGGCAATGTCCCGCGACTTCACCTACATCGACGACATCGTCGAAGGGCTGGTGCGGTTGCTGCCGTTGCCGCCCAGCGATGAAGCCGGCGTGCCGTACAAGGTCTACAACATCGGCCGGGGTGCACCGGTCAGGCTGCTGCGGTTCATCGAGCACCTCGAAGAGGCGCTGGGCATGCGCGCGATCAAGAACTTCTTGCCGCTACAGTCGGGCGATGTGGTGGACACCTGGGCCGACACCCATGAGCTGGAGGCTCGCATCGGGTTTCGCCCGCAGGTTTCGATCGCCAGCGGTGTGCAGTCGTTCGTCGACTGGTACCGCCACTATTACCGCGTCTAATCCATTTCTCAGCTGTTCACTGGAGCCTCATGCATAGCCCCCTTTATGTGTCGGTCCTGATTCCGGCAAAAAACGAAGCAGGCAACCTGATCCCGTTGTTGGAAGAAGTGCGTGCAGCACTGGCCAACGAGGCTTTTGAAGTCATTGTGGTCGACGATGGCAGCACCGACGCCACCGCCGCTGAATTACGCGCGCTACAAGGCGCGGGCTACAGCCAACTGCGCGTGCTCAGCCACGCCCGGTCGCTGGGGCAGAGCACCTCGATTCACCATGCCGCCGAAGTGGCGCGTGGGCATTGGTTGGCGACCCTCGATGGCGATGGCCAGAACGATCCGGCCGACCTTCCCAAGATGCTGGACCTGGTGCGCGGCTCCGAAGACACGCCCGGCGGCGTCAAGCTGGTGGCCGGGCACCGGATCAACCGTCGCGACACGGCGAGCAAGCGCTGGGCCTCGCGATTTGCCAACAAGCTGCGCGCCAGCCTGCTCAAGGACCAGACGCCCGATACCGGCTGCGGCATCAAGTTGATCGAGCGCGAGGCGTTCCTGCGCCTGCCGTATTTCGATCACATGCACCGCTTCATCCCCGCGCTGATCCGTCGGCACAACGGTCGGATGCTGGTGCAGCCGGTCAATCATCGTGAGCGCGGGGCCGGTGTTTCCAACTATGGCAACTTCGACCGGGCCCTGGTGGGCATCGTCGATCTGTTCGGGGTGTGGTGGCTGATAAGACGCACGCGCCTGGACGTCACCGCACAAGAAGTCGAGGTCTGACATGGGCAGAGAAACGTTGTGGCTGGCCGTGGGTTTCGGTGGCCAGCTCGCATTCACCGGGCGATTTGCCCTGCAATGGCTGTACAGCGAATACAAGAAACGCAGCATGATCCCCGTGGGTTTCTGGTACTTGAGCATCGTCGGCAGCGCGTTGCTGCTGGCCTACGCCATCTATCGCGAAGACCCGGTGTTCATCGTCGGCCAGTCCTTCGGTTTCATTGTCTACCTGCGCAACTTGCAATTGATCGCCAAGCATCAGGCTCAGGAAAACCGCGAACTGGCGAAGAAGGGCTGAAACGGTGCGGATACGACTGTCTTCCTCGCGGTTGGAACTGTGGGCCCTGGTGGCACTGGCGTTGGTCATGGTGGGCGCCGGCCTGGGCTGGCGCCAACCGCTGAATGTCGATGAAGAGCGCTTCCTTGGCGTCGCCCTGGAAATGCTGCAGAACGGCTCATGGTTCATTCCCCATCGCGCCGGCGAAATCTACGCGGACAAACCGCCGCTGTTCATGTGGACGGTGGCGCTGTTCGTGCAGTTGACCCACCTGCCCAAAGTGGCCCTGTACCTGCCGGCGCTGCTGGCGGGTGCCGTGACCACCGCATGCCTGTATGACCTGGGGCGGCGATTGTGGGGGCGGCGCGTGGGGGTGACTGCCGGGCTTTTGTTTCTGGCGACCTACCAGACCTACAGCATCCTGCGGACCGGACAGATCGACGGTTTCCTCGCCCTTTGGACGGTTCTGGGCCTCTATGGCCTGTGCCGGCACCTGCTGCTCGGTCCGGCTTGGCGCTGGTACTACATTGCTTGTGCGGCGATGGGCTTGGGCATCATCAGCAAGGGCGTGGGGTTTCTGCCGGCCTTGATGCTGATTCCCTACGCCTACGGGGTGCGCAAGGGCTGGAAAGGTGTGGTGCCCATGCCCAATCAGGCTGGGAAGTGGTGGCTGGGCCTGCTGGTGGCGCTGGCCGCCATTGCGCTTTGGCTGGGGCCATTGCTGGTGATCGTGTGGCAGGGCAGCAGCGACAGCCTGGCGTATGCCCAGGAAATCCTGTTCAAGCAAACGGCTGGCCGATATGCCAACGCCTGGGAGCACCGCGAGCCTTTCTGGTACTTCCTGGTCCAGGTGATTCCCAAGTACTGGCTGCCCATGGTGTTCATGCTTCCCTGGTTGGTACCGGCCTGGCGCAAGCAATTGGCCAAGCGCGACGGTCGGGTGCTGGTGCTGCTGGCTTGGGTGGTGTTGGTGCTGGTGTTCTTCAGCCTGAGCAGCGGCAAGCGCAAGCTGTATATCTTCCCGGCCGTGCCGGCAATGGTCCTGGTGGTGGCGCCGCTGGTTCCGTGGCTGTTGCGGCGTTGGTTCAGCCAGCGTCCGCGGGGCAGGGCGGTCTTCACGCTGTTGGCGGTGGTGTGGTTGTGTGCCTGGTTCGTGCGCGGCTTCGTCGAGCCCCACAAAGAAGGCATCAACCCCCATGAAACGCTGATGCGTGATGTGGCGCGGTTGACGGGCAATGCCCAACTGGCCTTGGTGGGGTGGCGTGAGGGGCATTGGCTGTTCGCGCAACAGCCCATCGTGCATTTCGGGTTCTACAGCAAACAGTCCCTGGAGCAATCGGCCAGTTGGCTGCGCAGCCACCGACAGGCCTACGCGCTGGTTCCCGCGCAGGAGTTGGCGCGCTGCTACGACCCACAAAAGGCCCGCCGCGTCGGCGATACCTCAAGGGCCGAATGGTTCCTGGTGGGGGCTGATGCGGACAACCAGCACTGCCAGGCGCCGGCGGCGGAGAAGGTCTATTCATTTGCTTGGAAGCAGGCCTTGTAGCGTCTGGGCCGGCGCTATCGCGAGCAAGCTTTGCTCCCACAAGGGGGTGGTGGGGACATTTCTGTGGATACACCGAGCTGTGGGAGCAAAGCTTGCTCGCGATAGGGCCATTCCTGCCAACGCACCTCTAAACCATGGCCAAACCAGTCAAGCAACTTGATGGCTTTGACCATTGCCGCCACCGCCCTTCGGCGCGAGTATTTCCCTGCTATTTACGGTTCCCCCACCAATAAAAAGTACAGAGGGATTCTGGTCATGCGCGATTACTCGTCCGCCACGTCGCAGTTCGATTACCTGCACACCGTCAACACCGCCTTGCACGGCTCGCTCGAAGCGCTCAATGCCTGCGTCGAATGCTGCGACCGGCACGCGTTGCCGGGGCGTATCGCCTTGTTCTGGGAGGGCCGTGACGGCAGCGATGCCACCTGGACTTACCGTGACCTGCAGGACAACGCCGCGCGTTTCGCCAATTTCCTCCTGGCCCAAGGCGTGGGCAAGGGCGACAAGGTGGCCGGCCTGTTGCCGCGCACCGCTGAACTCCTGATCGTAGTGCTCGCCACCTGGCGCATTGGCGCGGTGTATCAACCGCTGTTCACGGCCTTCGGCCCCAAGGCTATCGAACACCGTCTCGGCAATTCGGGCGCGCGCGTCGTGGTCACCGATGCCGTCAACCGTCCCAAGCTCGATGAAGTGTCCGGTTGCCCGACAGTCGTCACGGTCGGCGGCGAAAAAGGCCGGGGCATCGTCCGGGGCGACTACAGTTTCTGGGCCGAAGTGGCCAACCATTCCAGCCACTGCGAACCGGTAATGCTCACCGGCGAAGACCCGTTCCTGCTGATGTTCACCTCGGGCACCACGGGACCTGCCAAAGCGCTGTCGGTGCCCCTCAAGGCCATCGTCGCGTTCCAGAGCTACACCCGCGACGCCGTCGACCTGCGGCCTGAAGACGCCTTCTGGAACGTCGCCGATCCGGGTTGGGCCTACGGGATCTACTTCGGCGTGACCGGCCCGCTGGCCATGGGACATCCCATCACTTTCTACGATGGTCCCTTTACCCTGGAAAGCACCTGCCGGGTCATCAACAAATACGGCATCACCAACCTGACCGGTTCGCCCACGGCCTATCGCCTGTTGATCGCCGGAGGCGAGCAGTTCGCCCGCTCGATCAAGGGCAAGCTGCGCATCGTCAGCAGCGCCGGCGAGCCGCTGAACCCGGAAGTGATCCGTTGGTTCACCGACAACCTGGGCGTGGTCATCCACGATCATTACGGCCAGACCGAATTGGGCATGGTGCTGTGCAATCACCATGGCCTGGAACATCCGGTGCACCTGGGCGCGGCCGGTTTTGCCTCGCCGGGCCACCGGATCGTGGTGCTGGATGAAAACTATCGCGAGCTGGGCGTGGGCCAGCCGGGCATCCTCGCCGTGGACCGCAGCCAATCGCCCATGTGCTGGTTCGCCGGCTACGAGGGCGGGCTGACCAAGGCTTTCGTCGGCGATTATTATCTGAGCGGCGACACCGTGGAGCTGAACCCGGACGGCAGCATCAGCTTCGTCGGCCGCAGCGACGACGTGATCACCACCTCGGGCTACCGCGTCGGCCCGTTCGACGTGGAAAGCGCGCTGATCGAACACCCAGCCGTGGTGGAAGCGGCGGTGATCGGCAAGCCGGATCCGGAGCGCACCGAGTTGGTGAAAGCCTTCGTGGTGCTCAGCAGCCAGTACCGCGCGGCACCGGAGCTGGCCGAAGAACTGCGCCAGCACGTGCGCAAGCGCCTGGCCGCCCATGCGTATCCCCGTGAAATCGAATTTGTCACCGATTTGCCGAAAACCCCAAGCGGCAAATTGCAGCGCTTTATCTTGCGCAACCAGGAAATCGCCAAAGCTCAAGAGGCCGCGGCGCACAACGTTTCAGCTTGAATCCAAGGAAACCATGATGCAGATCGACAACAAGATTTTCCTCGTCAGCGGCGGCGCTTCCGGCCTCGGCGCGGCCACCGGCGAAATGCTGGTCAAGGCCGGCGCCAAGGTGATGCTGGTGGACCTCAACGCCGAAGCGGTGGCTGCCCAGGCGCAAAAGCTCGGCTGCCAGAGCGTGGTGGCGGACATCAGCAACGAGGCCGCGGCTGAAGCGGCGGTCAAGGCCACGGTCGATGCGTTCGGGGGTCTCAATGGCCTGGTGAATTGCGCCGGTATCGTGCGCGGCGAAAAAATCCTCGGCAAGAACGGCCCCCACGCACTGGCGAGCTTCAGCCAGGTGATCAACGTCAACCTGATCGGCAGCTTCAACCTGCTGCGCCTGGCCGCTGCAGCCATTGCCGAAACCGAGGCGGATGCCGACGGTGAGCGCGGCGTGATCATCAACACCGCGTCGGTGGCGGCTTTTGATGGCCAGATCGGGCAAGCGGCTTATGCGGCCTCCAAAGGCGCCATCGCCAGTCTGACGTTGCCGGCCGCTCGCGAACTGGCGCGCTTCGGCATCCGCGTCATGACCATCGCCCCGGGCATTTTCGAAACCCCGATGATGGCCGGCATGACCCCGGAAGTACGCGATTCCCTCGCCGCCGGCGTACCGTTCCCGCCGCGCCTGGGCAAACCCAGCGAGTACGCGGCGCTGGCCAGGCATATTATTGAGAACAGCATGCTCAACGGCGAGGTGATCCGTCTCGACGGTGCCTTGCGCATGGCAGCCAAATAACCAGGAGGATTCATGATGTCCAACGATCCTATTGTCATCGTCAGCGCCGTCCGCACCCCCATGGGCGGTTTCCAGGGCGAACTGAAAAGCCTCAGCGCGCCGCAGTTGGGTTCCGCCGCCATCAAGGCCGCCGTGGAACGCGCCGGTATCGCACCTGATGCGGTCGAAGAAGTGCTGTTCGGCTGTGTGCTCGCCGCCGGCCTGGGCCAGGCGCCGGCACGTCAGGCCGCGCTGGGGGCCGGGCTCGACAAGTCGACCCGCTGCACCACCCTCAACAAGATGTGCGGTTCGGGCATGGAGGCGGCGATCCTCGCCCATGACATGCTCGTCGCCGGCAGCGCTGAGGTGGTGGTGGCGGGTGGCATGGAAAGCATGTCCAACGCGCCGTACCTGCTCGACCGTGCCCGCAGCGGCTACCGGATGGGCCATGGCCGGGTGCTCGACCACATGTTCCTCGACGGCCTGGAAGACGCCTACGACAAAGGGCGGCTGATGGGCACGTTCGCCGAGGACTGCGCCGAAGCCAACGGTTTCAGCCGCGAGGCCCAGGACGCATTCGCCATTGCCTCCACCACCCGCGCCCAGCAGGCGATCGAGTACGGCAGTTTCGACGCCGAGATCGTGCCGGTGCAGGTCATGGTCGGCAAGGAACAAGTGACCATTCGCCACGACGAGCAGCCGCCCAAGGCACGGATCGACAAGATTGCCTCCCTCAAGCCGGCCTTCTGCGAGGGCGGCACGGTGACGGCGGCCAACTCCAGTTCCATCTCCGATGGCGCCGCCGCGCTGGTGCTGATGCGCCAGAGCCAGGCGACCCAACGTGGCTTGAAGCCCTTGGCGGTGATCCATGGTCATACGGCGTTTGCCGACACGCCGAGCCTGTTTCCGACTGCGCCCATTGGTGCGGTGAAAAAACTCATGAGCAAGACCGGCTGGTCGCTGGATGAGGTCGATCTGTTCGAAGTCAACGAGGCCTTCGCCGTGGTGAGCCTGGTGACCATGGGCAAGCTGGAAATCCCTCACGAAAAGGTCAACGTCCACGGTGGCGCCTGCGCACTGGGCCACCCGATTGGCGCCTCTGGCGCGCGGATCCTCGTGACGTTGCTCTCGGCCCTGCGCCAGAAGGGCCTCAAGCGCGGCGTTGCAGCGATCTGCATCGGCGGCGGCGAAGCCACGGCCATGGCCGTCGAATGCCTGTATTAAGGAATCACCATGCTCCCGACTGAAGAACAGATTCAAATCAGCGACGTCGCCCGCCAGTTCGCCCAGGAACGCCTGAAACCGTTCGCTGCCGAGTGGGACCGTGAGCACCGCTTCCCCAAGGAGGCCATTGCTGAAATGGCCGAACTGGGCTTCTTCGGCATGCTCGTGCCGGAGCAATGGGGCGGTTGTGACACCGGTTACCTGACGTACGCCATGGCCCTGGAGGAAATCGCCGCCGGTGACGGGGCGTGCTCCACCATCATGAGCGTGCACAACTCGGTGGGTTGCGTACCGATCCTCAAGTTCGGCAACGATGAGCAAAAAGCCAAATTCCTCACGCCCCTGGCCAGTGGCGCCATGCTCGGCGCCTTCGCCCTGACCGAACCCCAGGCCGGTTCGGACGCCAGCAGCCTGAAGACCCGGGCACGCCGCGAGGGCGACCATTACGTGCTCAACGGTAGCAAGCAGTTCATCACGTCGGGGCAGAACGCCGGGGTGGTGATCGTGTTTGCGGTGACCGACCCGAGTGCGGGCAAGCGCGGTATCAGTGCCTTCATCGTGCCCACCGATTCTCCGGGCTACAGTGTGGCGCGGGTCGAGGACAAACTCGGCCAGCATGCCTCCGACACGTGCCAGATTCTCTTCGAGGACGTGAAGGTCCCGGTGGGCAATCGCTTGGGCGAAGAGGGTGAAGGCTACAAGATCGCCCTGGCGAACCTGGAAGGTGGCCGGGTCGGCATCGCCGCGCAATCGGTGGGCATGGCCCGCGCCGCGTTCGAAGCGGCGCGCGATTACGCCCGCGAGCGGCAGAGCTTCGGCAAACCAATCATCGAGCACCAGGCCGTGGCGTTCCGCCTGGCAGACATGGCGACCCAGATCGCCGTGGCGCGGCAGATGGTCCATTACGCCGCAGCCTTGCGCGACAACGGCCAGCCGGCGCTGGTGGAAGCGTCCATGGCCAAGCTGTTCGCCTCGGAAATGGCTGAGAAAGTCTGCTCCATGGCGTTGCAAACCCTGGGCGGTTACGGTTACCTCAACGACTTCCCGCTGGAGCGCATTTATCGCGACGTGCGGGTGTGCCAGATCTACGAAGGCACCAGCGACATTCAGCGCATGGTCATTTCGCGCAATCTTTGAACAGGAGTCCTGCATGAGTTACGAAACGATTTTATTGGAGATCAAGGACCGCGTCGGCCTGATCACCCTCAACCGTCCCCAGGCGTTGAACGCCTTGAATGCGCAGATCGTCAGCGAGCTGAACCAGGCGTTGGACAGCCTGGAAGCGGATCCGAAGATCGGCTGCATCGTGTTGACCGGTTCGAAGAAGGCGTTCGCCGCCGGTGCCGATATCAAGGAAATGGCCGAGCTGACCTACCCGCAGATCTACCTCGACGACTTGTTCAGCGACAGTGACCGGGTGGCGAACCGGCGCAAGCCGATCATTGCGGCGGTGAACGGTTTTGCCTTGGGCGGCGGTTGCGAGCTGGCGTTGATGTGCGACTTTATCCTGGCCGGCGACAACGCCAAGTTCGGTCAGCCGGAAATCAACCTCGGCGTGTTGCCGGGCATGGGCGGTACCCAGCGCCTGACTCGGGCAGTGGGCAAGGCCAAGGCCATGGAAATGTGCCTGACCGGGCGCTTCATCGATGCCGTGGAAGCAGAGCGTTGTGGCATCGTCGCGCGAATCGTACCGGCCGATGAACTGTTGGATGACGCGCTGAAAACCGCAGCGCTGATCGCCTCCAAGTCGGTGCCGATCAGCATGATGGTCAAGGAAAGCGTCAACCGCGCCTTTGAAGTCAGCCTGTCCGAAGGCGTGCGCTTTGAGCGCCGGGTATTCCACGCCGCATTCGCGACCCATGACCAGAAGGAAGGCATGGCCGCATTCGTCGCCAAGCGTGCGGCAGAGTTCCAGGACAAATAAAGCGCTGTCCTGACTGACGCCATCGTCGGATCGCCGCCCGGAGCAAGCCCGCTCCCACAGTGGATCTGGGGTGTACGCAACATTTGTGTACGCCGCCGAGCCCTGTGGGAGCTGGGGTGTGCGCAACATTTATGTACGCCTACAGACCCTGCTCGCGATGCTTTTTCGGCCGTTACACCAGGTAGTGCTTGAGCTCCCGGGCGATGACCATGCGTTGTATTTCGCTGGACCCTTCGTAGATCTGGGTGATCCGCGCATCGCGGTAGTAGCGTTCCACCGGGTAATCTTCCAGGTAGCCATAGCCACCGTGAATCTGGATCGCCGAGGAGCAGACCTTCTCGGCCATTTGCGAGGCGAACAGCTTGGCCTGGGAGGCTTCCGACAGGCAGGGCTTGCCGGCGCTGCGCAAGCGGGCGGCGTGGAGGATGAGCAGGCGGGCGGCGTTCAGCTGGGTGTGCATGTCGGCCAGCAGGTTGGCGATGCTCTGGTGTTCGAGGATCGGCTTGTCGAACTGCACCCGATCGCGCGCATAGGCCAGGGCGGCTTCAAACGCCGCACGGGCGATGCCCAGGGCTTGCGCGGCGATGCCGATGCGGCCGCCTTCGAGGTTGGAGAGGGCGATCGCCAGGCCCTTGCCACGCGCACCCAACAGGTTGGCCTCGGGCACGGTGCAGTTGCTCAAGGTGACGGCGCAGGTGTCCGAGGCGCGGATGCCCATCTTGTGTTCGGTGCGATCGACGATGAAACCCGGTGTCTCAGTGGGCACCAGGAACGCTGAAATGCCTTTCTTGCCCAGATCCGGGTCGGTCACGGCAAACACGATCGCCAGTTTCGCCCGCTTGCCGTTGCTGACGAACTGCTTCGCGCCGTTGATCACCCACTGGCCGTCCCGCAGTTCGGCGCGGGTACGCAGGTTATGGGCCTCGGAGCCGGCCTGGGGTTCGGTCAGGCAGAAGCAGCCAATGGCCTGGCCGCTGGCCAGGTCCGCAAGCCACGTCTGTTTTTGTTCATCGGTGCCGAAATTGAGCACCGGCCCGCAGCCTACCGAGTTGTGAATGCTCATCAGCGCCCCGGTGGCACCGTCACCGGCAGAGATCTCTTCCACCGCCAGGGCATAGGCCACGTAGTCGACGTAAGTGCCGCCCCATTCTTCGGGCACCACCATCCCCAACAGCCCCAGCTCACCCATCTTCGCCACCAGACCGTCATCGATCCATCCGGCTTTTTCCCAAGCCTGGGCATGGGGTGCGATTTCACCACGGGCGAAGTCCCGGGCCATGTCGCGGATCATCACTTGTTCTTCGGTCAGTTCGAGGTCTTGCATGGTTCAGTTTCCGTGTTCGTCGAAGCCGTCGAAGAAGCTCGCCACATGGCGGGCGTCCAGCGCTTGCAGGGTGGGTGGGTTCCAACGCGGGGCCTTGTCCTTGTCGATCAGCAAGGCACGTACGCCTTCGATCAGGTCGCCACGCTCGAACCATTGCTGGTCCAGGTGCAGCTCCAGGGCAAAACAGTTTTCCAGGTTCAGATGGCGACCGCGGCGCAGCATTTCCAGGGTCACGGCCATGGCCAGGGGCGAACGGCTGTCCAGCAGGTCGGCGGTGGCGATCGCCCATGCGTGGCTGTTGGCGACAGAGACCTGGCGCAACTGCTCGACGATGCTCGGCACATCGGGCAGGGCAAAGAAATGGTCGATGGCCGGACGCAGGTCGGCCAGGGGCGGCGCCGGGAGTTGCTGCACACCGAGTTTGGCGAGCAGGCTCTGCAGATCCTTGAGCGGCGTGTCGTGCCATTCCAGCCGATCCAGACGCTCATCGAGCTGTGCGAGCTTGCGGCTCTCCAGGTGCCAGTCGGCCAGACCGCAATACAAGGCGTCGGCCGCACGAATCTGCGCGCCGCTCACGCCGAGGTAGATCCCCAGTTCTCCGGGCACTCGGGGCAGGAAATAACTGCCGCCCACGTCCGGGAAATAACCGATGCCCACTTCCGGCATGCCCAAGCGGCTGCGCTCGGTCACCACCCGCAGGTCGGCGCCTTGCACCAAGCCCATGCCGCCGCCCAGGACAAAGCCGTCCATCAGGGCCAGGACCGGTTTGCGGTAATGGTGGATCGTCAGGTCGAGGGCGTATTCCTCGACGAAGAATGTTTCATGCAGGGTGTCGCCCTGTTTATGGCTGTCGTACAGCGAGCGGATGTCACCGCCGGCGCAGAACGCCTTGTCACCGGCACCACGCAGGACGACGGCGCGGATCTGTGGATCGTGGGCCCAGGCATCGAGTTGTTGCTGCAAGCGACGCACCATGCCCAACGTCAGGGCATTGAGGCCGGCGGGGCGATTCAGGGTCAAGTGGCCAACATGATTGCGAACTTCGACCAACACCTCACAGACTACGCTTGCAACGGGGCTTGTGACTTGGGATGAAACCTGAGCAGTCATCGCTAACTCCCTGCTTTTATTGTTCTTTATAAATTTTGTCGCACGTCTCCGCTCAGGATCGTAACAGTGCAAATTTGCATTGCACAACCGGGATACGTGCAGGTCCTGTCTGCATATTTATAGCAGCAACAGGATCAGCCGCGACCCGAAAGCACCTCCGTGATGCTACGGCGCCTGGCATTTCGTTCACTGGCGTGGATCAATTGCTCAAGATCCTCGGGCGTGACGTCGAAGAACGCCTCCATTTCCGCCAAGGCCAGTTTCAGGTCTTCGGCGGTGATGGACTGGCGGTCCACAGGGGGATGATCGGCCGGAATGACAGACACAGGCTCACTGGCGCGCTTGGGGTAACGCACCCGTGTCAGGTTGTTGTAGACCAGCGCAAAGGCGAGCAAACCGGAGCCGGCCAGCATGGCTGCGCTGACGGCTTGCCAGTCCAGGGCCACGATGGACGCGTCCGCCAGCACCAAGGTTGCCGCCACGGCGCCTGCCGGTGGATGCACGCAACGCAGCCAGCACATCAACACCAACGCCATGCCGGCCGCCAGGCAGGCGCTGCCCAGGGTGCGCCCCAGCACGTGGGCCACCAGCAACGCCACGACGGAGGCGCACAGGTAGCCGCCGAAAATCGACCAGGGCTGGGCCAGGGCGCCCGAAGACACGGCGAACAACAGCACGGCGGAAGCGCCCAGCGGGCCGATCAGGTGTTGGGCCACCTCAAGGCCGAAGACCTGGCCACACAGCCAGACACTGAACAGCGTTCCCAAGGCCATGCCGATGGCGGCGCGGGTCCATTCGGTGGGACGGGTGTTGATAGCGGCGGGGATCCAGCGAGAGAACATTAATCGACGATCCAAAAAGCGAACAAAAAAAGGGGCTTACGGGAGAATCCCTGAAAGCCCTTTAAGTGTTCCAACAGTTGGGGGAGGAACGCCGCACAGTGTGCCGCCCGTACCCCTGCCTTACAAATTCATATTAGTGCTGCTTGAGTGCATTAATTTTGAGGTAACACCTACGCGCTCCTGGACGCCGCAAACCAGGTCGGTTCGGCGACGGGCAGCTCGCACGACTGGCCACGGCCCATCGGGAAGTAGGTGAAGCCCTTGTCGGCCATGCGCTGCGGGTCGTACAGGTTGCGCCCGTCAAACACCACCGCAGCCTTCAGGCGTTGCAGGATCAAGTCAAAATCCGGGGCCTTGAACGGCTGCCATTCGGTGCAGATGATCAGCGCGTCAGCCCCCGGCAAGACGGACTCTGGGGTACCCATCAGCATCAGTCTCGCTTCGTTGGGGTACAGCTGCTGGGTCTGTTGCATGGCTTCGGGATCAAAGGCGCGGACGCTGGCCCCGGCGGCCCACAGCGATTCCAGGAGTGTGCGGCTCGGCGCGTCGCGCATGTCATCGGTGTTGGGTTTGAAGGCCAGGCCCCACAAGGCAAAGGTCTTGCCCCGCAGGTCACCGTTGTAGAACGCCTTGATCCGCTCGAACAGCTTGTGTTTCTGCCGCCCGTTGATGGCTTCCACCGCTTGCAGCAGGTCGCTGGAGCAGTGGGCCTGTTCGGCGGTGTGGATCAGCGCACGCATGTCCTTGGGGAAGCACGAACCGCCGTAGCCGCAACCGGGATAGATGAAGTGATAGCCGATGCGCGAGTCGGCACCGATGCCCAGGCGCACGGACTCGATATCGGCGCCCAGGTGTTCGGCCAGCTCGGCGATCTGGTTGATGAAGCTGATCTTGGTCGCGAGCATGCCGTTGGCGGCGTATTTGGTCAGCTCGGCGCTGCGCAGGTCCATGAGCAGGACCCGGTCGTGATTGCGATTGAACGGGGCGTACAGGTCGCGCATGGTTTGCCGCACTTCCTCGCGCTCGCAGCCGATCACGATACGGTCCGGGCGACGGCAATCGGCAACGGCCGAACCTTCCTTGAGAAATTCGGGGTTGGAGACGATATCGAATTGCAACAGTCGACCGGCCTTGAGCAAGCCCTTTTCGATGTGGGCTCGCAACAGGTCGCCAGTGCCCACCGGGACGGTGGATTTTTCCACCACGATGACCGGTTGCTCGCGGTAGCGGGCGACCGCGTCGCCGACCGCCAGGACCTGGCTCAGGTCCGCCGAGCCATCTTGCAGGGAAGGCGTGCCCACGGCAATGAACAACACTTGGCCATGCTGTATGGCCAACTGCTCGTCACTGGTGAACCGCAGGCGGCCGGCTTCCAGCCCTTCGCGTACCAGGGCGGCCAGGCCGGGTTCGAAAATACTCACCTGGCCTTGGCGCAGGTGCTCGACCTTTTGCTCGTCGATGTCCATACACACCACGTCATGACCGACCTCGGCCATCACGGCGGCTTGCACCAAACCGACATACCCACTTCCCAACACACTGATTTTCATGGCGGACTCCCTGGAGCTGCGAACGAGCGGACTTGCACAACCAGCGGTTCACCGCCGTGCGGATCCCAGAATAAGTCGCGGATGTTGCAGTTCACTGACAGTTTGCGGTCCGGGCCTTGTGTCTATCGCCTCGGATGCGGCCGTCGGTTTTCCTGAGAAAGGGCAGGGGCCTGCTTTGCAGGCCAGCGGGAGCAAGCTCCCTCGCCACAGGGGATTGGCGTAGGGCTTGAGTGGTGGGGGGGGTGGGTAAGATTGCTATCGCGAGCAAGCTTTGCTCCCACAGGTTTTTGTTGCTGGCTATGGGATTAGCGTCCACCTCAGACTGCTGTGGGAGCAAAGCTTGCTCGCGATAGCGGTGGGTCAGCTTGCCCCTATGCCGGATGTGCCTCCTTCGCGAGCAAGCCCGCTCTCACAAGAGCCTTAATCCGCATCCAAGCGATAGCTCGACGGCAGTTGCGCCACGAACTCGCCGACCACATCCCGGGTCAGGCTGACGATGTCTTCGACCCGCTCCATTCCCGCGCCGGTTCGCCAGCTGGCGACGATGTCCATGACCGAGGGCAGTGGCACGCCCTCGACCAATGTCAGCGTGCCTTGGGCGAGTTCGCCCTGCACCAGCGCCGCCGGCATGGCGCCGATGCCGAAGCCGTCGCGAACCAGGCGGGTGATGGCCGACGCCGAGTTCACACAGTTGATGCGCGGCGAAACGATGTTGGCCGAATGCAGCAGGTTAAGAATGTCCTGGTGGGGCCTGGAGTTGCGCGAAAACGTCACGATGCGTTCCTGGGACAAATCCTCCAGCGACGCGTAGGGGCGGTCGTAGACCGAACCCCGGCGCACCACCCAGTGCATCGGATAACGGGTCAGCAACGCGTTACGCACACTGTCCAGGCGCAGGATGTCGGTTTGGAAAACGATGTCCTGGTAGCCTTTTTCCAATTGAGAGCACAGGTTGTTCGCGGTGTCGGCCGACAGCTCGATTTCCAGGGCCGGGTAACACTCCATCAGCCGGGTCACCAACGGGCTGAGCCAGGTGTGGATCACCGTGTCCATCGCGCCGATGCGGATCCGCCCGCGCACCTGGCGTGGGTCCTTGATCACCGCCTTCATGCTTTGCACGGTGTCCATGATGCGCTCGGCATATTCCAGCACCCGTTGCCCTTCGGAAGTCAGCGATACCCCCTTGGAGTCACGCACGAACAGGCGCACGCCCATCTCATCTTCCAGGGCCGCGATCCGACTGGAAATGGAGGCCTGGGTGGTGAACAGTTTTTCTGCCGTGAGGCGAAAGCTCTTCAGGCGGGCCACCCAGACGAAGGTTTCGAGAAACTTGATGTTCACTTGGGGCGGTTCCTCGGCAATGTCATGGGCGAAGCTGCTGCAGAGTGGTTATCTCTGCCCGGTGGGAGCAAGGCTTGCCCGCGATGAATTTAACGCGCTCGCCCATGGAAACGAGGTGTCAGCATCGCGAGCAAGCTTTGCTCCCACAGCTAAATCTTCCTCGCCACGAGGTTCAGCGCTTGGCTCTGTCTTCACTGAGCGGCTCAAGCACGAATGTGATCACATCATGAAGCACATCTGAATCCGGCACGTTATCGACCACAGCTTCCGGCCGGCACCACGGATAGTCCAGCTTCGAGGCCCACGCCATGATCCCGGATAGATCGGTGGCCGGCAGGGTCTTCATGTGTTCGATGGTGATGGTCAGTCGCTCGGCCAGCCTTGATTGCGGGTTGAACTGCCAGTCATACAGGCCACAACCGACACGCGCTTCGCCGCTGGTCTTGTCCGACATCGCCACCAGCCATTTGCACTGGAACGCAGTGGCGTCTGCCGCGGGAGGCGTCGCCAGGCAGAACGTGTAGACGTTTTCGAACGTCTGGCCGAAACGACGGACCAGCACGTCGCCAATGGCGGCTCGGCTTTCGACGTGGTCGGGAAACGCGATGGAACCGGTGCGCACCACCATGTCCAGAATGGCAGTCGAGGTAAAAGCCTCGCCCAGCAGGTGAGGGCGGTTGCCGTCCTTGGCATGGATGTACTGTTGAATCGACTGCCGGGCGGTGTTCATCGTGTGTCCTTTCAGGTTGAGAAAACAGCCTTTTTCAGGGCCTTACAGTTCACTGTTCCATAAATCCGTCACCAGCATGCAGCCCGGGGCGTGGGTGATGCAAAGCGGTGGGCGCGAGGCCTGGACCACCGATTGAGGCGTCACGCCGCAGGCCCAGAACACCGGGATCTCATCGGCTTCGACCGGCACGGCATCGCCATAGTCCGGCTTATCCAGGGATTGGATACCGATCAGCGACGGATCACCAATGTGCACCGGGGCGCCGTGGACGTTGGGCATGCGCCCGGTGATCTGGATCGCCTGGATGGCCGCGGCGGCTTTCATCGGCCGCATGGTCACCACCATCTTGCCAGACAATCGGGCGGTGGGGCGGGTGTCGATGTTGGTCTGGAACATCGCGACATTGCGGCCCAAATCAATATGCCGCAAGCGGATGCCAGCCTCCAGCAAGGGTTGTTCGAAAGAGAACGAGCAACCGAGGGCGAACGCCACCAGGTCGTTCTGCCACAGGTGCTCGATGTCCTGCGGCGCTTCACTCAACTCGCCATCGCGATAGACCCGGTATTGAGGCACTTCGTGGCGGATATCGATGGGGGCGCCCAGGTTGCGAAAGAACGGATCCCCCGGCTCGGTCACGTCAAGTACCGGGCAGGCCTGGCGGTTGAGGGTGCAAAAACGCAGGAATTCATTGGCCCAGTCCCCGGGCAGGATCACGATGTTGGCTTGCACCCGACCCTGGCCCAGCCCGCTCGTATGGCCGTGATACTGGCCGGCGGCGATGTGTTGGCGCAAGGTTTGCGGTACGCACTGCTGCAGTTGTTCGAAGGACAGGGTGGACTGATTCATCGAGGGGCCTCCAGGCATTGGTCAGCTACTTTGAGAACAGCAGGGCGATGGCGTCCAACAAGGAATATTGATAACCCGCGACAACTAAAAGTTGTTTCACATTTTCTTATGGCCGATCCGGCTTTTTTCTCGTTTGACGCTCCCAGGCGTGCCACGAAGAATCCGTCCACGCAACGTCTTCCCACAACGTCTTCCCACAACAATAACAGGGCGTGCGCGGCACCGGTTCAAGGTGTGCTCGCGCCCCAGAAAAGGAGCGCGCCATGCAATCTTTCACTACCCCTCGATGGATCTGCACACCTATAGAAACCTTGCTGGGTTTAAGCCTGATCGGCGTACCGGTGGCCCGGGCCGATTTCATCGCCGACAGCAAAGGTAGCCTTGAAGCCCGTAACTTCTATTTCAACCGCGACTTCCGCCAGGACGGCGCGCGGGACAAGGCTGAAGAATGGGCACAAGGTTTCCTGCTGCGGATGGAGTCGGGATACACCGCAGGTACCGTCGGTTTCGGCCTCGATGCCTTGGGCATGGCCGGTTTCAAACTCGACTCCGGCGGCGCAACGGCAGGCACCAACCTGTTGCCCGCGGATTTGTCGGGCGGCTCCCAAGACCGTTATGGCGAACTGGGCCTGACAGCCAAGGTGCGCATATCCAACAGCACCTTGAAGCTGGGTACATTGCAGATCAAGGATCCGGCAGTGAGTTCCAACGACACGCGCCTGTTGCCCGGGACGTTCGAAGGTGGGTTGCTGAGTGTGCAGGAAATCGATCGCTTGAAGCTGACCGCCGGCCAACTCACGCAGATCAACTTTGTCGACTCCACCGATTACCAGGACATGACCGCCAACCGCATTGGTGGCAGCAGCGACAAGTTCCAGTTCGCCGGCGCGGACTATCAGTTCTTGCCCAACCTCACGGCGCAGTACCGGCATAGCCAGTTGGAGAACATCTACCGGCAGAACTATCTCGGGTTCGTCCATACCCTGGACCTGGGCGCGGGCCAGTCGCTCAAGAGCGATGTGCGCTATGCGCGCAGTGCCGAGGACGGCAACTTTCGCAACCTCGACAACCAGGCCTTCGGCGCGATGTTCACCTACAGCCTGGCGGGCCATGCGCTGGGCCTGGGCTATCAACGCATGAGCGGCGACGATCCGTTCCCCTACATCGGCCGCAGCGATCCGTACCTGGTGAACTTCGTGCAGATCGGCGATTTCGCCAACATCGACGAGCGTTCCTGGCAAGCGCGTTATGACTACAACTTCGCCGCTATCGGCGTGCCCGGCTTGACCTTCATGACCCGCTACATCTCGGGCGACAACGTACAGCGCAGCGCCCCTGGCGAAGGTCAGGAATGGGAACGTAACACCGACGTTGCCTACGTGGTGCAAGACGGCACGCTGAAGGGGCTGGGGTTGAAATGGCGCAACGCGACGGTGCGCTCCAATTTCGGCAATGACCTGGACGAAAATCGCTTGATTGTCAGCTACACCATGGCGCTTTGGTAAGCGAGGCCTGCAATGCAGGCGACCACGCTTCTCTTGAGAGGCGTGGTCGTTGTGCTGCCTGACCGTTGAATATCAAAACAACAAGCCTGACAACGATGCCTTCACCGCCGCTTCAGTCTTGTTAGACGCCCGTAGCTTGCGCATGGAGTTCACCAAATGAAACTTTACTGTGCGTATATCGATATTAAGAATAATTCCGATTTCAACATACGTTTTTCCTGAGGCCGTCCAGCGGAGGATTTCTTTCTCGCGGGCGGTCAGTGGCTTGTATGCATCGGTGAGAGTTTTCGCGGAGTAAAAACGCGTCATGGCTTCATGCACCAGATGAGTCAGCCAGATCAGCTTGGTCTCTTTACTTTCCATCTCAAGTACCGAAATGCGTTCGCTTGAACGGGAGACGGAGAGCAGGCCAATCGAGTTGTGCTCACGCCGCGAGGACAGGCACCAGCCATGGTTGAGGTTGTAATGCCGTGCTTCTTCCCAGAACTCGCGTCCCGGACTTTGCTGCTGTGCAGACCAGCGCAATGGAATCGAACGGGTCAGCCCATGTTCAACAGTGGGGTCCTGTGAGAAGTAATTACTCGCGATATACTTCTTTTCCCAAGCGTCCGGATAATTGGAAAGCAAGAAGTACTGCGGCGGTGCCAGTGGCGAATTAAGTCTTAAACCATAAGAGCAAAATTCGAAGCCCAGATTTGTCGTTACTTTAACCAGCTCGTTAAATAACTCGTTCTCGCAAGTGCAACTAGCCACTAATGCTATAAAGTCTTCACGCCAATCAATCACCAATATTACCTTCCGTGGTCGGCGCTCTTTCGTCACAAGAGCGGGGACTCATCATACCGCATCGAAACGCTGCCGTGAGATGTCCGGGTTTATCCAATGGCAATCGCTTGCCAGACAAGGCCTGTGGCCAGGGCCGCCCATGCACGGGCGTGGCCGGACCGGCTGACAGCGCGATTGCACCGATGTTTCCTAGTACGCCAGTGCTAGAAGTGCTGACGATAGGCGGCATTATTCTTTTGTCGTAGATACAACTCGGTACTTTCAGGAAAAACGTTTTGGCGATGCGCTAATTTACCTCACCTGCCCATTCGGGCAGCTACTCACAAAGAGCACGGTTTGTTGTACTGGCGGAATTAATTTCGTCAGGTGGTAGTTATGCTGACTGCGGTAACAGGGACTGTTAGCGATCTTTTGCCTGGAATGGCAACCGCGCTAGCTAAATATAGATATCAGGTATTCGTTAAAGAGTTAGGCTGGCCTCTGCCTTGTGAAAAAGGTATTGAACTAGACGCCTTTGATCGACCTGACACAGTGTATGTCCTGGCCTGTGATGATAATCAGGAGATCTTCGGTTGTGCCCGATTGATTCCCACTCATCGACCTTATCTGCTGGGCGATGTCTTCCCGCATTTGATGGGGGGCAAGCCTCTGCCGTCGTCGCCGCAGATCTGGGAACTGTCCCGGTTCGCCATCAGCAAGCCGAAAGGGCAAGTGCTGACAGCTGAGCAGGCCTGGCGCAATACGGTGAGATTGGTCAAGGAAGTGATCGACGTCGCACGTTCGAAAGGCGCGTTCCGGCTGATTGCCTTTACGGCGGTGGGCAACGAGCGCCTGTTGAAGCGGATGGGCGTCAACACCCAAAGGATTTCGGCGCCGCGGCTTATCGACAATAAAAGTGTCGTGCCTTTCTGGATCGAAATCGACGACGAAACCACCAGCGCCTTGTCTCTGGCCGCCTAGTCATTGCAGCGAATCAGGGTTGGGAAATCGATGAGTAGAGTTTCGGGTTTGGCGGCGTGTGACTGGGATGCCCTGGCGCGCCTGGATGAGCGTATTTCGACCGTGGGACGTTCCCCGCAACAGCTTGAGCAACGGTTCACGGTAGCCTGCACTTACTCGGCGACCGAGCACAATGTACCGGTGGCGTGGAAGGACGAAGAGGGCGAGGTCGTCGCGTTCTGCATCGTGCATTTCGACCGGCACGGTACGATCAATGGTGTGGGTCATGCGTATTTCTCTACGCTGATAGCCCTGCCGGAGGCTGGCGTGCTGAAACAGCTGTTGAGTGGCTGTATCGAGTACATCAACAGCACGGACTTATTGTCTGGGCCGGTGACGGAGCTGGTAGGCCCTATCCACAGTTCGTTCCTGGTCGAGCGCGGCTTGCGCACGTTCGAGTCGGACTTCAACGTGTTTTCGTTGCCCTCCAACAGCCCCGAGCTGACCGATGCCTTGACCGAGGCCGGCTGCGAAAAGGCAAAGGACCTGATTGAAATTGTCTTTCAGCCGCCAGCCGGGGGCTATCAGCAGCACGAGCTGGAAGAAAAACTGACCCGGCGATTGACGGGCATTCAGTTCCATCACTATGGCCAGGACGAGTTGGTCGCCAAGAGCCAGTCGCTGGCCGACTGCTACAACCGTGCCTGGCAACGGAACTGGGGTTTCAGTCCCTCTTCCCGCGAGCAGTTCGAAGTGGCTGCTCGCAACATCAAGGACATATCGGCACTGATTGCCGAGCAAGACGGCGAAATCCTTGGCTTCACCATGTTTGCCCCGGCGATGAACGAGCAGGGGGTGTACGGCCGCGCGTTCTTTACCGGAGTGGTCCCGGAGTATCAGAAAAAAGGCCTGTCGGTTGCGCTGACGTTGAAATTGTCTGCCATCGCCATGCATCAGATTGGCCGCAGCAAAATCAGTTTGTCCTGGATGCTCGAGGATAACGTCATGGTGCTTCGAACGATGCGCCACCTCACCCGCGATGGCATTTGCACCGAAAGGGCCTATCGCATTTTCAGATTCACCGCATCGGTTGAGTGAGAGTTTTATGCGTATTGATGATGTCGCGTTCAAATCGAAAGAGCTGGGTTACTACACGTATTTCCCGCAAGTGCGTTCGGCCTGCGGCCGGGACATGACGTTGCTGGATGGCCGGACGATGCTGAACTTTGCATCGTGCGACTACCTGGGGCTGTCCAACCACCCGCGCATGAAAGAGTCGGCCATTGCCGCCATCCAGAAGTACGGCTCGAACATCGGCGGCCCGATGATTTTCAGTGGCTTCACCGAATTCCACGAGCGCCTTCAGCAGCGCTACAGCGAGCTGTATGCCGGGCGCACCTCGTTGATGTTCACCACGTCCTACCAGGCGAACTTCGGCGTTATTCCGTTGGCGGCTGAACGCGCCGACCTGATTCTGCTGGACAAGCTGTCGCACGTTTCCATCTGGGATGGGGTGAAGTTATCGGGCCGCCCCTTCAGGGCCTACAGTCATGCCAACGTCGAGATGTTGGAACAATTGGTCCTGCTGAACCTGGACAAGAAAATCCTGATCGTGACCGACGGGGTGTTCTCGGCAGACGGCGATGTCGCCGACCTCGAAAAGATCACCCGCTTGAAGCAACTGCACCCGGCGCTGGAAATCTACATCGACGACGCACACGGCGTCGGGATGCTGGGCCACAGCGGCCAAGGCGCCTGCGAAGCGGCCGGGGTGCTCTCGGACATCGACTACATCGTCGGCACCATGAGCAAGGCGTTCGGCTCATCGGGCGGCTTCGTGGTGTTCAAGGACGAGGCGTTCGCGGAAAAAGTCAGGTTCCGATGCCCGACCTACAATGCGTCGCGCTCCGTCTCGCCAGGCGTGGCCTCGGCGTCCTGCACGGCGCTGGAGATCAACGCCGCGGAAGGGGCCGTGCGTCGGGCCGGGCTCGCTGAACTCACTCGCTACACCCATGAGCAAATCGACGCGCTGGGTGTCGACAAGCTCTATTCGAAAACGGCGGTGATCCCGGTGGTGTTCAAGGACCCGATGGAGGCTGCGCGGGTCAATGCCGGGCTGGTCGAGAAAGGGATCATGGGGTCGCTGTTCGTGCCGCCGTTCGTGCCGAACCACCAGTCCAGGATCAGGTTGTGCCTGACTTACAACCACACCAAGAACGACGTGGACTACTGCATCGATGCGCTGCGCCAGATCATTTGAGCGGATCACGTTGAAACGGTCTTGGTAATCGCGTGGTGCAGATCTGCGCATCCTTCTGGTTGGGGCGAAAAGCGAAATGATTCAAGTGGGTTCGGCGCTGTTAAGTATCGTTCTTTTCTACTTCATGCTGTGCAAGGGATTGGGACTGCTGGTCATCAACCGCGGGGTGCGCGTCAACTACACACGCAAGGTCGGGCACTTTGCGATGTTCATGCTGCCCAGCCTGTTTTTTGCGTTGTTCAATATTCAGGACACCCATGAACGGCTGCTGTTGTCGGCGTTGTCCACCGCCATCCTGTTCTTTGCCATGTGTAGCTGGTCCCGGCGTCGGTCGCTGACCGCGCAACACATGTTCGCCAGCATCGACCGGCCCGAAGACGCACCGAACACGCTGTCCTGGCTGGTCAGCCAGACGGTCGCGGGCTTGTTGGTCTTGTGGGTGACGCAATACATCTGGCTGGCCATCGGCATTCCGCTGGAGCTGCTCTACATCACGATCCTGGCCACGACGTTCGGTGACGGCCTGGCAGAGCCTGTCGGTATCCGGTTTGGAAAGCACGAGTACACGACCAAGGGTTTCTTTGTCGACAAGACCTTCAAGAGAACCCTGGAAGGCTCGGCCACCGTGTTCGTGATGTCGATGCTGTTTTGCGTGTTGTTCAAGGATTACTTTGCAGGGCATCAGTTCGTCTTGCTGTGCGCTGTTTTTCCGCTCGCGCTGACCCTGACCGAAGCGAAATCTCCTCATACGTGGGATACACCGTTTCTGTTCATTGTCGGCAATGCCATTGTCACGGGTGTCTATTTACTGTGATTTATTTGATACGCCACGCCACCCCCTTGGTCGACTACGGACGCTGCGGCGCCGTCTCGGCCAAGGCGTTGCTGGATGAGTACAACCAGACTTCGTCCATCGACGACGCTGAAATCGCCGACTTCCTCAGCCGTGTGGAGTTGTCCGAACCGCTGATGAAGCCAGGGGTGCGCATCCTCTCGTCGCCCATCAATCGCGCCTATGCCACGGCCTGCCGGTTGTTCGATGCCGGACGGATCCACCAGGACAGCCGATTGAAGGAGTTCGACCTGCGTCTGGGCTCCGTGCCGGTGCTGAAAATGGGCTTGAGGCAATGGTTCGCCGTGCATCGAGTGCTCTGGCTGATGGGCATTTCACTGGGGGCCGCTTCGCGAAGATCGGAACACCAGCGTGCTGTGGGCGTAGCCAACGAGCTTTACGCCGCGTGCACCACGGCCGGGAAGACCACGGTGGTGGTGTCCCACGGCATGTTCCTGAGAACCGTGCGCAAGACACTGCAAAAACAGGGCATGGCGTTCCGAACGGTGTATCGCTCGGGGTGCTTTACGGTTGAGGCCTTAGCGCCAGGACAAGGATGACGGATCAGGTGAAGAAGGTACTGCTTTTAGGCGCCAGCGGTTTCATAGGCCAGGGTGTCTACGAAATCCTCAGGCAGGAACAAGGCCTGCGGGTTACCCGCCACTCGCGTTCGCCGAAGGCGGGTTTTGAAGTGTGCGAGGTCGGTTCGAAGGCGTTCATCGAGCTGGTCGGCGACAACGATTTCATCGTCAACTGCACGGGCATCGGTCTCAGTCGCCTGGGAACGAGCAGCGCCAATAACGAGACGCTGACCCAACAGATCATGGCGTCTATCCGCGTCGGCGCGCTCGAAAAGAAGAACGTATTTCACTTGAGCAGCGTCAAGGCCCATAACCCCGAGAAAAGACAGGACGCGTACGCGGACGACAAGTGGGCGGCCGAGCAGGTCATTCGTACCAATGATCACAAAGTGCAGGGCGTTATCTTGCGGGTGCCGACGGTACTGGGTCGTCACGACAAAAACCTGCTGCCGATGATTTCGATGTGCAAGTTGAAGCTGTTGCCATTGGTCACCAGCGAATTACCCGCCTTGCACGTCATCGGTGTGGAGAGCATCGCCCAGTCGATCATCCACTGGCTGTCGCATCCGCCTGAACCGACATTGCAAACCTGCTATCTGCTGAGCGACGACACGGTCACCTATAACGATCTGGTTGGCGAGGTGTACCGCAGGCTTCAAGGCGCCGAAGGGCTGGCGGCGTTGCGAACGGTAAAAGTGCGCACGCTGTTCAGGATCTACAAGGTGTTGTCGTTCCTCGACACCTTCAGGCGTCAGCGCAAGTGGTTTCCCTGGGCACGCTTCAATGACTTGTTCGTATACCCCTGGCATGTCGAAAAGAACGTCAGGGTGATCAAGACCCGTTCAACATTATCGGTATTGGTGGGGGCTTATTTTGAAAGCGTTCAGGATTGATGTCGCCGCCAGTTTGCTGGTGCCGGTCGCGTGCGCCTCTTGGGTGCTGTATGTCTGCGCGGGGTTTGCGCTGTTCCAGTCGGTGGTCATGGCGGCCATTCTTCTCGCCGCGGAATTTTATTTCCTGCGCGAAACCGACAGCGGCAGCCAGTTCGACAAAGGCCTGAAAAGTGGCTTCTTGGTGTCGTGCGCCATCTCGATCGTCATGTTGCTCCAGTTGCTGACACGCAGCGATGCCATGGTGCAGTTGGCCGGCTCGCTCCTGCTGCTGTGCGGCATCGGCCTGCGCGCCCATGGAAAGATCGTATTGGGACGGCACTTTTCCCATTCGCTGCGGGTGTTGAATGACCATGAGTTGATCCGTGCAGGGGCCTTTCGCTACATCCGCCACCCGGCCTATCTCGGCACGCTGCTCATTGTCACCGGATTCAGCTTGTACGCCAGCGTATACGCGGCGGCGATCATATTCGCCGTTGCATTGGCGTTGATCCTCAAACGGGTCCACGGCGAAGAAAAGATGTTGGTCGACTATTTTGGCGAATCCTACGTTCGCTATCAGTCCGACAGCTTCAAGGTCATTCCTTTCATCATTTGATTGCGTCATTCCAGGAGGTCTCATGACTCACGTTCACGAAGCAAAAATCAAGGCCATCGTTTCCCAGGTACTGGGCGTCGACGCCGAGGAAATCCAGAACCACAAGGACTTCATCGAAGCCTATGGCGCCGACTCGATGTCGGGGATCGAAATCCTCGCGGGGATCGAAGGCGTGTTCCAGGTGCGTGTCGACGAAGCCTACATTCCCAAGATCACCAGTGTGGATTCGATCCTCTCGTTCATCGACAAGACCCTTGAGGCTGAATGTGCATGAAGAGCTCCGGTAAGGGCACAAGGGTGGTGGTGACGGGCCTGGGTCCGGTCAGCCCGATCGGGGTCGGAAAAGAGGCTTTTTTCGAGGCTTTGAAAGCAGGGGTGAACGGCACCGTGCCGCTGTCGAAAATCGACACGCAGCGCTTCGAAAGAAAGTACGGCTGTGAGGTGAAAGGTCCCGTTGCCGAGTGGGTCGCTGATTTCGATGCGTTCGCCGATTCGGGCACGCCGAGTCATTTTGCCCTGGCCGCCACCGGGCTGGCCCTTGCCGACGCAGGGATCGAGCGGGCCGCGATTGCTGGCAAGCGGGTCAATTGTTACTTCGGCACGACCTACGGTGAATCCAACCTGGTCGACGCCATGGTGACGGCCATGGCCGAGTCCCAGCCAGGCCGGCACGCGGCGGTGGGGCGTACGTTTGCGTCCGAGATCAGCCGCGACGTGGCGCGGTCGATTGGTTCCACCGGCGAGGCCGTGACGATTGGCAATGCCTGCTCGGCCAGTAACGCTGCGTTAATCTTCGGCTACGAGGCCATCCAGGCCGGTGACTGTGAGCTGGCCATCTGCGGGGGGAGCGATGCGGTGTACAAGGCGACCTTCGCGACTTTCCATCGCCTGGGCAGCATGACCGACAAAGACTGCACGCCATTCAACGCCGGGCGCAAAGGTGTGCTGACTTCCGAAGGGGGCAGCGCGCTGGTGCTCGAGAGCTATGAGCGGGCCATTCGCCGTGGCGCGCACATTTACGCCGAAGTGCTGGGCTTTGCGATGAACTGCGACGCGGACCATATGGTGAGGCTCAATCACCACAGCGTTGGCGACTGCATGAAGGCGGCGCTTGGAAACGCGTCCATCCTGCCTGGGACGGTGGGCTACATCTGTGCCCACGGTACCGGTACGGCGGCCAACGACAGCAACGAGTACAAGGCCATCGAGGCAGTTTTTGGCCATTCGCCGCCACCGGTCAGCTCGATCAAGTCCATGATGGGACACAGCATGGGCGCGGCGGCTGGTTTCGGCGCCATCGCCTGCATGCTGGCCCTCAGCGAAGGATTGCCGCCGACGATCAACGTCAGCGAGCAGGACCCAGAGATACCCATCGACGTGGTGTCAGAAGGCTTCAGGGCCGGAAAAGTCGACGTGGTCATCAACAATGCCTTCGCTTTTGGCGGAAATAATTCAATCCTGGTATTCGGTAATCTCAAATGAGCAATGACGCTATCGTTGCACTGGCGGTAAACGATTGGGTCATGTTGCAGATGCCCGGCGCATTCGAGCAAGGTGGCACGGAGTTGCACCATGGCCTGACGCCCCAGTGGAACCTGGCGGCGGGTGAGCTGGTGCCCAGCCGGGAGTTGAAGAACTTCGATCGACAGTCCCTGTTGCTGTTGGCCACGATGTCGCTGCTCGAGGATGCCAACCAGGGAGACGCCCTGGCGCGCGCGGCCGTTATTGGCGCCACGTCCAACGGCTCCATCGACACCGTCATCCAACTGATCAAGGAGTCGAACGAAAGTCGTTTCGGATTCCAGGTCAATCCGGCACAGATCCCCAATACCGTCATAAACTCCTCGGTGGGGCAGTTGGCGATCAAATATGGCATCAAGGGTGCCAACGTTTCGCTCTGCGCCAAGGAGCTGAGCTTCTACAGCGCGATGGTGCAAGGGCTGAGATTCGCCAGGCGCGGGGATTGCGACCGGATCTACGCGACGGCCATGGAAACCTTCAGCGGCGAATTCGGCACTCTCTACGCCGACAGCCTTGAGCTGGACGCGGCCGAGCGAATCGATACCGCGGCGATTTTCAGTTTCCGTACCTGTTCCGACCCGCAAACGCCGGGGCTGGTGGTCAGGTCCTGCATGACCGGGCGCCTGCTGCCCGCGAGTGGCGCCAGCCTGAGCGACCTGATCCTCACGTTTGCCGCCGGTCATGGGGTGCAGCTTGATAAACTCACCCGGGTCAGCGTGTCGGTGGCCGATTCGTGGAAGGCGGCACTGGACGATCTCGGCCAGGCGCTCGGGGAAAAGCTCGATGTTCTGGAGCGCACGAAAGCGTTGAGCCTGTCCCTGGTCGGTGCCTATCAACTCGCCGGCCTGGCGCAGTCCGTCAAGGCCAGCGATTTCGGGGTCATGGCGTGTGTCGATGAAGAAGGCTTCTATGGCATCGCGTTGGTGGGGTGTGGCGAAGCCCACGGTGGTGCATCCAAGGTTTCAAGTGATTCAGGCGAGGTGGTGTAACGTATGATTCTGTTAGTGAGATGGCTGTTGGTCGGGCTGTTTATCGTCCTGAGCTTTCCATTTTTATGTTTGTTCATGTTGATCAATCCGAATAAGAACCGGAACCTGCACGTCGCCTGCCGCGCCTATTCGGTGATCAACAGAATATTTTCGGTGCGGGTGGCTGTCAGGGGCTTCAACACGATTGCCGAGGGCAAGCCGTATATCTATGTGGCCAACCATCAATGCAACTATGACGTGATGATCGTTGCCGAGGCGCTCAAGCCCGGCACGGTCATTGTCGGAAAGGAGTCGCTCAAGTGGTTGCCCCTGGTGGGGCAGCTGTATTGGCTGACCGGCAGCCTGTTCATTGATCGAAGCAATCCGCGGGCGTCTATCCAGAGCATGCGCAAGGTGGCCAAGAACGTCATGGCCAACAACACGTCCCTCTGGATATTTCCTGAAGGCACCCGAAACAATGGCGGGGATATGCTGCCTTTCAAGAGCGGCGCCTTCCGGCTCGCCAAGGACATGGGCGTGGGAATCGTTCCCGTGACGATCTGCTCCGCTGTCAGGGACGTTGCCTACAACTCGTTGCGTGCCACCGACGTCAGCATCGTCGCCCACCCACCCATCGAGGCGGATGTCGTGGCAAGCATGAATAGCAAGGACCTGGCGAGCTACACGCGCGAGATCATCAGCAACATGATCCCGATCGTTTGAACCGCGGGCTCACACTGCATCCTGCCCAGGCCAGGCGTGCGGAGTGCTGCGTCGCTCGGCCACCAGCAGCAATGACTGTGGTGCGGGGCTCTGCGGGTGTTGCGGTTCTTGCAATCCCACCAGTTGAAAACCGCCCATGTCCAGGGCGTTGAGCCAGCTGGACAAGGTACGAAAATACCAGGGCATAGGGCGCCACTGCCCCTGGACCCCGCTGAACGACTCCTCTCGCCACCCATCCTGATAATCACCCGCCGCCGCGCTCCACGGGTGCAGTGTCTGGATCACCAGAGCACCGCCCGGGCAGAGCAGGGCGCCCATGGCGCTGAGTAACGGGATGATGTCCTGGTGCAGCAGGGAGAAATTGGCGCAGACCAGGTCGTAGTCGCGGCCCACGTCGACTTTCGTCTCCACCAGGGCTTCATAGCTCGCCAGGTACACCGGTGAGTCGCCCGCCGCCCGGGCTGCCTCCACCAGCGTCGCTTCGCCATCCACGCCGACCGTCTCGACGCCTCGCTCGGCCAGCGCCCGCATCAGCCAGCCTTCACCGCAGCCTAGATCGAGCACCCGCTCGGGTTGGCGGCTCAGCACCGCCAGCAGGATGGCCTGGTCCGTGACCGTTTGCCGGCTTTCAATGCTGGCGCTGCGCACGGCCTCGATCCAGGAACGGGCGTTGTGCTGCCAGCTTTGCTGGAGAGTGAATTCCGACGCCGACATGTTCGTTGTTCCATCGTGATGGATTGCTTCAAAGCATAGGCCAACACGCCTGTTCGATGATCAGAGCGGACGATCGAGAAACAACAGGCGTGCCGCCAATGCTGTCATGACCCCGGCGAAACCATAGGTTCCCAAACGCCTGGAGAGCGTGCCGCCGATCCGCTTCCTTCTCAGCAGCCCGGCGCAGATACCGAGCAGGGTATGGAAGACCAGCGCGATCAGCGCCAGCAACGCGCCCAGGAACACCAGCTGAAGGCTGACGTTGCCGCGCGATACGCTGACAAATTGCGGCAGAAACACCATGAAGAACAGCAGCGCCTTGGGGTTCAAGAGGCTGTTGAGTGCGCCACGGGCGAAGATCTTCCAGAGCGATGCCAGTGGCGGCTCGTTGCCCTGGGCCACGCTGGGGGTCTTGAGCGCTTGCCAGGCGAGCCACAGCAGATACGCGGCCCCGGCCAGCCGCAATATTTCGAACGCCGGCGCCCAGCTCATGACCAGGGCGCCGATGCCTGCGCTGACCATGAGGGTCATCAGTATGTCTGCCAGCGTAATGCCAAGAGCCGCCGCCAGGCCGGCACGCCAACCGTAGCTCAGTGCATGGCTGGTGACGAACGCCATATTGGGCCCGGGAACGACGAGCAAAAGCAGGGCGGCGATAACGAACAGGTACAGATTGGCTGCATCGGGCATGGCATCACCTCATGGGTCGAGCCAAGACAGTAGGCCAACGGTTGCGCGAGCGGTAGCAACAGTCAGGCTTGATCTGACAGCTACAGTCATGTGGTCTTCATGTTAGTTGGCCACAGCACCGGAATGTTGGCGCCGGTAGTTTGACATCATCGCGATGAGGCACCGTTTATCGTTAAACTGCGGCCTCGAATTACAGCAAGGAAGCGGTCGATGCGTTCGCTGATCAAAAGTGTGTTGCTCTCCACGTGCCTGGCGGCTCCAGCCATGGCCGAACCTTTATCGTTTGCGGTCAATGATCGCAGTGGTCAGTACCTGGTCGAAGTGGTGTTCCCGGACCCGCCGCAAGACCGCAAGCAACTGGCGCAAGCGTTCATGACCGTGCGCGACAACAAGACCCGCGAGGTCCTGCAGCAATTGCAGACACCGGCCGGCAACATGGCGGTGGACCGCAACGGCAAGGCCGATGCCTGGTTGCTTGGGCCCTTCAGCCTGCTGTACTTCGATGACTTCAACTTCGACGGTCGCCTGGACCTGGCGATTCGTAACGGCAGCGATCCCGCGGCCAGCTACAAGCCGAAGTTCGACGTCTATCTCCAAGCACCGGCACCACACAAAGCCCAGTGGATTCTCAACCAGCCCCTGACGAACCTGGCGAAAGAGACCACCAGCGGAATGTTCTCCGTCAGCCCGCTGGACGGCATCCTGCTGTCGCAAACCGACCGTGAGTGTTGCTGGACACGCACTACCCAATGGCAAATGCGCGGCGACGAACTGGTGCGGCTGCATTCGTACACCCAGGAGGACATCCAGCCGACCGAGCCTGGCGAAAACTCCAGCATGCCTCGCGGTTACAGCCTGCGTACCACTGGCGAATGGAAGGACGGGCAATGGCATGAGCAGCCCAGCCTGGAAGGACCGGTCTACGAAGACCCGCAGATGCTCAGCGGGACCCTCAACGCCAAGATCCCGGTGGACGTCTGGTACCAGGAGCAGGGCGCGGTCGTTATCGGAGAAGTGCGCTACACCCGCGGCGGCAATGGCAAGCCGATCAAGCTGGTAGGGGCGCGGGACGACAGTGACGAGACGGCCATTACACTTTACGAATACGCCGACGACGGTCACCAGACGGGCATCTGGCGTATCGCCCGGGAGCCCGTCGAACCCTACGACTACACCGGCACGTGGGTCAGTGGCGCCAAGAGCGACGAAGGCGGATTGGCGGTCCGGTTGCACACTGTCGAACGCGAACCGGATGCCGAAAAGATCGACGGCGTCGCCCGCGACCAGCGCAGCGGCCATTACCAAATGCGCCAGGACGCCCTGGGGCGTGACGGCGACCTGGATTTGAAGATCCTGCCGGAGCGTGACGCCAACGGCAAGGAACTGGCCGAGTTCACCGTGACCCTCAAAGGCATCGTCACCGAGCATCAGGTCGTGCCGATGGAAACCGACAACCTGATCATCGTTCGCGAACCGCAAGCCCCTGAGAAAAACGGCCCGTATCACATTCAGTTGGTGAATAACTTCGCGGTGATCAACTACAACACCGCGCCGGGTGAACGGGACATGTTGACGGGGATGTACGTCAAGCAGCCTGACTAAGGGGCACCAAAACTCGACCTTGAACTCGACGTCGGTTGAGCAGCGAGAATGCCGGCTTAATCGTTTGAGCGAGGAGGGCAGCCGTTTCAAGGTTAAATGTCAATAAATCTAATGCGAATTATTTGTATTTACTTACAAAAGATAATCGTTATCATCCGCGCGATAATTCCATACAAAAGGTGTCCATGGTGGCTCTATCGCGCATTTTCCCAGTCTCTCTATCACTGCTGGGTGTTCTGGTTGTCCCTGATCTACAAGCAGAAACGGAATCTGCTCTAACGCTCCCGGCAACCGTTGTGGACGGTGAGTACAACGAGCAGAGCTATACGACGACCGAGAGCCGGACGGCGTTGAAGATCGATGCGCCGTTGCGGGACATCCCACAGACCGTGAACGTGGTCCCCCAGAGCGTGATCAAGGACCAGGGGGCACAGTCGATGGAGGCCGTGCTCAAGAACGTTCCCGGCGTTGGCCTGTCCAGCGGCGATGGCCAGCGCGACCAGGTCACCATTCGCGGTTTCAGTGCCATCGGCGACATGTACGTCGATGGGGTTCGTGACGATGCGCTGTACTTTCGCGACCTGTCCAACGTCGAACGTGTGGAAGTGATCAAGGGCCCCGCTGCGGTGCTCTATGGCCGTGGTTCTTCGGGCGGCCTGATCAACAGCATCAGCAAGAAGCCCACGTTCGCCCCCGAGCAGGAAGTCGGAGTCAGCTTCGACAGCGAGGGCAAGCGGCGCACCCAGTTCGACGCCGGTTGGGCCGATGAGCAATACAAGGACAAAGCCTTCCGGGTGACCGGTGCCCTGGAGGACAGCGATACGTTCCGCGAGGACGGCTACATCGATCGCAAGGCCATTGCCCCTTCGGCTTACTTCAAGCTCTCCGACGACCTGGAGCTGAACCTCGGCGCAACGTATTTGTATGACAAGCGTCTGATCGACTTCGGCATTCCGGCGCGCGGCGATCGTCCAGTCAACGTCGACCGCGACAAGCGCTTTGGTTCCGCCGATCCGGATGACGATTACACCCGCAGCGAGGTGTTCTCGTTCACGGCCGGTATCGACTACCGGATCAACGACGACTTCAGCCTGAGCAACACCAGCCGCTACTACCACTACGATCTGGACCGCAACAACACCCTGGCCGACTCCAGCCCGACGCGTTTCGTCACCGCGCCAAATGGCGAACTGCTGATCAAGCTCAACCGCGGCAACGTGCAACGCAACGAAGATGGCTGGTTCAACCAGACCGAGTTGAAGCAACAGGCCACGCTGGCCGGAATGAACCACAGCCTGCTTTATGGCGTGGAGCTGGGACGCCAGGTCAAGGACCAGTCGGTGTTCAGCCAGAGCAATGTCGCCCAGGTGCCGGTGTACCGCGATGGCTTGCTCGACGTGCCATTCCAGGCCAACCGACAAACCTCCAAGGGCACCAATACCCAGGACACGGCCGGTTTCTACGTGCAGGACCTTATCGAGCTGGCCCCCAAGTGGAAGGCGCTGGTGGGCGTGCGTTATGACGTGTTCGACCAGGAATATGCCGACGACCTGACCCGCAGCGAACTGTCGCGCACCGACATGACCTGGAGCCCACGAATCGGCCTGGTCTACCAGCCGGACCAGATCCAGTCCTACTACGTGTCGGTGAGCCGTTCCTACCAGCCGTCTGCCGAAATGTTCGCCCTCAGCACGACGAACCAGGACCTGGAACCGGAAGAAACCACCAACTTCGAGATCGGCGGCAAGTGGGACCTGCTGGACAACCGCCTGGCGTTGACGGCGGCGCTGTTTCGCCTGGAACGCAGCAACATGAAGACAACCGACCCGGCCAACCCGTCCCAACTGGTGCTGTCGGGTGAGCAGCGCACCGACGGTCTTGAGTTGACCGCCAGCGGGCAGTTGAGCGACAAGTGGCAAGTCTATGCCGGCTACGCCTACCTGGATGCCGAGATCGTCAAGTCCAACAGCCGGACCAATGGCGTGGCCAACGAAGGCCAGACGCCGACCTTGACCCCGCGCAACAGCGCCAACCTGTGGCTGGTGCGCTCACTGGACAACAACTGGCGCGTGGGCATGGGGGCCAACTACGTCGACGACCGTTACACCGCTCTGGACAACCGTGTGGTGATGCCGGCCTACACCACCGTGGACACGGCCTTGCTCTACAACCAGTCGAAATGGGACATGGCGCTGCGCTTGCGTAACGTCTTCGACAAGGAGTACTACGCCTCGGCCCATGGCTCGGTGGACCTGATCATGCCGGGCGCGCCACGGACGCTGGAGTTGAGCACCAACTATCGGTTCTGAGTGCGTTTCTCCTGTGGGAGCGCAAGCAATAGGCCGGCCTAGGCCATCTGGCTCAGCAATTGACTCAGCGACCAGGCCGGTTCATTCAAGTGCTGTCTGGCCCGGTGCACCAGGCCGATGTCACGATGGAACGTGTGATCCCCCAGATCAATGGCCCTGACGCCGGAGGGCCAGTGGCGATAGCTGGCGGTCTGGGGCACCAGGGCCACGCCCATACCCAGCCACATCGACAATTCCACGTCATCCGCAAAGGGTACGGACAGGTAGCCGCTGCCGGGCGTGCGCGCATGGGCCAGGCAGTCCAGGCTGTAATCGGCGTTGGCCATGGCGCAGATGTTTTGTGCTTACCTCACACAACTTGCGCAACGTTGTGATTGAACGGTAAAGACCTCGTGCGCTGATGCATCGCCTTGAAGTAGCACTTTTGTACCAGAAAGCCCGGAAATATCTGCGCCAGCGCGTACAGGCAATATGCCTTCGAGTTACTATTTTTTTGTGTTACTGAAGGTTAAACTCAAGGCCGGAACCATTCGCAGACGTAGCTGTATCTGCCCAGTTCGCTGCGGAGAAGGAAAACCGGAGTATGCCAATCCCATCGTTTACGCAACGCCCTGCGTCACGTTTTTCATCTCTCCTGAAGTTGGTGGTTGTTGCAGTCATTTCGCTGAACTTGTTTGGTCACACCGTACAAGCCGATGACCGTGAAACAACGCTTCGTTATTTCCCCTCGGGTCCCATCTATGAGTACCGTTGGCAGCTCCTCGAGTTGGCGCTTGCGCATACTCGTGCTACCGATGGCGCTGTCCGTCTTGTGCCCTATACGGAAGATATCAGCCAGAATCGTGGCATGGAGTTGCTGCAGGCAGGGCAGATCAATGTCATCGCCCTGGGAACCAACGCCGAGCGTGAGTCCCATATGTTGCCGATCAAGATCGATATCTTGCGGGGGCTTGTCGGCTTTCGCCTGCTGGTGATTCGCGCTGCCGACCAGGCTCGCATCGCACAGATGGACGAGCAGGCGCTACGCAAGCAGTTGACCTTCGGCCTCAACAGCCAATGGGCCGATGTGCCAATCATGCAGGCCAGCGGGTTTACGGTGGTCACCGCGACCAACTATGAGAATCTTTTTGGCATGCTGGCCGCAGAACGCTTCGATGCCTTCCCGCGCGGACTGAATGAAGCGGCTCGCGAACTTGAAGAGCGCAAGGACAGCTATCCTCAACTGGTCGTTGAGAAAAGCAAGGCACTGTTCTTTCCTTATCCCGTGTACTTCTGGGTCAACAAGAATGACACTGCACTGGCGCAACGCATTGAACGCGGGCTCAATCTTTCCTTGGAGGACGGATCCTTCCGCAAGCTCTTCGAGACCTACCACGCAAACGAGATTGCGGCGCTTGCCAAGGAGCATCGACAGGTCATTCGTCTTTCCAACCCTGTCCTGCCTGAAAAAACGCCGGAGCCGGATACCCACTGGTGGTGGAAATAAGATGCCAATGACTGGGTGGGAGTAACCTGGATGTTTTCCTCTCAGACGCTTTTCAGGCGACTGCTGTACACCATGTTCCCGTGGTATCTGCTGATTGCGGTCAGCATGACGGCGGTGCAATTGAGCATCCAGTACTTCAGTGTCAGCCAGGACATCAGTGATGACCTGGCCTCCCTGAGCAGCACCATCGGCCCCAGCATCACCAACGCCGTGTGGGAGTTGGATAAAACGCAACTCATGAACATCGTCACCGCAGTCCGCCAGAACGCCATTGTCACCGGTGTCCAGGTGGCGTCTGCCGATGGCGATATTCTGGCAGTCTCTGGCAATGTTCCAGGCGCAGTGAAAGAAGGGGAGAGTCTCTTTCCTGCCAGTTTCCGCCAGGCAGAACTACCGCTCACGTCCCCCTCGCAGAAAGGCGAGCATAACGTGATCGGGGTTCTCAAAATGTACTCGGATCGGGGCGTGCTATGGGACCGTACCAAATACGCCAGCCTGTTCATCCTGCTCAATTCGATCGTCATTACTTCTGCACTGTGGCTGATCATCCTCTGGGCCATTCGCTATCGGCTGTCCAACGCCGTTACGCGAGTCTCCCAGGCCGTGGCGAACTGGCGTTTCGGGCCGGACAATGCCCCCGTAGAGAAAGTCGAATACCCCTACAGCGACGAGCTGGGGGAACTGGTCAATGCCTTTAACGAGAGCCGCAGTCGACTTTTCGATTCGTTGCAGGCGCTCAACCAGTTGAATCACAACCTCGAAGACCTTGTTGCCGAGCGGACCGAAGAGTTGGTCCTTGCCAAGGAAGAAGCGGAGCGGCTGACCCAGGTCAAGAGTGATTTCCTGGCGAACATGAGCCACGAGATCCGCACCCCCATGAACGCCATTCTCGGCATGCTCTATCTTGTCTTGAAAAAGGACTTGCCGCCGGCCCTGCGTATCCAACTGGGCAAGGTGCAAACGGCCGCGCACTCACTGCTGGGTGTGATCAACGATATTCTCGATTTTTCCAAAGTAGAGTCGGGCAAGTTGAAGCTCGAACAGATCGAATTCGGGCTCGATTCGGTATTAGAGCAACTGACAGATGCCATTGCGTTCCAGGCCGAAGAAAAAGGTATCGAGTTTCTTATTCGCCATGACCCCACCATTCCTGCGCGGTTGATCGGCGATCCATTGCGGCTGGGGCAGATCCTCCTCAACTTGTGCGGAAACGCCGTAAAGTTCACGGATAAAGGCGAAGTGGAGTTGGCTTTCCGCAGCCTGAGCATGCGTGACGATACGTTGCACATGCAGATCAGCGTGCGCGACACGGGCATTGGCATGAGCCCCGAAACCCAGGCGCATCTCTTCGAAAAGTTTACCCAAGGCGACTCATCGACGACCCGCCGATTCGGGGGAACCGGCCTGGGACTGGCCATCAGCAAGAGCCTGACCGAACTGATGGGAGGGCGCATCTGGATTGAGGACTCGCAACCTGGAAAAGGCAGCACGATCAGTTTCACCGTGCAGTTGCCCATCGCGCGCCAGGCACAGGTCCGCCAACGAGAACTGGTCGACCAGACAGGACCGTTGCTCAAGGGCATCCGCGTCTTGCTCGTGGATGACAATGCCGTGTCTCGCGAAATTCTGGCCGAGATGTTGCGCTTCTTCCAACTGGATGTCGTTACGGTTGCCAGTGGCCCGGCGGCCCTTACCGAGCTGCAAAACGCCACTGCCGAACCCTATGACCTGGTCCTGATGGACTGGCGCATGCCCGGCATGAATGGCGATGAAACCACCCAGCGCATCCGCCGCGATCTGCGCTTACCTCATCCGCCCAAGGTGATCATGATCACCGCCTACGGTCGCGAAGACGTCTTGCGCCTGGCCGAGCAGGCCGGTGTGGAAGGTTTCCTGATCAAACCGGTTTCACCTTCGGTGCTGCTCGACTCCATTCTTTCCGTCCTCGGACGGGGCCGTATTCTCGGCGTGGATGCGCCAAGCAGACCCGCGGTGCTCAATGTTGCGAGCAGCGGGCAATTGGCGGGAGCGCATATCCTGCTGGTCGAAGATAACGACATTAACCGGGAGTTCGCCACCGAGTTGTTGCGCAGCGAAGGCATGGACGTGGAGGAGGCCGTGAATGGGCAGGATGCCCTCGACAAGGTTCAAGGCAATGATTACGACGCGGTCTTGATGGACATCCAGATGCCCGTGATGGACGGGCTGGAGTCCACCCGGCGCATTCGGGCACTGGCTGATGAAGGGGGAGGAGAGCGCTTTGGCGCACTCCCGATCATCGCCATGACCGCGCTGGCAATGACCCAGGATACCCAGGCCAGCCATGACGCGGGAATGAACGACCACATCACCAAGCCGATTGCGCCGGATCGGCTGATGACGGTTCTTTCCAAGTGGATACAGTTACCCCGCCAACGCAGCGCCCAGGCGCCTTCAGAGGCAGATGCCGGAACATCGGCGGCGCGCGTCCTGCCTGCCGACTTGCAGGCGATGACCCACATCAACACGCAGGACGGGCTGCGCCGGATCGGCGGAAAGGCCGATGCCTATCGAAAACAGCTCAGGCGATTCCGTCAGCACTATGCTGATGCTGTGGCAAAGCTGCGGGCTTTTGTGGCCAGCGGCGACCAACACGGCGCGGAGAGTTTCTGCCACTCACTCAAGGGCGTCACTGGCAATATCGGAGCCCAGGGCCTGTATGACATCGTCACCACCATCGACGATCAGCTCAAGCACGACATCACCCCCGATGCTTGCATCCTCGATGAAGCCGAGGGACTCCTGCAGCAGGTACTGCAGGACATTGACGCAATAGCCAAGGATGACCTCCCTCAGTCGAGTGTCGACGAACCTTTTTCACCGCCCTTGCTGCACACGTTACTGAGCCAACTGGCGCAAGCCCTGGAATCGGATCTTGGTGCGGCCGAACCGATACTCGCACGACTGCTCATGGGAACTCGCGGGACCCGGATCGAGCAGGAAGTATCCGCGATTGCCGCCTTGATCGATGATTTTGAAATTGACGCAGCACATTCCCGATTACAGCACCTGAATATGATCGATCCGGATACGTCACCATGACCGAACTTGCTCCCAACAACAAACGTGCGCGCATTCTGATCGTCGATGATGTCCACGAAAACCTGCATGCTCTGATGGGAATGTTGCGCGACGATTTTTCCCTGTGCGCCGCAACCAGCGGTGAAAAAGCGCTTGAACTGGCCAACCGTCAGCCACAGCCAGACCTGATCCTGCTGGACATCAAGATGCCCGGCATGGATGGCTACTCCGTTCTTTCAGCGTTGAAGCTTGACCCATGCACCACGAGTATTCCGGTGATCTTTGTCACCGCCCTGGCGGATGCCATGGATGAGGCGCGCGGCCTGGCGATGGGCGTCGCCGACTACATCACCAAGCCGTTCAGCCCGGACTTGCTCAAGGCCCGTATCCACAATCAGCTTGAACTCCGGCGCCTGCGCCAGAACCCGATCCGTTTCGATATTGCCGCGAACGTCGACCCGGCCAATCGCCCGACGCTCCTGGTCGTCGATGACATTCCGGAAAACATCCACGAGCTGCTCGAAGCGCTCAAGGATGACTACCGCATTATGGTTGCGCGCACCGGCGCGCAAGCACTGGACGCCGTTCAGGGCAGCACGCCGCCAGACCTCGTCTTGCTGGATATCGTGATGCCGCGCATGGACGGCTACGAAGTCTGCAAGCGCATCAAGGCCACTCCAGCCGGCAGTCGCATACCGATCATTTTTGTCACCGTCATCAATGCTACGGCGGAGAAAGTCAAAGGCTTTGAGATCGGCGCCGCCGACTACATCACCAAACCCTTCGATATCGACGAGGTAAAGGCGCGCATTCGCACCCACCTGGAACTGGCCAGGCTGCATCGTTTCCTGGAGGATCTGGTGGCACAACGCAGCGCGTTGCTGCAACTGACGGAAGACAAATATCGCATTCTTGCGCACCGTGACCCGCTGACCGGCTTGCCTAACCGGGTACTTTTCGCCGAATTGCTGGATCACGCGATCCTGCTTGCCGAACGCGATCAGTCACAGTTTTCCCTGCTCAACATCGACCTCGATAACTTCGCGACGATCAATGAAAGCCTGGGCCACAAGCTCGGTGACCAGTTGCTGACCCAAGTTGCGCAGCGAATGCAAAGCCTGTTGCCCGAAAGCGATAGCATTGCGCGCATTGGTGGGGACGAATTCAACATTATTCTGGAGCACGTCGACGTTCCGGTGGACCTGATGTCCCAACGCATCATCAATGCGTTGGCAGAACCCTTCATTCTCGGCAAGCAGAACGTCTACATCGGCGCCAGCATCGGCATTACGCTCTATCCCGACGATGGAACAGACTCCGAGACCCTGCTCAGCAACGTTGACGCAGCGCTTCATCGAGCCAAGGAGCAGGGCAGAGGTGTCTTGTGCTTTTTCTCGCCAGAGATGACCGCCCACGCCAAGCGGCGCCTGAAACTTGAAGCCGAGCTGCGCAATGCCCTTGAACACCGGGAACTGCGGGTTTACTACCAGCCTCAGATTGACCTGGACACAGGTAAAGTAGGGGGGCTTGAAGCACTGGTCCGCTGGCAACACCCCGAGCGAGGGATGATCTCACCGGGTGAATTCATTCCCCTTGCCGAGGAAAGTGGCCTGGTCATTCAACTCGGTGACTGGGTGCTGCGTGAGGTCTGCCAGCAAATCAAAAGGTGGTCGGAAGCCGGTCTGGCACCGCGCCAGACAGCGGTGAACATCTCTGCTGTGCAGTTAAGCGCGGGGAGCCTGGTTGAATCCGTAAAATGCGCCCTGGCGGAAACCGGCATCAACCCTAACCAGCTTGAACTGGAAATCACTGAAAGCTATGTAATGGTCGATCGCGATCAGTCATTCAAGTCCCTGACCGAGCTCAAGGCCCTGGGTGTCCGACTGTCCATCGATGACTTCGGCACAGGTTACTCGTCGCTGGGCTATCTACAGCAGCTGGAAGTGCACCGGCTCAAGATCGACCTCTCGTTTGTCCGCGATATGACCACCAACGCGGGCAATGCCTCCATCGTCAAGGCGATCATCGCACTGGGGCACAGCCTCGGGCTCGAAGTCGTCGCCGAAGGCGTCGAACATCCGGGGCAGGCGCGCTATCTGCGATCCATGCATTGTGATCTGATCCAAGGCTACCTGATCAGCCATCCCATGCCTGTCGAAGACACTGAACGTTTTCTCGCTTCCTACCAATCAGTTCACGTTGTAGCCGAGGATGAAACCTCATCCACCTTGTTGCTGCTGGACGACGACCCGGGCATTTTGTCCTCACTCAAACGCCTGCTGCGCCACGAGAACTACAACATCCTCACAGCGACCACCACGCCGGAAGCGCTCACGCTTCTGGCTGAGCATCAGGTCGGCGTCATCATTGTCGACCAACGCATGCCAGGCATGAGCGGTACCGAGCTGCTGGCCTGTATTCGAACCATGCATCCCAATACGGTTCGGATGGTCCTTTCGGGTTCTACCGAAGTCGACACCGTGACCGAGGCGATCAACCGCGGCGAGATCTATCGTTTCCTGACCAAACCGTGGCAGGAAACAGAATTGATCGAGACGGTGCGTGAGTCTTTTCGGCATTACCGGACGTTGACTGGGGTTAAGCCGTAGGCGTTGGGGAGGGTTGAAGCGTTAGCTTCTCTAGGGGCGGTGAGGAGCTGAAATTGCCCGATCATTGGACATGCGTATCGATATGCGTAAGCGATGCCGAGTAACTTTCATTGATCGGCGCATAAAACAGTACATGGTGGTCCTTCGTGGCGGCCACCAGCGTATTGTCGGCCGTGAACGCCAGGCCGGTCAGTTCTGTTTCCCTGCCACCGCTTGCATCGAGTTGCTGGTAGTTGTCCCAGTTGCGCGTGTCGATAATCGTGACGAGCCCTTCGGAACTGCCAATCGCTATCAAGGGAAGGCTGGTCGAGCGCACGGCATAGAGCAGATTGTTGGAGCGCAGCTGTTGGCCTAAGATTTTTAGTGTGATGTGGTCCATCTCCTTCGGGGCAAAAAGGAACGTGTTGATGAGCTGGTCTTCCTCCGTCACATGAAGTAGCGAACTGCGGCGTGAGGAGGGCAGACGGACGCTTTCTCCAAGGTTCATTACCAAGCCCGCCACCCTCGACGCCCTGTTGATCATGTACACGCCCCCGGATGACGTTGCCAGGAGAACACGCGCATCAGTGACAGGCGTCATGGCGTACACATAGTCCGTGAAGGGCAGCTCGATGATCTGGCACACCGCAGTGGCGCCATCGAGTTGTATGGCGTGAATGGCCTGACGGTCACCGCCGATCCAGACCTGCGAGTCATCGACGAACTCGGCGCAGTAGAAATACCGATCACTGCAGTGCTGGTAATGGATGCGATCACATGTGGCAGGCCCTATCTGAAAAATCACGAACGCTTGATCGCCATAGACGAGAACGAATCGCCCGTCATTGCTGGAGGTAATGCCGATGGGCTCGATGTGGCTGAGATCGACGGAGTGGCTCAGTTGTGGAATGACAAGGCAGTCCTTGCCATTGAGCAGGAAAAACGCGCCTGAATTGCTAACAGACGCCGCTTTCACACCGTCTTTGCAGCGTATGCTTCCTTTGGGGCCATGACTGCCCAGATGGTAAAGATACGGGGCACTGCCCACCAGGAACAAGGCACTGTGGTCTCGTGAGCTGGCCAGGGCGTAAAGGCTGCCCTTGGTCGGCGCGTAGTAGCTTTGACGTTGCTGGTACGTGGGCAGGTCCGACATTTTCACATCGGATTCCAGGCTGGAGTAGAACCAGGGGCGCTGTTGGTTGTTCGTGTTGCGGATCACCGAGCAGCCGACCTCCTTGAACATCTCCTCGATGCTCAGGCGATGGTTTGGCAAAAGCGTCGTGAGTACTTTGGTGAAGGGGCTGTTGGTTTCGCTGCCGTCCGACGCCGACGTGCCATAGCTGGTTGAGTAGGACAGCAACAGGTTGCGCTGATGCTTTTCGCTATCCGCGCGCTGCTGATGGATCGACTCGATGAGCGAGCGAAAACTCAGGTTTGCCTCGTCGAATGCATCCCGACAGGCATCAAGCACGACCACCCGACAGGTATCCAGCCCCTGGGTTTCGCGGAGAAATTCATCCACGGGATAGGCGTAGTGTCGTATGGCACCTGCAGTGAACTCGGGGATGTCGACCGGCATCAGGTAGCCGTAGCCGAGATGCTCGAAGGCATGACCGGCAAAGAAGAAAAACAGCAGGTCACCAGGTTGGAGCCGGGCCTTGAGTGCGGCCACCGCGTCGGCCATCTGTGCCGCGGAGGCGTCGCAGATCAACGAGACATCAAAGCCACGGGCTTGGAGTGCCTGGCATACGGTTCTGGCGTCGTTCAGGGTGTTGTCCAACGGTTTCAAGGCATAGGCCGCGTTACCGATCACCAGTCCATAGCGCTTCATTGCAGATCTCCAAGTCCAGTGCTGTGGAGTTTCTGCGAGCGCGAAGCCAGGGGCAAGTATGACTTGGACGCGCACCGACAAAGAACGGTCGACTCAGACATTGAAATCCGCGTACCAACACCATGCCGAAAGGCACACATTTCACATAGCGTCGTGATCTTGAGGCGCGAGCCCGTCGTTCAGCGGGAACCAGATAGCGGGACAACATTTACCATCGTGGCCGACAGTGGCAGCGCAGTACAAAAGCCTGCGCAGAGCCTCGAATGAACAGCTCTTTAGGTTCGCATAATGTATATTATGTTAAACAAGGTGTTTATCACGTTTATGAACGATTGCCTAATCTGCATCCACTTCGGCCGCAGCCTCCCTTGCCTTCGGCCGCTGAGGCCAAGCGTCCACCGCTATCGCGTCCTCAGCATCTCCAGTTTTATGTCCGATCAAAGCTAACGTGTGGGCATTGGTACCGACCCACGCTGAATAATAATCAGGCGACAGATAATCCCTGCAGATTGCGTAAGCCATTGCCCCCAGCTGATCGCAATTGCCCGCACCTGTTCTTTTGGCGATTTCCAATATACGCCGAGGTCTTAGCATGGCGCTGTTGACTGGGTTCTCCATGAAGTTGTAGGTGGCCGCAGTACGAATGTGAGAGGCAGTGTGCTCCTCATCCAACTGATTACCACTACCGTAGGGAGTTAACCCCTTGATAATGTTGATCACTGCATTGCCAAGCCTGAGCAATTTGGCCTGCCTCTTTGTCACTTCATAGTCTGTAGGCATGTTTTTCTCACAGGATATTGCTCAAGACGATGTAGCCACCTCGTCAGGTTAGGTCAGGCTTGGCGTTTCGCAAGCGATCGTGGAAACCACTGTGTCGGCGAATACAATATCAGCCCTGCCAAGCCTCCCTCTGCGACACAAACCAGCATCAGGTTGTCACCCACCATGCGTTCGGCAAACGCCTGCTGTGCCGCCACCTTGACGAAGGTTTCCACGCCCTGCGCCGACAGCGAGGGCGCCACCGCCAGCATGAACGCCTCCAGGCACAGGGCACTGGCGCTGGGTAAGTCGTCTTGCGTCATCTCGCGTATCTGCATGGTCATCGTCCGTGATTTGAGTAGGGTTCTTCCATAACAGAATATCCGGACTTGTGGTGCCCAGTAGACTATTAGTGATGGAAGCTTCGCCGTTCTAAGCGAGCGATTGGCGCATTGCTGGGCTTCCACTGTGCCTTGGGAAGAAGGCTGTCTCCCCTTCTCTGCATTGATTGGCGAACTCCCTTTACCGCCAACCTCCTTTTCCGGTCCTTTCAATTTGTAACAACGTCCTGACGTTATTATGATCGCGTCTTTTCACCCACCAGGAATCTCCGAGCAATGGACATGCGTCGCCTTCTATCTTTCTCCTGCGGCAAAGCAGTACTACCCCTTCTCCTCGGCCTATGCTCCGGCAATGCACTGGCTAGCGGCCTCAGCGAAAGCCTGGTCTCGTGTGAGCCGTCGTTCTTCAAGCACCTGTATTCCCAGCGCGCCGATCTGGGGAAGACCGTCAAGCTGGCCCGCAACGATCAGCGCGGCCTGGCCTGGCTGCCGGTGCCGGACCGCCGCAACTTCGACAGCGCTTTCCAGCACTTCACCCCCAGTGTCGACGATCAAGGCCTGCGCCTGACCAGCTACTACGACCGGGTCATGGACCTGGGTGAGCAAGGCATTTACTACTTCTGGGGTTTCGAAATCGATGCCAGCCGCGAGGAAGTCATGGCCAAGTTGCCTCATGCACAATGGCAGGAGGCCGGCGAGTACTTCATTTCCAGACCACAGATCAAGGCGGACGCCAATTCCGCCTGGCAGGACAACCCTGCAGCGGCCTCGGGTATCGCCCCGGCGGCGGGTTCCGCGGAAAAGCTCCTGATGCTCAGCGTCGAGGACGGAAAGACCCGCCTGCTCTGTTCGTTGCAGGGCAGCATCGATGAGCGTCTGTTGCAACAGGAACGCCCGGACGTGGCGCAAGGAACCCCTCGATGAAGCGCCTACCATGCCTGGCCGCGGTGTTGCTGCTGGGCGGCTGCGCCCACGGCACTGCGCCGCAGAAAGCCGTGGCCGAAGCTCCGACCACACCACCCGCTGGCATGTTCAAACTGCTGGAGGACGCCGAACTGGCAACCTACTTCGACGCCCGTTCCGTCGCCCTGTACCAGGGCAATCCACATTTGCGCCAGTTCTACCTAATCAACAATTACCTCGGACCCGCCACCCCCAGCGGTACGGGGATCCGCAGTTCGCGGGCGATCCGGGTGATCAACTGCGAGCGGGACGAAATGGCGCAGTTCGGCCGGGTATATTTCTCCGAGCCCTTTGCCCTGGGGAATGAAGTGACACGCAAGAGCGATACTCCGCAATGGGGACCGTTGGAGCGGCAGTCGTTGATCGGGACGTTGCGTGATTCGGTGTGCAAGATCGATGCGGCGCGTCTTCGGGCGGGTAATCCGGGGTAGCTGGATCTGTACATAAGCAGGCGGCTATCACGGCGCGCCTGCTTTCAGGAGATACCGGTAGGCGCAACTGAATGCAGGTAATCAAACCTTATCGGGAAAGTGGTCAACCATGAAAACAACACGAGCGGCAATTCTTCTGGTACTGACCGCGGCCGCATGCCTGAGCGGTTGCTATGACTACCGCAGTGGCAAACACTGGAACGTCACTGACGACAGCGGTTGGAAGCTGGTATCCCCCGGGAAGTGGGTCAATCAGTCCTGTCATTCACCCATCACGATCTCTACGGTACAGGCCGGCGAAAGCTACGCTCATTCGCTGTTCCTTATTCCGCTAGGGCTTGGAGGGGGTACTGGTAACCCACCGACCACCTCTTTTTTTGTTACTGGAGAAGGTTTGACCGGCCACTGTGACAACGCTGCGTTGGTCGTATCAGTGAATGGACGCACGCGAAATGACACGACAGTCTCAGACTGTTCAAAAACCCAAGGCTGCTGCGAAATATCCGTCCCTGTCAGCCGCGATGTCATGGATTCGTTGCAAGTCGCGATCAATAACACCGAAGCGTCTTGCAGCTATGCCCCCCTGCTGCTCAATAGCCGGCGGCACGTTTGCCTGCGTGAAACCCGATTCGGTGGATCGAACGGATGTGACTACTGAACAGTCAGGGGCCAGATTTGTTTTTCTCACTCGATATGTCCGCTTTTGGGCCGGTTTCTGCCCCTCGTGACAGGCAGAAACCGGCCAGAAGCAGACGTTCGTAGCAGGTTCGCCTTGCTTCGAGCTGCAACTCAACGCAAAGAGGCTGGCGGTCAGCGAAAAAATTCGCTCGGGGTTTTGCCAAACTGTTTCTTGAACATTGACGTGAACGCACTGGGGCTGTCGTACCCCAGCTCCAACGCGATATCGATGATCTTTTGCCCCACCGCGATTCGCTCCAGGGCAAGCAGTAGCCTTGCCTGCTGACGCCATTGTCCGAACGTCATACCCGTTTCTCGGCGAAAAATACGCTGGATGGTCTTCTCATCAAGCTGGAGTCGGTCGCTCCAATCCCCCAGCGTGGAACAATCGCCAGGCTCGCGCTGAAGCGCGGCGCATAAGGAGCTGACGCGGACATCCGATGGCTGCGGCAGGTGCAGAGGCAGGGTCGGCAGAATGCAGATCTCGTCCAGGATCAGCCCAAGGATCCGCGCCTCACGTTGAGTAAGTGATGCCTCGGGACTGATGTCGATAGATACCTTGATCAACTCACTCAGCAGCTGGGAGATGCTCACGGCTTTGGTATCGGCGGGCAGCAAGTCATGCTCGTCAGGTTGGATGAACACGCTGCGCATCTTCACCTCGCCCACGCATCGAATGGCGTGAACTTCGCCAGCGGGCATCCAGATGCCGCGATTGGAGGGCACCGTCCATTGGCCAAGGCCGGAGGACACCACCATGACTCCCTCGATTGCGTAGATCAACTGATGCTTGGCGTGGCTGTGGGGCGCGATGATCCACCCTTCCGGATAGTCAGTTGCACTACTGATGACGGACCCGGTGCCGCTGTCTATCTCTCGCAAACATTCGTTGAGTGGCCTGACCATGGTGCCCTTTTTGCGATAGTTGCTTACCGAATCTCGCGAGAAGCTCGTGTATGGATGAATTTAGGATAGCGCTGAAGCGAAGGCTTCTGCTACGCGCCCCTATGGATCATCTGTTCGAGCGCGCCTTCTTTTATTCCCCCGGAAGACTCCCATGGCCTCTCCCACACCCACTGCAGCGACCTCCGCGTCAGTCGCAAGCCAAGCCAGCCCCCTGGTGATGCGCGTCATCGGAGCCTGCGCACTGGCTCATTTGATCAATGACCTGATTCAAGCGGTGCTGCCGTCGATCTACCCGTTGCTGAAGGCTAACTACGGCCTTAGCTTCACCCAGGTTGGACTGATAACCCTGACCTTTCAGCTCACCGCGTCACTTCTTCAGCCGTGGATCGGTTATCACACCGACCGCCATCCCAAGCCATGGCTGCTGCCCGCTGGCATGGTTTGTACGTTGATTGGCATTGTCCTGCTGGCCTTCGTCGGTAGCTTCCCTGCCATTCTGGTTGCCTCCGCGTTGGTAGGTGTTGGCTCTTCTACCTTCCATCCTGAAACGTCACGGGTTGCACGCCTGGCCTCCGGCGGCCGCTATGGCCTGGCGCAATCAACCTTTCAGGTGGGCGGCAACGCGGGTAGCGCGTTTGGGCCGCTGCTGGCTGCGGCGATCATCATCCCTTACGGTCAAGGTAACGTCGCCTGGTTCGGCCTGTTCGCAGCCTTCGCCATTGCCGTGCTGTTTGGTTTGAGCCGTTGGTATCGCAATCACCTGAGCCTGTTCAAGCTCAAGCAAGGTGGCCAGGCCACCCACGGCCTGTCCAAACGCCGAGTTACGTTCGCCTTGGGGGTGCTGGCATTGCTGGTGTTTTCCAAGTATTTCTACATGGCCAGTTTCACCAGCTACTTCACCTTCTACTTGATCCAGAAATTCCAGCTGTCGGTGGCCACCTCCCAGCTCTACCTGTTCCTGTTTCTCGGTTCGGTGGCGGCAGGTACATTCTTCGGCGGCCCGATTGGCGACAAGATCGGCCGCAGGAAAGTCATCTGGTTCTCCATCCTGGGAGTGGCGCCCTTCACCCTGGCCCTGCCCTACGTCGACCTATTCTGGACGGGTGTGCTGAGCATGATGATCGGTTTCGTGCTGGCCTCGGCGTTCTCTGCCATCGTGGTGTTTGCCCAGGAGTTGGTACCGGGTAACGTCGGCATGATCGCCGGGGTGTTCTTCGGTCTGATGTTTGGCTTCGGCGGCATTGGCGCCGCGCTGTTGGGGCATCTCGCCGATGTGCACGGCATTGAATATGTCTACACCCTGTGTTCCTACCTGCCGCTGTTCGGGGTGCTGACGGTCCTGTTGCCCTCCACCAAAAACGTTTAAGGCAAAACGGGTCTTGAAGTGCTCAAGGCCCACTGGCGTCGCCCCAACCGCCGAGCCACTGCTACGCCAGGACAATACGTTTGAGCTTGGCGTCCAGTGCAGCGAACGTCGCCTCGGTACTGGCCTTGTGGTTGGTGATGAGCACGTCGATGCGTTCTGGCGGGCAGAAGGCGACGCGGCTCTCTACGCCGATCTTGCTGTAGTCGGCGAGGATGACCACGCCTTCGGCATTGTCGGCCATGGCGCGCGCCACTTCGGCTTCGCGGTGGTCGTAGTTGCTGGCACCGCGCTGGGCATCGATGCCGACGGGCGATAACAGCGCAAGGTCGGCCCGATAGCGGCCAATTTCCGCCACCGTGGTGCCGCCCACCGTAGCGGGAGCACGGTCGGCGAGCGAACCGCCCAGTACGATCACCTCGTTGCGCTGGCCGCCTGGCACAACGGGGTTACGCAATTGCAACGCCACGTTGAACGAGTTGGTGATCACGGTCAGCCCTCCCAGCTTGGCCAGCTCTTCGGCGAGGATGACGGTGGTGGTGCCCGCGTCGATAAACACAGTCTGTCCGTGCGACAGCAGACTGACCGCTGCACGCGCGAGGTCACGCTTGAATTTGACGTTGATGTTCGCCCGCTCGGCGATGGGCGCTTCATCTTCAACGCGGATGGCGCCGCCGTGTATCCGCTTCAACTCCCCCTGTTCTTCCAGAGCCACCAGGTCGCGTCGCACCGTCTCACGTGAAACGTTTAGCTCCGTGACGATGCGGTCGGTGGTGACGCGCTGCAAAGTCGACAGCAATGCGCGGATTCGCTGGTAACGCTCTTCTTGCCACATACCGGGTGTCCCTGCTGTTCGAGTCGCCATCCGAGCACGCATTGTGGAGGGGTGTCGGTCGCTGTCAAGTTTGGCACGGCCTCAGACCATTGGGCTGGCGCAGCCTGCGCGTCATATTTGTGCGATGTTGAGGCATTGTTGTTTTTTTGTGTATTTGGAGCTAGCCTCGCGGCTGGACAGTTTCTTCCCCTCGTCCGCATTTCGAAACACGCTTTCGCCATCGCCTCGGTTGTAACCTCTCATCTAGAAGTAGGAGCAATGCCATGCAGCGTCGCCAGTTTCTGAACACCCTTGCCACCGTTTCCGTTGTCAGTCCGCTGTTGTTGTCATCCCACCTGGCGCAAGCCGCCACGCCCCCTGCCACACCCAGTGCGCTGGACCCGGCGCGCTGGTCGCCGCTCAACCAGAAGCGTCTGCAGGCGGTGATCGATGAACACGGCGTCAAGAGCGCGTCCTACCGCCCTGACCGGCGCCCGTACGCGGTGTTCGACTGGGATAACACCTGCATCATGAACGACTGTGAAGAAGCCCTGCTGGTCTACCAGATCAATCATCTGCAGTACAAACTGACGCCCGATGAGTTCGCTGGGGTGGTGCGTCAGGACGTGCCGAATGGCGCGTTCATGAAGGACTACACCACGGTGGACGGCAAGCCGGTCAAGATGGAAGACATCGCCAGCGACGTAGAAGCCGATTACCGCTGGTTGCACGCCAACTACAAGGGGCTCGCCGGCGACAAGAGCCTGGAAGAGATTCAGGCCAGCGAGCAGTACAAGGACTTTCTCGCCAAGCTCTACTTCATGTACGACGCGATCTGCGACAGCTACCCGGTGGAGATCGGCTATAAGTGGATTCTGTATTTCTACAAGAACATGACCACCGCTGAATTGCAGGCGATGGCCGAGGCTTCCAACAACTACGCCATCGGCGACGCGCTGCGCAAGGTCACGTACGAGAGCTCGCGTACGTCGCCGGGCAAGGCCGGGGTGGTGGCGGCTACGCACTTTCATGGCATCCGCATCCATGAGGAAATCCGCGGCCTGATGCACACGCTGCGCGCCAACGGCATCGACGTCTATATCAGCACCGCCTCGATCGACGATGTGGTACGCGTGTTCGCGGGCAATCCTCACTATGGATACGGCGTGCCGCCTGAAAATGTGATTGGCCTGCGCATGGCGATGGAAGGTGGCAAGTACACCACACGCTATCTGCCGGACTGGCACTTCAACTACGGGCCGGGCAAGACCGTCGGCATCAAGAACGTGCTGGTTAAACACAAGGGCTATGGCCCGGTGTTGGTGGCTGGCGACAGCGACGGCGACGCCTGGATGCTGCGCGACTTCAACGATACGGCGGTGGGGGTGATCGTCAACCGCATGAAGAAGGGCGAGATCGGCGCCGACAGCCAGCAGGCCGCGACCCAGTTGGGCACCCCGAACGCCCGCTTCATCCTGCAGGGGCGCAACGAGCATACCGGCCTGATGATTCCCGACGAGAAATCGCTCAAGTACGGTAAAGACGAGCTTAAGCTGCTAGCTTGAGGGCACTGGTTCGCGGGTGGTTGGCGGCCATCCGCGAGCTGCGGTTTCGGATAAGAGCTTCGTTGGCGCATGGAAATCCTGGCGATAAGGGCGATCGCGTCCGCTTAAAATACGCGGACACCATCGCCCTTAAAGCTGGAGTTCGGAAGGTGAGTTCGCCGGACGCTTACGGCACGCATTACTCCTTTTCCCTTGTAGCGCCATGAGCCATCACGCAGTTCAAGGGCTTCTCGGGAGCCAGTGGAAGCGAAGGCGGCTGCACCCCGGAGTTGACACCCAGGTAAGTACCCGTAGCGTGGCGCCGCCTTATATATCCTACAAGGAGTAGAGACAGGAATTTTAGAACATCAAAACTGATGACTCTGCCTCTAGTGCTCTTTCAATATACTGAGAGTTAAACTTGAAGAAGTTTCATGCCGTTTGTACCGCCCACCACATTATAACTGTCACCTTTAGTGAGAATGATCCAATCGCCAGGCTGTACCAAGTCACGTTTCAGCAATTCGCCAATGGCTGCTTCGCTTACCATTTCAGAGGGCAATGAGGCAGGATCAAACGCTATTGGATAAACGCCACGGAACAGGGAGGAGCGAGCCTGGGTAGCGCGATGGGGTGAGAGCGCATAGATCGGCACATGAGAACGTAGCCGAGACATTATCAAGGGTGTGAAGCCACTCTCGGTGAGCGAAATAATTGCCTTAACACCTGGAAAGTGGTTCGCCGTGTAGAGCGCGGCCAAGGCTATACTTTCGTCACAACGCCCGAAGGTTGTATGCAGTCGATGACTGGATTTTATATTAGTTGGATGCTTTTCAGCCCCGACGCAAATACGAGACATGGCACGCACTGCCTCGATGGGGTATGCCCCAGCAGCACTTTCAGCGGACAGCATTACGGCGTCAGTGTTGTCCAGCACCGCATTGGCCACGTCTGACACTTCAGCGCGGGTAGGCATCGGACTGGAGATCATCGACTCCATCATCTGGGTCGCGACGATCACAGCTTTGTTGTTGCGCCGGGCATGCAAAATAATCTTCTTTTGGATAGCGATAAGCTCTGCATCTCCAATCTCCACCCCAAGATCTCCCCGAGCGACCATTACCGCATCACTGGCTGCGATCAGCCCATCAAGCGTCTGATCATTGGCAACAGCCTCGGCTCGCTCGATTTTTGACACCAGCCAGGCTGTCCCCCCTGACTCATCACGCAGCTTGCGGGCGTACTCCATGTCCTTGGCGTCCCGCGGGAATGAAACGGCCAAGTAGTCGAGATCCATTTCCGCAGCCAGCTTGATATCAGCTTTGTCTTTTTCGGTAAGGGCAGGCGCAGTAAGCCCGCCCCCCTTGCGGTTGATACCCTTGTGATCGGACAGAGGCCCGCCCACAGTGACGATGCAATTCAAGGCCTCGGGCGTAGTCGACTCAACACGCATAACCACTCGCCCATCATCAAGCAGGAGCTCGTCGCCCACGCCACAATCGTTCACCAGATCGGGGTAGTCGATTCCTACAACTCGCTCATTGCCCGAGGTAAGGGGATGGCTCGTGGAGAACGAGAAAGTATCGCCAACCTTCAGCTCGATCCGTTTGTTAGTGAATTTCGCAATCCGAATTTTAGGGCCCTGCAAATCACCCAACAAAGCCACATGCCTACCGTGTTTGGCAGCAATCTCACGAATCAAGCGAGCTCGAGCAATATGTTCACTTGGAGTGCCATGAGAAAAATTCAAACGCGCCACATCTAATCCGGCCAAGATCAGTTCTTCAATCACTTGCGGCGAGTTACTAGCTGGGCCTAGAGTTGCAACAATCTTTGTTCTACGGAGAGTCATGCCGATACCTTCCAGGGACGAGGATGCCCTCATCTCTCTGAGTAAGTTCGAAAATTTATTGCTGGCTGAGTACCTAGCAATTCAGGATGGGATTGATAGCCGAGACTGCGTACCCCAAAGAAAGTACGCAAATGCCTGAGTCACTCTTCGACGATGTCCACGTCTTTTGTCTCAGCAGATAGGTATACGCAGAGTCCAGAAAACGCCGCGAGAACTATCGTGAGCATGGAGATCGCATAAGGCGTACCGTAATGGCTCAGGAGGAACGCCCCTACAATCGGAGCAGTACCACCACCCACGATTCCACCAACGTTAGTAGACATCGCGAAACCCGTGAAGCGAGCGCTAGGCCCGAAAGCTTCGCCAGTAAACGAAGGCACTGCACCGTATACCAAACCATATCCGGTCATGAACATGCATGACCCAGTGACCATTGGCCAGAACTCGCCGGTTGAAAAGAGGTGCCAGAAAGGAAAAGCTGCGAGCGCGGTCACGATAAAACCAATCAGCATCATGGTACGGCGGCCAATACGATCTGCCAGCGCGCCTGCAAAAGGTACGACCACCAAGTGAGTACAAATTGCAACCATTGCGACTGACAGCACGAAAGCATTGGACAGGCCTAACTCTCGCTGGCCATAGCTCAGTGCAAATACAGTGAAGAGGTAGAAAGTCGAGAAGTGGCAGATATTAGCACCGGCAACCAACAACAGTTGCTTAGGATAGCGAGTGAACAAGCGAAGCGCTGGAGATTGCGACTCGCCAGGCGTGGCAGCCCTCTTCTCGGCAGTCTTTTCAAACACAGGAGACTCGGGAACTTTGGAGCGGACAAACACCCCTACTATCAGCAACGCAAGGCTGGCGATGAAAGGAATACGCCACCCCCAAGCGGTGAAATCTTCTTTGGAAAGCAAGGTACTGACGATCAAAAGCATGCCAGCGGATGCAATGAAGCCAAAGACTGGGCCAATGTTATTGATCGCCGCATAGAAGCCCCTCCTTCTTCTTGGAGCATGTTCCAAGAGCATCAGCACAGCGCCACTGTACTCGCCTGCAAAAGCAAAGCCCTGGATGAAGCGGAGCACGCAGAGCATGATAGGTGCCCAAATGCCAATGCTGGCATGGGTAGGTAAAAGACCAATACCTACAGTGCTCAAACCCATAATGATGAGAGTGAGATACAGCAACTTTTTACGGCCAATCCTGTCCCCGAAATGACCAAGGACAAGCGACCCTAACGGACGTGCGACGAAAGAAATTGCGAATGACGCAAGAGAAGCCAGCCGGGAAACTGTTTCGTCAGTACCTGAGAAAAACAGAGGTCCAAAAATAAGGGCAGCGGCAGTGCCATAGAGGTAGAGGTCGTAGGTCTCTAATGCTGTTCCGAACAGGCTTCCGGCTACAACATTTTTCATGGATTTTTTCTCGCCTTCATCGATGTGATCAAGTTCACTTTCGATAGGGCTCGATATAGAGGTATGCATGGTTTCACCTTTTTTATTGTAGATATGCAAGTATTTTCTTGCTGAAAAGCCCTCAGAGCTTATTCAACACCTCTGAGTGCTTTGACGAAATAATCTCGATCTCCCATCTGCCCACCTTTGAGCGCAATTTCCACATCTTTCAGGTACGGCTCGTGGGAGTGCATTTGGCACAAAGGAGCGCCAGGAGAAATATCAGATTTGATAACCAAGGCATCGGGCGCGAGCACTTTGGTTACTTGGCTCGATGTGTCCCCACCCGAGACCACCAATCTTTTCAACGGGAATGCCTTAAGGATTTCAAGTGCAACTTGGCCTACTTCCATCGCTAGCTGCTTCCCTCCCTGAATCCGCGCTTCATCCCGAGGCAAGCCTTTTTGCAGCATTGCCTTGATCATCTGCTCAATCCGAGAGTCGCCAGGGCCTTTGGCAGTGTGAATCAGCACCGACCGACCCTCTTCAAGGTGAGATACTGCGGCCATGACCACATCTCGTATCGCGGCGCTTTTTCGGGACTCAGTAATCAATGCGGCAGCATCGACTTCAAGCTCCACAAAACCGTAATCAATTGCCGTTTCAATCTGGGACTGACTCAACGGCGAAGCACTGCCTGAGATCACCAATACCTGGTCCGTAGATTTCAGAGGTGCGGCCAGCGACGCTCGTGCCGGAAACACCCCAGCGGTACGCCAATATTGTGTGAGGCCATACTCCACGCCGGATGAACCGACGACAAATACGGGAGCCGCCACTGAGGAAAGCTCTGTCAACACTTGGCCAGCGGTGGTCATATGAGATTCATCGGAACCATCAAACAACACTGCATCGTGCTGCAGTGACATCTCGTCGACTAATCGGCTGAGCTCTGTACTATTTTCGAGTTGACGGATATCAATCTTGCCAATCGACAAGTTTTTTTGCTTGCCGATATGGATACTCAAGTCCGCTTCATGCATCGGGGTGATTGGGTGGGCACTCATGATAGGGTGCCGGTCAATCCTGTGAACCTTGTGATCCGTCTTGGACAAGGCATAGAGGTTGCCGAATACGCAGTAGCGGCCCAGTGCAGGGTTGCCCGCGATGATCGGAACGCCTTTGACATCATAGATGCGGGATGCCAATTCAATAACGTGGCCGATGCTGCCCACGGAGTCGGCGCTGTCAAAAGTAGAGCACACCTTGTAGTGAATCAGCGCTGGCGACAGACGCTTGATGCTCTCAAAAATCTCGGGCAGCACCGCATCCATTTCTGCATTGGACAAAGCACGGCTGTCACCGGCGATGCCGATGGCGTCAAACCCGCCGAGTTCTGCCAGGAGCTCCGGGGTCGGCGGAGCGAGGAACAGGGCACATTTGAGTCCAGCAGCCGTCAGAACCTCTAGAGCATCAGTCGAGCCAGTGAAGTCATCGCCATAAAAGACCAACGGGGGTTTGGGAACTTGGGGGGAGCTCATGACTTATTTGCCTCCAAACTTCTGGAGGGCAGCTGACAGCGCTGGCCTACCCTCTGCATAACGCTCCAGAGGCACTCGCTGTACAGCGGCCTCCCAACCTTCACGCATGCTTTGAACGCCTGCTTCGATACCCATCGGATGACCAATAATGCCGCCGCCAGCGAGGTGCATCAGGTCAACAGATTGAAGCCTGTTGAAAAGCTCAGGTGCCTGGGCCGCCCACTGACCGGAGGAAAACACAGGCATTAGTGGACGCATGCCGGCAAATGGAGCAAGGCAGCTCTTGGCAGAAGAGATTACGGAATCGTCCGCCTCATAGAACTTGCCCTGAATTCCATTAACGTGCAGATGATCGATCCCGGCCAACCGCCAGATCTTCTGATACACCTCGAAAGAGAACCCTAGCTGGGGATAACGGGTCAGAGCTCCCCAGCCATTACGATGACCGTGAATTGGCAACTGGGCATGCTTTCGAATGTGCTCAACCGCCGAATGCCCAACCCAATTCAGGCAAAGCATCACGCAGGTACCACCCGCCTCAAGCACTGCATCTTGGCGACGCATCATCTCGTCGACGCTGCCTGAGATGTTGATTGCATACATGGGCATGCGTCCGAGGCGATCTGCATGCTTGTGAAGCACAGGCATCACTGCACTGAGACGAGCATCAAAAGAAGCGTAGGCAGGATCGATGAGCAGTTCATCATCCTTGATGAAGTCAATACCTGCGGCGCAGAGTTCATCGACCACAGAAGCAGTCTGCTCTGGCGTAAGGCCGATACTCGGCTTGACGATGGTTCCTATGATCGGTCGGTCATCAACACCGGCTAACGCCCTGGTGCCTTCGATTCCGAATTGAGGGCCGATGAATCCGGATGCGAACCGTTCGGGAAGCTCCAGATCTAGCACCCTCAGCCCGCTGACCTCGCCAATCTCAAAGAGATTGCCAGCAATTGTGGTCAGCAACGCAGGGATGTTCGCTCCGATATTGGCTGTGGGGAACGCGATAGTGACCTCACCTCGATGGTAGGTCTGAGAGGGGTTGTGGCGGGCCAGGTAGTCACTTTGCAGAGAAGGGCTCGAAACGGATGGCAGCGGCTCGATAGCTACTACACGAGCACGAGAGCGTTCTTTAAGCTCCGCCGATTCGCCAGGAAGGGAGAGGAAGGTACCACTGGATTGCTCCCCTGCTATTACCTCGCTAACCCGTTCAATCGGATAGCTGCTCTCTACAAAAAATCGGGCAGCAAACTCCTCTCGCCCGGCCTTATGATCGACCATGATGGGTGCCTCAAATCTATTTGTTATTGTAAATCTGCCCGTAATACCCAAGGCGGTTTCAAATCAATATACATTGACCCTGCGTCAATCCAACCGATATGATTTCCGTCGAGCGTGAGAAAAACTCACATTAGAATAGTAACCAGGACCGAGACTTCGGTCTTACGGAGATGCATAGATGACGTCGCCAGTCAGGCCTTCGCTCAATGCTCTACGAGCGTTTGAAATGATCGCCCGCAAAGGGTCGTTCAGCGATGCAGCGGATGCCCTGTGCGTGACTCACGGAGCTATCAGCCGTCATGTCCGAAGCCTGGAAGATTCGTTAGGCGTAATTCTGCTCACCCGAAATGCGCATGGCACCAAACTGACCCCCGAGGGATCACGCCTCGCCTCGGGCCTGGCCAGGGCTTTTGCCTTGATACAAGAGAGCATTGATGAGGTTCGCCCTCGCCCGCTGGAGCTCTCCTGCTCGGCCTCGATCATGATGCATTGGCTGCTACCTCGACTCGCGAAGCTACATAGCAGCTTTCCCACCATGGAATTAGGCTTGAAAACGGGTCACGGCCCTATTGATTTCGCACATGAAGGCGTCAGCGTAGCGATACGCCTCGACAGCATCGAACTACCTCCAGGGATCGAGCCAATACCTTTAACCAGCGAATGGATAGGTGCGATTTGTTCGCCTGCTTATCTGGTTGCGTCCGGCGTCACGGAGGTGAGCGACTTAACCAAAGAGCGCTTGCTAACCACGAAAACGCGCCCCCACGCATGGAAGGACTGGTACTCGACTATTGAGGAAGAACCTGGTGAGCTGCTTGAGATGGAGTATTTCGAGCACTTTTACTTACTGATCCAGGCAGCCAAGCTTGGCTTGGGCTTCGCCTGTGTGCCGCGCATGCTAGTGGAAGCAGAGCTTGAGAGTGGTGCCTTGGTGGCTCCATTTGGCTTTGTGCAAGGGGCAGCCAAATTGGTTCTGTGGGTTTCACCCAATGCAAGGCTACGCCCCGATACAGCAGATTTGGAAAAGTGGATAAAAAACGAGATGGCGCAAAGCTAGACAAGCGCCCGCTTGGGCGCTTGTGATATTGCCGATTACAGGTCGCCTGCGCCCCAGGCCAGGAACCCGCCATCCACAGGCAGAACAACACCATTTACGTAGGCGGCAACGTCAGATGCGAGATAGCTGACTGCGCCGGCAATTTCTTGAGTCGTTCCGTAGCGCTTGGCCGGAATAGCATTGCTATAGGCCTGACGGAAGCTATCGCTGTGCAATTCCTTGGTCATCGGGGTGTCGACCGGGCCCGGTGCGATGGCGTTAGCAGTGATACCATACTCGCTGAGCTCCACAGCCATCTGCCGGGTCAGCGCAATGACTGCACCTTTAGAGGTACCGTAAGCGGTTCGACCCTTGCCCACGGCACGCAGCCCAGCGACCGACGCAATATTGATGATCCTGCCGAACCCATTTTTTCGCATGATTTGAGCGGCGAGCTGGCAGCACATGAACGTGCCAGTGACGTTGATGTGCATGGTCTTGTTGAAAACGTCGAGATCAAACTCCAGGAACGGCATGGTCTTGGCGATACCTGCGGAATTCACCAGCACATCGCATCTGCCGAACTCGGTCTCGATCCAAGAAAATGTATCCGTTACAGACTCCACCGAGGCTACATCTACCTGGCACGCGTCAGCCGTGTACCCCTCCTCTCGAAGCTGTCGCGAAAATCGCTCAGCCGCATCGACGTTGATGTCACAAATGACGACATGATGCCCGTCCTTTGCCAGTGAAACGGCAGCTTCAGCACCGATACCCATCGCACCGCCTGTAACCACGGCGATTTTCTTGTCTGCGTACTTCATCGAAACCCTCTCTTGTTATGATCGCCAAAGCCTTATCGGATCGCTGAAGGCTAGAGCTGCCAGGGTCTTTGCGCAATGGATAAAAACTCGTGCCCAGCATAGGAAAACTCACACAAGCCATCACGAGTAACGGAGTCTGAGTCGCGCCGGATTCTCTAGACACCTTGCAAGCTCATTGCGTCTCGATGTAACCAAATACATCGCTACAAGCATCTTGCCGCGTTGTGCAGATTTCGAGAGCATGGAGTCATCTGTCCCCCACCTCAAGCCATTCGTAAGCATCAACAGCCAGAAGCCAAATCCTCAGTTTTGGCTAGACTCTCTTCGACATGGATATCTGGCGCTTGGAGGGAACGCTATGTGTGATGACGGCAGCACCCATAAACACTCACGAATTGTGATATCTCCCTTTTCCCAGCAGTCCAAACAATGGATCAACACGAGGGAGAACTGGCGTAAAGCCAGGCGCTCAAAAATTGAAGCCAATGCAGAAAGGACCGACCTGGCCGACTATGAATTCTTCACCTTCGACGGGCCTTCGAAAAAGAGGCTCAAAGAGCGTCTGCACAGTTGCATCGGGCCTGATGAGGTCATCTACATCCTGGGACATTGCGCACCAGGAAGCATCAACTTGTCTAAAGAGGTCTCTGCTGACAGCGAATCCATCACTGCCTTTGCGCTAGCTAAAATCTTAAAAGATGACGTCCTGCTAAATAAAAGCTTTGCCGGAAAAATAAAAATTTATGGCTGCAACTCTGCGCTGCCAAACGGCCAGGAAAAATCTTTCGCTCATTCATTTGCCTGCATCATGAAGCTCTATCTGTATCATAACTGCGAGATACATGGGTACGCGGAAACACTCGTGGATGGCTATGTAGGCGCGCATAAAATTGCCACCAGCGATGACGCATTGCTTAAAGCGCTGAACATAATGATTCAAAAAGATATAGCTTTCGGCTCAGGAATAGATTCCAAGTACAACGAGGACCACGCTTTGCGCCCTAGTAAATTCCGGCAAAAAATGGAAATTTCCCAAGAGATGTTGAGCGAGTTCTACAACGGACTAAAATCAAAATAATAGCGGTCGCATTATGCTTAATGCGACTACAGCAAGACGACAGAGACTCATGATGACTGCCACCTGTTGTCCCCAATGATCAACGTCCGGTACCGGACTGGACTAAACCTGCCGTTACTGACCGAAGAACATATTCACTCATGTTCCGGATAGTTTTCGAAATCTCACCGCGCGGTCGACGCTGTTAACCATCTGGGAAGCCGCATGAATTGTCAAAGGGTGCTGGGTAAAACCCGGTCTTGGCGTAATGTACCCAGCCATTTCGCGTGCGACAGTAAGCTGTTGGTCTGTGCCTTGCGCGAGCAAAGCGATAACCAGATTTTCCAGAGCAATCACACGAACACGAAGATGAACCAATTCAGCATTCGACAATTCAGGAATCTCATTAGCTTCCTGAGTCTGGAACGCTTTGGCTGCGTCTTCAGTTTCCCATTTCGAAAGCATAAGCTGGAATTGTTCTGTAATCACCGGCGAATCGGTTTTGTGATTAGGCATAGAGGATTTACCAAAGAGAGGTGAAGGGTGAAACATCAAACCATGATCAGCTGCCAGCAACCAGCAATCAACCACCCTCCTCTTACACAACCTGACAGCCCTTCCCTTGTTCCGCAGCGACAATCAATCGCAACACCTGGAGAGCTCCGACTCCTCCTCGGCTCCCCAGGCTTTATGCCTATTATTCCTCCGATGCAACCAGTCGAGGACCTTTGCGCGTGACCTGTTGCCCGACCGCAAAACGCGCATTGGGCGAACGCACCGTACTCATCTCGCCTTGGGCGTCTTTCACCTCGTAGGCGGTTTCAGTTTTGCCGATGCCTGTCTGCACTGCACTGCCCGCGAAAAAACCGCCTGCTGCGCCGATGATTGCGCCAATCGGGCCGCCTGCTGCGCCCGCCATCATTCCGGTCAAGGCGCCGAAACCCTTGCCAGCGGTTGTGTCAGGGACTTCACGGACGACCTGGTCTGCCTGGCATAACGGAGCCAGCAGTACACACAAGGTAAAACTGAGCGCGATTGAACGAGTCATAACATTGCCCCTTTGGATTGGCGTTAGGTTCTCTACCTAATACACAAACCGGGCCAATATTTTTATCGTTAAATATCAGTAAGTTAGAGATATAAGTGGTCATTATGACTTAACCCGGAATAGGTCATAGTGACCGACAAATAGTCAATATGACCTAGGCTCTGTACGAAAAGGCTTGATACTCGTTCATGCTGCGTTGAAAACAGCCTCGGAATGCTCATGTACTCCAGTACACTCCGCTTCCTCGGCTGTTTTCGCCTTGCCTGACCTTCGTCTCAAGACTTTTCGTACAGACCCTAGCGACGGCCGTGAGCGCTATTTCAGACCCAACCGCTTCGCCAATCGGTGCAGGTTGGCCACGTCCATATCCAGCATTCGCGCACAAGCTGACCAGTTCTCGGCGCAGTTTTTCAGTGTGCTTTCAATCAGCTGACGTTGGAAATCGTCCGTCGCATCCCGCAGCCCCTGGTCAACGCCGAGGGTGGGAACATCCAGTGCAACAGGCGGCATATCCACCTGCTCGGGCAGTTGATTGAAATGCTGCGCTTCGAGCAGCAACTCGTTACTTTGCTGAGTCGCACGCGCAATGATGGTCGCTCGATAGACCGCATGCTCCAGTTCGCGAACGTTTCCTGGCCAGGTGTATTTTCTAAGCAACGACAGGCTGCTGGCAGCCAACGCCACCCTCTTCAACCCCATGCGTTCCCTGCTCTGCTCGCAGAAAAATCCCGCCAGCAATGTGATGTCCTGCTCACGCTGCCGCAGAGGGGGCACGTGCACAGGGAATACGCTTAGACGGTGGAACAGGTCGGCGCGGAACCGATTGTTCAACACCTCCTGTTTCAGATCACGGTTGGTGGCGGCAAGCACTCGAACGTTGACCCGCAGGACGTTATCGTCACCGACCCTTTGCAGGTCGCCGTATTGCAGTACACGCAACAGTTTCGCTTGCAGATTCAGTGACAGCTCACCGATTTCGTCGAGAAACAGTGTGCCGTTATCCGCCATTTCGAACTTGCCGGTGCGATGATGGATAGCGCCGGTAAACGCCCCTTTCACATGGCCGAACAACTCACTCTCGGCCACTGACTCCGGCAGCGCAGCGCAGTTCAGATAGACCAGGGCCTGGCCGGCGCGCGATGAACCTTCATGGATAGCCTTGGCGACCAGTTCCTTGCCGACGCCGGTTTCACCGGTGATCAAAACGTTCAGGTGCGAACCCGCCACCATCTCAATCTCTTTTTTCAGCTGCTGCATGACTTCGCTGAGTCCGACCATTTCGGTGCGGGGCTTGCTCACCGGGGTACGACTGATCGAGACAGGCGTAATGGCCTGACTCTCCAGCTGCTCCACCAGCAACGCATTGGTCAATGCTGCAGACGCGAGGGCTCCCACCAGTCGCAGTTCTTCGTCGCTGAAGTGATCGAACTGTAGCGGGTCCATGCCGTCGATCGTCAGCGCTCCGATCAGCGCCTGGTCCGCGAACAACGGCAAGCCAATGCAGGCGTGCACTTTGAGATCCTGCCGGCTAGGGATCAGTCCGTCATAGGGATCGGGCAAATGACTCTCGGCTGGAAAGCGCACCACGTCCCCGGCGCGGGCGATGGCTTCGAGTCGCGGATGTGCGTCGAGGCTGAAGCGGCGCCCCAGAACATCCGGTGCCAAGCCGTCAATCGCCAGCGGACGGAACTGTCGCTGTTCGTAGCGCAACAAGGCGGAGGCGTCGCAACCCAACAGCTGGCGCAAGGTATTGATCAGGCGTTGAAAACGGTCCTGATGGGAGTTGCCGCTTTGCAGCTGGATAGCAATGCGCGTAAGGGATTCAACGGAAAGACTCATCGCTATGTCACTTTGACCATAAATTAGTCATACAGACAGTAATCGCGCTTTGTCAAAAAGACAATCGATGTTTATTTTATCAGCAAAAACAATGACTTATGACATGGCACGAAGGTTGCCATCTTCCGTGTAGAACTTCATTTCGACACCGAGGTAGGACATGTCAATTCACGTCAAAAACAACATTCATTGGGTCGGCCAGCGCGATTGGGAAGTGCGAGACTTCCACGGCACAGAATACAAATGCCACAGAGGTAGCAGCTACAACAGCTACCTGATCCGTGAAGAAAAGACCGTATTGATTGATACCGTCGATCACAGGTTTAGCCGGGAGTTCGTAAAGAACCTGGCGATGGAAATAGACCTGAACACGCTGGACTGTATCGTCATCAACCATGCCGAAGAGGACCACGCCGGGGCGCTGACGGAGTTGATGTCGCTGATACCCAACACGCCCATCTATTGCACCGCCAATGGCGTGGACTCGATCAACGGCCACCACCATCATCCAGAGTGGAATTTCAACGTCGTACATACCGGCGACACCCTCGATGTCGGCAATGGCAAACAGTTGGTTTTCGTGGAAACGCCCATGCTGCATTGGCCGGACAGCATGATGACGTACATGACCGGCGATGCCGTACTGTTTAGTAACGACGCCTTTGGCCAGCATTACTGCGACGAACATCTGTTTAACGACGAAGTGGACCAGAACGAACTGTTCGAACAGTGCCAACGCTACTACGCCAACATTCTCACGCCGTTCAGTCGTCTGGTCACTCCGAAGATCACCGAGATCCTCGGCTTCAATCTGCCGGTCGACATGATCGCCACCGCCCATGGCGTGGTGTGGCGTGATAATCCGACGCAGATTGTGCACCGCTATCTGGAATGGGCGGCGGACTACCAGGAGGACCGCATCACATTGTTCTACGACACCATGTCGAACAACACTCGCATGATGGCCGATGCCATCGCACAAGGCATTCACGAAGTCGACCCGGGTGTAGCGGTGAAGATCTTCAACGTGTCGCGTCACGATAAGAATGAGATTCTGACCAACGTCTTCCGCTCAAAAGGTGTCCTGGTGGGTTCGTCCACCATGAACAACGTCATGATGCCGAAAGTCGCCGCCCTCCTGGAGGAAATAACCGGGCTGCGTTTCCGCAATAAAAAAGCCTCGGCGTTTGGCAGCTACGGCTGGAACGGTGGTGCGGTAGACCGCATCCAGACGCGCCTGATGGACGCGGGTTTTGAAACCACGCTGTCGCTCAAAGCCAAGTGGCGCCCGGACGGTGACTCGCTTGAGGTTTGCCGGGCCCATGGACGCGAAATCGCCCGGCAATGGGCGCTGCAACCAGCGTCTCTCGCACCGGCCGCACCCGTCGCGCGACCTGCCGCCCCCGCACCTGCGGCCCCCGTATCTGTCGCCGCGGCACCTGCCCAGGCAGAACCCATCGCGGACAATGGCGCGCGCATGCAGTGCAGTGTCTGCCAATGGGTTTACGATCCGGCGATCGGCGAGCCGATGCAGGATGTGCAGCCGGGTACGCCCTGGAGCGAGGTGCCGGATTACTTCCTGTGCCCTGAGTGCTCAATGGGTAAATCGGTGTTCGATGAGATGGCTTCGGAGGCGAAATGAGCAACGAAATTGTCATTGTGGGCTCCGGCTTCGCAGCGCGTCAGGTGGTCAAGAACTTGCGCAAGCTTGATGCAGCGGTACCCATTCGGTTGATCGCCGCAGACAGCTGCGATGAGTACAACAAGCCCGACCTGAGCCACGTTATCAGCCTCAATCAGAGCGCGGACGACATGACTCGCCAGTCTGCGGCGGACTTTGCCGAGATGTATCGGTTGACCCTGAATGCGGGGTGCCAGCTGACTGCGATCGACCGGAAAAACAAGTGCATCAACACGGATGACCAAACATTCAGCTACGACAAACTGATTCTTGCCACGGGGGCGCAAGCCATCGTTCCACCGATTCCCGGGCAAGAGTGGATGGTGACGCTGAACAGTCAGCAAGAATACCGTGATGCACAACAGGCCCTGAGGGACGCACGACGCGTGCTGATCCTGGGGGCCGGCTTGATTGGCAGCGAACTGGCCATGGACATGAACCGGGCCGCAAAGCAGGTGGTGTTGATGGATAAGTCCTGCAGCCTGCTGGCCTCGCTGCTGCCTGCGGAGGTAAGTAGCCGTCTACAGCACCGGTTATGCCAGATGGGTGTGGAAACGCTGTTTAACCAGTCTTTGGTGTCCATTGAAAAGAGAGACGATGGCCTGTTGGCGACTGTGTCCAATCAGCGGCAAATCTCCACCGACGTGATCATTGCCTCAATCGGGTTGAAACCCAATACGGCGATAGCAGCGCAGGCTGGATTGCAGGTGGATCGTGGGATTGAAGTGGACGAGCGCCTGTGCACCTCCGATCCGCACATATTTGCCATTGGCGATTGCGCGCAAATCCAGGGCAAGCTGCTGCCGTTTCTGCAACCCATCCTGTTAAGCGCCACGACCCTGGCGCGTAACGTGCTCGGTGGCGATGAGCAAGTGAAGTTCCCGGCGATGCTGGTCAGGGTCAAGACCCCTGAGATGCCACTGCACCTGGCCGGAGAAACCAGCCGCCAGGACTTGCAATGGCAGATCAACCTTGAGTCGCAGGGGCTGGTAGCCAGGGGGCTGGACATGGCGGGACAGCTACGGGCGTTCGTTGTGAGTGAAGACCATATGAAACAGGCCTTTGCATTGTTGCGGCAACTTGCGTTGTAAACCGAACTTGAAGAGTTCATCCGGACCGCCCCATCAAAAGGCCGGAGTTGTTTGATCGCGATGTGCAGATCGTGCAACCCGGCCCCTCCTCACCTCGACATCCGCAGTATCTGGCTGGAGTTTGGAGATTCTTCCTTGATGGCTTAACGCCATCCGTTGATAATCACGCCCCCAAACAAGCATCCAAGGATTCGATGTGAAAAAGCTCTACCTGGCCCTACCGTTCTGCGCCCTCCTCCTGCAAGGCTGCGGTGTGACAATGGCGCGCTATGAACCCAATTACCAGAATGTCCAGCAGCTCAAGCAACACGCGCCGATGCAGCCCGTGCGCGAAGCGCAGGTGAACGCTGATTCTGGCCAAGGCTCGTTGATGGTGCGCATGAATCCGATCTCTTCGCCTACCGGCAGCGTTCCGTTGCACATTCAGGCCGCGATCAACGATGAGCTCCGCCAGGCTGGCCTGCTCGATCCCCGGGCCGATAGGGAGTTGCAAGTTCAGTTGGTCAAGAACCAGCTCACCGCTGGCATGAGCGACGGCCACGGCGAGTTGGCGGCGCGATTCACGCTGCGCAAAGGTGATCAGGTGTTGTATGAGACCACCAAGGACGTGACGCGTGAGTGGGACAGCAGTTTCATCGGCGCGATTGCCATTCCGGCCGCCGCGAACAACTACAACCCGATGGTGCAAGACTTGCTCAAGACCCTGTACAACGATCCACAGTTTACCCAAGCCCTGAAGTGATCAAATAAAGTGATCAAAAAAAAGAGCCGCAATTGCGGCTCTTTTTCTATCGGCTATCAGCCCCGTGGAATGCGGGCATCGACAGCGGAATATTTCATGCGGTTGTTGTCGACCCAGTTCTTCAGCAGCGCATTGACCTGGCGGTTGAAGGTGTCATTGACAGCAGCCTTCGGCGTGTTGCCTGCCAGCGGCAGGAACCAGATGCCGATCCAGGTGTTGATCGCATCGTGATTGCTGGCCTTGCCCAACGACTGACCACGGTCGTCCAAGGTTTCCAGACTCAGGGTGTACTGGTCGGTTCCCAACGCTGGGATGATCGTGAAGGTGAGGCCGCTGATGAAGGCCAGGACCATTTGCCCGCCATTGGGCGCGTGGTTGTAGAGCTTCAACCGAAGACTGTAGTCGCCTGGTTGTTTTTCGAATTCGTCGAAGGTTACGCGACCAAAGAGACCGGATTCATTGAAGGCGCGCTTGAGCTCCGGCTTTAGCATGTCCCGGGCTTGCGGCATTTCGTTGGCCTTGGCGTTGTCGGGATCGCCCTGATAAAAGTCGAAGTCAACGTAGACGTTCGGCTTGTTCGAGTAATTGGCCATCGACGGCAGATTCACCGGTGCCACTTCGTCTTTGGTGAAACTGGCGCAGCCACTGAGGCTCAAGGCCAGGGCGAGGCCTAGGACTTTTCGCAATTGCATATCGACTTCCTTGCGTAATGAATAAGCGCCTCCCAGGGAGGGCGCGCGAATTCTAGCGGGATCCGCTCGGAATCAAAAGGCCATCATGTCATGCAAGCGGCCCCCCTGCCCTTGCCGCTGTTTGAAACCTACAACGAAGCGCGTTCCTAATCCGGAATGCGATGCCCGAAGAAATAACGCACACCATTCTTGAACCGGCTGGCCTGAGCGTCTTCGAGAAAGGTTTCCAGAAATGCTGACGCATGCATCGGTCTGAACACCCGGTCATGGTAGAAGCAAGAGCAGTCGATGCCCGTGGCACACTCGAAGCGCCGTCGCAGCTCGAAGGGGAAGTAAGGCTCACGCAGGCGCCTTAGAATCCGCTGAGCCAGGCCAACCACACTCAACGGCTCGCCGCCGTCCACACAGACTTGGTCTGTACCGAATCTACCTGCCAGTTCGGCGCATCGGTTCAGCACCGCGTGGCGATAGCTGTCGAGCGAGTCATAGTCCTGGTGATCGCAGAATTCGTATCCTGTCTCCAGGCATTCCGAGAGATGCACCGGCAGGATCTCGGCATCGCTGAGGGTCGCGACCCGTTCGAATGCCGCGAGAACGATGGGAATATCGGCCAGTTTTCCACGTCGCGTCAGCACTGCGCCCCAGGCCAGCGTCAGCTCAAGGCCCACTTCTTCGCAGGCCAGTCGTTTCGCGATGGTGTCGACAGTGGAAGCCGGTCCGGCATCGCCAAGCAGTTCTGCGCACAGGCGACGGTTTACCGGGTGGGTGTCGCCGCTGCCCAACTCTACGAGCCCTGGCATTTGGCTGAAATCGCCAAGCTTTGCCCGTCCCAGGGCTTGCAGCCATGCAAGGTAATCGTCCCTCTGGGGAGGCGTGGTCATTCCGTCAGGGTAGGCAAAATAGCCGCGCCCTTGCCAATCAACCATTTCGGGGTTGCCATAACGACTCCAGTCCATTGTCACTCCTCACAGTCGTCGCTTGCGATGGGTCAGGCTTTTGAAGCCAATGACTGCAGCGTACCAAAGCGCTTGTCCAGATTCCGACATACGGGACACAAGTCGCCATTCTTCTCAAGATTACCTTCTCCGACGGGGCAGCCACCCGCCGCGGCCTTGGGAACCAGGTGATTGACTTGTCGCTCGTCTTGAATCTCGGCCTGCACCGGTGCGCGCCCCAGCTTCGGCGTCAGGTTTGCAACCACCTGGGCTTCACTCGGTACGTTGAACACCCCTTGGTAGGTGTCACGCAGACTGTTCCAGGCACTTTTGTTCGCCGTCCGCTCCGCCGGCGTCACGGGTCGCCTGAATACGTTACACGGCGGAGACGGAACAAGCCGGCTGCTGCAAGTGCAAGGAGGCGTTGCCGTCTTGCGATTGGCCACATCGCTCATCAAGGCGGTGTAAGTAGGCGCATGGGGGGCCACATTGCCGGCGGAGTCCTTCATGTACCAGTCGTCCATCGTCATCGGTTTGCCGGCTGAGTGACGAGGCCCGTTGCAACAGGCGCATTTGTTAGGGCTTTCGTCCTCCAGTTCGCCCCAGCCCACCGCTTCAAGGTTCGGGTTGGGCGCCCCCACGCCAGGCGCGCTGGCGTGATTGCTGGTGGTGATGTCGCAGTGTCGGCAGACATACTTGCCCTCGATCTGAACGTCCATCGACCAGGCCTGGAAATAGGTCTTGCCTGTGATCTGGTGCGTGATCACCGACATTCCCCAGGCCCGGGTTGCCGCTTCGTCGCCGAGCATGGAGGGCTGGTAATAGGACTGCTGTGACAACGCCGCCGGCTTGCGTTGCAGCATGACGGTCTTGGAGCCCTGTTTCAGCGTCGACGAGAAGGACGTATCCGGATAAGGAATCGGAATCGGCCCGGCAGGTGGCCCGGGCGGCGAAAGGCAGACGTCGGGGAACGAGGCAACCACTTTGCCCATGCCGGCTTTTCCGGCGATCTCATTGCTGTTGGCATACACCTCGTGGGACATCTCAGCGCTCCCTCACTGTGGCACTGATAACCGCTGCCGCGCGCGCGCCGTTCGCGGATGAGCTGTGCACCAGGGCAATCGGACCGGGGGCATAGCCACGCGCAAACGCTTGCTCGATCCAAGCCAGTTGTATCGCCCCCAGCGCTGCGCCACAGTCACCGACGTAGCTCGCGGGGTGCCAGAGATCCTGGGTCGCACGCGGTTGCTGCATCAGGCGCGACTGGACCAGTGCCAGGTCCTCGAACCCATAGGCTTCGCCCGACGCGTCACTCAAGCGCCAGGCGATGTCGTGCATGGCCACGCCGGCTTGTGCGATGGCCGCAGCGACAGCCGTGCTCATTCCCAGGCCGAGTTGTGGATCGTCGTTGAACACCGTGGCGGTCTCGTTCCCAATGCCCACGCCACGCACGACCAGGGACGCCGCGCTCATCGGCCGGCGACTGACGAGCAGCACCGCTGCGCCTTCACCGGGGATCACGCCGTCTGAGCGTAGCGAGGTCTTGAGCCGACCGCTCTGCTCCAACCAGAGCAGGCAACGGGGATCCGCGAGCGAATCCACGGCCACGATCAGGCAGGCGTCACGGTCGGCCTGCTCCATGGCGCTCCCTGCCAGACTCAACGCTTCAATGCTTGCGACATGCCCACGGGCCACATGGGCTGCGCCTTTACGTTGCAGCTGCCAGCCTGATCGCGCCTCGACTTGCGTCACGATGCCGTCGATGCGCGAGCCGGGCCTTTCCGGTTCGGACGTACAGAGCAGAAGCGGAAACTCGCCCAGATCCGCGCGCCCCGCCAAGGCGGCACGGCTGTGATCCAGCACCTGAACGAGCATTTCCACGAGCCGGGCACGCCCGTGGAGATCCTCCGCCACCGTGGGCACCCTCGCGCCGATGATCGGTTCCAAGCCGTCTTCGACCCACGGCAACTCCTCGAAGCCGCTGATCCCCGCACGCATGGCCGCTGCGGCCGCCGCAGGTGACAAGCCGACCGCGCAGACCAATCCCAGGCAAGACAGGTAGACGGGCTGCATCATGCCTTCGTCTCCCCATGCCCGACTGCGGTGACCAGGTCAGCCAGGTTGGCAAAATGCGGTTTGCCGGGCTGGTCGGCATAACGGCGCTGGCCGACCTGTATCTCTCGCAGTTGCGCCAGTTTTCGAGGCAGCGCTACCGATGTCCGGCCGAGCAATGTCAGCCGGGCGCCACCGGGGTCGAGGATAACGGTGTCGGCGTGGATGACCGCCTGTACCTGGCGGCTTTCGAAGCGAAAGGTGACCGGGATGTCGAAGGCCGGCGTGTGTGCGACGAACGTTCCACCCGGACTCATATTGGCGCAGGTGAAGCGTGTGTCAGCCTCCAGGCGATCCAACTGCTGGTCGAGCGGCGCCGCCTGGAAATAACGAGTGTCGAAGTTTTCCGGCAGAAACGGACGGCGTGTCTCGAACCAGTGCCGGTCGTATGTTCCGGCGAAACCGATACGCGGGTGCCAGCCCCGGCCGACGGGCGTAAAACCGATGGGTTGCGGCTTATCCGTCCAAGCGCTCATCAGATCGCCGTGGCGCTCCACGTTTGGCAGCCTCGTGTTGAGGATGCTGTCGTCTCGGTCATTGAGATGGAAGCCAACGCCGGTGAGATTACGAAGATCGCTGCCACGTTTCGTCTGATCGTCATGGGACAAGTCGCTGCCACCAAAGGCGCGGTCCCAGGAAAGCGGCATCGAGGTGAAGGGCAACGGTGGCGACGCGATGATGCCGGTGACACCGAGTGTCCACACGCGGTCGCCGCTCACCACGGCGACCTTATGGATACCAGCACCCGCGAAGCCCACCTGTAACCGGGTCACTGGCTCACCGCTTGAAGAAACGGCCAGAGCGTGGACCAGCACATCGACCCGTGGCTTCACCGGTGCAAAGTCAGTCTCGAAACGGACCGAGGTCGTGCCCGGATCGCCGTGATGCTGATCGCAATAGACAAAGGGCACCTGCTCCGGTGCCGGCACGCAGCGACCCTGATCGTTAACGTCAAAGGTCGCCCTGACCACCACAACGCAGTGTTTCTGTCCGCTCTTATCTGTTGAAACAAAGCGTTCGGCGAGAAACGGGGTGGTGTTGCTGGTGATCTGCATGTGCGTGTCTGGCGGCTCGCGCACAACGCCTGGCAGCATAAGAACCCTGTGCCGTGGCGCTACGAGCCCGCGCCTCCTTTTTTGTGGTGCACATTCCTTCTGGTTGTTTTGAACGATAGCACGCAGCTGGCTTTGCGCTTTGCCCGAGGCGTTGGCGACGAGCCGCCAGCAAGATGAAGCGATTCACTGAATCGCTCGCGTTGACCTCAATGCCTCGATAAGCCCAGCCGAAGCACCGTACAGCGGGACATCGCCACGCATGAGCACCTGGGTGCTTCGGCGATAAGCCGCTGCTTCAATCTCGATGCGCTCCCCCACGCGCTTGGCGGTGACGGTGGCGTCCAGCTTGCCGGCCGGGTTCTCGATGCTCACTTCGATATCGGAATACGCTGTTGAGAGTCCTGCGACTCCGGTCGCTACCTGGTTCGCAATGCTTCCTGGCAACAAACACGCCGCCGCGAGACAGCAACCTCCCGAAACCGCCATGGAGGCATGTCCTGTCTGGGGAGTGAAGTATCGCACCGAGATATTGCCGCCATTGCGCGGCGCCCCGACGATGCAAGCTTTCGGGATCGTTTCGCTCCTTTCGATCTCGGCTCGGGTCATCAGCACGCCATCGCGGCGGCGAAGCTGCATCTTGAGCCCCGCCGCTACCCAGACCTTGCGAAGCTCGGCCATGAAAGCGGTATCGTTTTCAAGATCGGCGATCGGCTCATGGCCGGTCTTGCCGAAGCTCGAAGCCTTGGCGATCACCATGGGCACCGCGACATCCACACAGGACACCTCATGCCCTTCAACGGTGTCGACCACCGCGCCGGTCGGCAGCAGCGCGCCGGTCTTGTTACCGACCGGGGACTGCAAAAAGAGATCGACCTTGGGAAATGCCCCAAGCACGCCGGGAATCTCGGCCAGCGCAAACCGCCCATCCTCCTCGCGAAACATCCGGCTGAGGGTGACGACGCCGGTGTTGGTGTTGTGGATTTCGATTTCACACACACCGCTTGCCGGAGGTTCGATCAGGCCACTGTCGACCGCCCAGAGCGGCAACGCCGAGGACATGTTGCCGCAGTTCACACTCCAGTCGATGTCGCCGTGGCCACTGGCAAGCTGCGCGAGCGTGCTGACGATTCGGCGCCCGCCCGGTGTTGGCTCGATGTTCGCCAAGAACACTTTGTTGCTCGTGGCCGGCCCTCGCCCCAGTCCCGATATCTGCCGATTCCCCGGCGCCTGCCCCGTTTGGGGCACGCCCATCAGGTGCCTGAGCAGCTCCGCGCGAAGCTTCTCGTCACTGGGCACCAGTGGCTCCCAGATCACGATCCCCGTAGAAGTTCCCCCTCGCATGTGATGCACCGGGATCTCCACGACGCCACGCCTGAACCGGCAACGGAGATCGTTGCGATCAATCTCCAGACTGATGGACTCGTGCATGCGCGGTTCCCATTGGATAAAGGCTCCATTCGATAGAGCGCCATGAAACCACCAAGTAACGGGCAAAGATACCCGCCGTGCCAAGATCAGCCGCCTGCGTAGCCGGTCGTCGTAATCCCCTCTCCAAACACTCGTGTCGATCCTGCTGGAGAATGCGGTTTAACTGGAGCAACGCAGGGGCCTGCCTTGCAGGCCAGCGGGAGCAAACTCCCTCGCCACGGGGTTGTCGACTGCCTTATGGACAGCATTACCGCCATTCCCGTCTACGCTTGCTGAGGAGACGGATAGGACCGAGCGTCGAATCGATAGACCGATACGGAGATCATCCTGTGGTGGAAAGACAGCAACATGCAGTCAAGACGGCCCACTGACGCCCGAACCCGAGCCAGAGGACGCCGTTGATGCCAATCACGCAAAACAACCGCTTGGTGCAGGTCGACAGCCCCCTCGGCGACGATGTCTTGCTGCTGCAAGGCATGGACGGCAGCGAAGAGCTGGGGCGGCTGTTTCACTATGAGTTGGACCTCACCTCGGAAGACCGGGCGATCACGTTCGACCAGTTGCTGGGCAAGCCGATGGGGCTGACCCTGGAACTGCACGACGGCGGCAAACGCTATTTCCACGGCATTGCCAGCAGTTGTCGGCAACTGACCGGTCATGGTCAGTTCGCCGGTTACCGCGTCAGCCTGCGGCCGTGGTTCTGGCTGCTGACACGCACCTCGGACTGTCGGATTTTCCAGAACAAGACGGTGCCGGACATCATCCAGCAGGTGTTCCGCGACCTGGGTTTCTCCGATTTCGAAGACGGCCTGAGCGGCAGCTATCGCGAGTGGGAATATTGCGTGCAATACCGCGAAACCAGCTTCGACTTCGTCAGCCGGTTGATGGAACAGGAAGGCATCTATTACTACTTTCGCCATGAAAAAGAACGGCATGTCCTGGTGCTGGCCGACGCCTATGGCGCCCACACCACAGCGGCGAACTACGACTCGGTGCCCTTCTACCCGCCCGATCGGCAAATGCGCGAGCGCGATCATTTCTACGACTGGCAACTGGCGCGGGAAGTACAACCCGGTTCCCTCGCGCTGAACGACTACGACTTCCTGCGCCCGCGTGCCAGCCTGGAAGTGCGCTCCAGCGTGCCTCGCGACCACAGCAACGGCGATCACCCGCTCTACGACTACCCCGGCGAATACGTACAAGGCAGCGATGGCGAGCACTATGCGCGCACACGCATCGAGGCGATTCATAGCCAGTTCGAACGCGTGCAGTTGCGTGGCCGCGCCCGTGGGTTGGGCTGCGGTCATCTGTTCAACCTGACCGGCTACGACCGTGGCGACCAGAACCGCGAATACCTGGTGGTGGCCGCCCGTTATCAGATTCGCCAGGATCGCTACGAAACAGGGCAGGAAAGCGGGCAGTCGGAGCAGGACGAGCCGTTCATCAGCGAACTGGACTGCATGGACGCCCGGCAAGTGTTCCGTCCCCTGCCCATGACGCCCATACCCATTGTCCGCGGGCCGCAGACCGCCGTGGTGGTGGGGCCGGGCGGCGAGGAAATCTGGACCGACCAGCATGGCCGGGTCAAGGTGCATTTCCACTGGGATCGCCATGATCAATCCAACGAAAACAGCTCCTGCTGGATACGCGTGTCCCAGGCCTGGGCCGGCAAGAACTGGGGCGCCGTGCAGATCCCGCGGATCGGCCAGGAGGTGATCGTCAGCTTCCTCGAAGGCGATCCGGACCGGCCGATCATCACCGGCCGCGTCTATAACGCCGAACAGACCGTGCCCTACTCGCTGCCGGCCAACGCCACCCAGAGCGGGGTGAAAAGCCGCTCGAGTAAGGGGGGCTCCCCGGCCAACTTCAATGAAATCCGCATGGAGGACAAGAAAGGCGCCGAGCAACTGTTTATCCACGCCGAAAAAAACCAGGACATCGAAGTCGAGAACGACGAGACCCACTGGGTTGGCCACGACCGCCGCAAAACCATCGACAACGACGAGACCGTGCACGTCAAGCACGACCGCACCGAAACCGTCGATAACAACGAAACCATCACCATCGGTGTGGATCGCAAGGAAAAGGTCGGCAGCAACGAAAAAATCACCATTGGCGCCAACCGCACCGAGAACGTGGGGAGCAACGAGACCATCACCATCGGTGCGGACCGGACGGAAAAGGTCGGCGCCAACGAACGCATCAGCATCGCCAGCAACCGCACCGAGGACGTCGGCGGCAACGAGACCATCGGCATCTCGGGCAACCGCAACGAAACGGTCCAGGGCAACGAAGGCATCGAGATCAATGGCAACCAGAACACCCAGATCGGCCAAAGCGAATCCCGCGACGTCGGCCAGAACCGTTCCACCAACATCAAGCAGAACGACAGTCTGGACGTCGGCAAGCACTTTTCCCTCACCGCCGGCGACTCCATCACCCTGACCACGGGCGCGGCCAGCATCACCCTGAAAAAGGACGGCACCATCACGATCAGCGGCAAGAACATCACCGTCGACGGCTCCGGTGCGATCAAGATCGAGGCCAATCGGAACGTGATCGTCAAAGGCCAGAAAATCCTGCAGAACTAGCCATGGAGCGTGTGTCATGACCGTCTCATCCCCGCTGCCCGCCTCCTGCACACCCACTCGCCTGGAGGGCGTCGTCATCGGTGTGCTGCTGGATGTACCCGAGGCGGACGCGCCCGTGGTGGGTTTTCCCGGCTGCCCCGGCGACACGGGCCTCGTCGCGCGCACCACCACGCCCCTGAACCGCGAGGACATTGGCGCCCAGGTGGCGCTGATGTTCGAAGCCGGCGACCCGGCCCGCCCCCTGGTGATCGGTCGCATCCAGCGCCTGCCGCACACCACGACGCCCGTCGTCGCTCACCTGGATGGCCAGCGATTGGAGTTCAGCGCAGAACGCGAAATCGTCCTGCGCTGCGGCAAGGCGAGCATCACCCTCACCCGCGAGGGCAAGGTGCTGATCCGCGGCGCCTACCTGTCGAGCCGATCATCCGGAGTGAACCGCATCAAGGGCGGTTCGGTGCAGATCAATTGAGACCGTCTGCGTAACGAGACACGACCGCCATGGCCCCCCTCTCGTCAATGATCGAGCAACACGCCGAAGAAGCCTGCTTCCTCATCCTGCTTCACGATAACGCCGTGCGTGGGCCCCACTACGACCTTGACGACCTCGGCAAACTGGACGAACGCATCGAAGCCCATCTGGACGGCTTGCGCATCGCCGGCCCGGCGGGCCTGGAGATCCTGCTCGCGCAGCTTGGTCCCCATACTGTCGGCGAGATGTTCGCCAGCGCGGTGCTGGCTTTCGAAGCAGCAGAGGCAAAGGTTTTGTCGCGACTGAGCGGGCATCTGCGAAACGCCGTCGAAACGGAGCGCGGTTATCTGATGGCCTTGGGCTGGCTCGACTGGGAACGAGTGGCGCCCTGGATCGACCTGATGCTCGCATCCCCCGAATCGCTGTTCCGTCGCCTTGGCCTGGCCGCCTGCGGCATGCATCGTCACGACCCTGGCCCCGTCCTGCTGAGCGAACTGTCCCATGCCGATCCCAGTGTGCTGGCACGGGCGGCTCGCACGGCCGGTGAACTGCGCCGGCACGACTTGACGCCGGTCATCGCCGCACACCGTCTCCACACAAACCCAGCCACGCGCTTCTGGGCCAATTGGGCCATTGCGCAGATGGGCGACGGGCCGGCCCTGGAACTGCTGCGCCCGTTCGCTGAACAGCCGGGCGCGCACCAGTACCGCGCGCTCTGCGTCTTGCTGGCCTGGCAACCTCGCGATTACAGCATCGCGTGGATCCGCCAACTGATCCAGAACCCCACGCAACGACGTGTTGGCATCCAGGCCATCGGACTGCTGGGCGATCCTGTCAGCGTACCGTGGTTGATCCAACAGATGAGCGACCTGCCCTATGCCCGCGTCGCTGGCGAAGCGTTCAGCCTCATGACCGGCGCGGACCTGACGTTGCTCGATCTGGAACGGCATGACCTGCCGGATTTCGACGCCGGCCCGAACGACGACCCGGAAGATCCCCATGTCGCCATGGATCCCGACGACAACCTGCCCTGGCCCGACCCGCCGGCAATCGCAGCCTGGTGGCAAGCCCACGGCGCCGACTTCCAGACGGGCATCGGCTATATCCTCGGGCAGCCGCACAGCGAAGGCAGTTTTCAGCAAGCCCTTGCCCGAGGCCTGCAACGCCAACGCATCACTGCCGCCTGCGGCCTCGGCCGTTTTCGGCCGAGCGACGTGCTTTTCCCCACCAGCGCGCCGGCGTGGCGGCAACAACGGTTGTTGGGAGCGCTACAGAATAAGGACTGAGTTGCACCTTATCGGCAATACCGCTCACTCAAGGAAAGTGGAGAAACCCGTGGGAGCAAGGCTTGCCCGCGATACAGACCACACGGTCTGGCGGGGGGAACGAGGCGCCTGCATCGCGGGCAAGCCTTGCTCCCACAATGGAGACACAGTCCCTCGTCACAAATATACTCACGTCTTCGCACGCCACCCCCATGTCTGTTTCAGACCCATACACTGCGATTTCAGGCAAGCTTTTACCCCACCAATTGCCTGATAATGCCCCTCCTGCCCCAACCAGGTAACCGTCCTCGATGAGTGTTTTGAAGACCGCGCTGCGCGACAAGACCTTCGTCTGCGTCATGGAATTCGTGCCCAAGCCCTCCAGCGCCCGCTTTGCCACGCTCGAAGCGGTGATGGCCCGCACCCGGCTGTGCGACTGGCCGCTGGCAGTGTCCATCGCCGATCGCGTCGGCAGCAGCCTGGACATGTCGCCGCTGGACGCTTGCAACAGCCTCACCCAACCGGTGCCGACGCTGCTGCATTTTTCCGGCAAGGATCGCGAGCGCGGCGACCTGCTCGCCCAGTTGCCGCGCATGGACACCGCCGGCCTGGAGCAACTGTTGCTGCTCACCGGCGATCGGTTGCCCGGCCATGTGCCTGGCGAGCGTCCCGTGCGTTATCTGGAGTCCGTCGCGGCGTTGCAGATCGTCCGTCAGGCCCGTCCCGATTGGTTGCTCGGCGCCGCGCTGAATCCATTCAAGTACCGTGAGGAAGAAGGCGGCGCCCAGTATTTCAAGGCCGAGAAGAAACTCGCCGCCGGCGCAGACTTCCTCATCCTGCAATTGGGCTTCGACATGGCGAAGTACCGTGAAGCCCTGGACTGGATGAACCATCAGCCACAGCCCAAGCCCCTGTTGGCCTGCGTCATGGCCCTGACCGATGGCCGCGCCAGGATGCTCGAACACGTCGCAGGCGTGACCGTCAGCCCGTCGATCCGCGCCGTGCTGGCCGCCGAGGTCGCCGTCTCCAAGCAATACGCCAAGGACCGGGCGACCGAACGCCTGGCCTTGCAGATCATCGGCCTGCGGCTGATGGGGTATGCCGGGATCAACCTGTCCGGCGTCCATGAACTCGAACAGTTCCAGGCGCTGGAGCGCGCCCTTGAACCCCTGCTTGGGCAAATTCACACCCTGGAGCAATGGGAAGCGGCGTGGAAAGCCGCCTGGATGCAGGGAAATTTGCCGACCGTCACCTTTCACCCGCCCGAACACGATTGGCACACCGGCCAGCGCCAGGTCAGCGCCTCCACCCGGGAGAAACTGCGCTACCGCCTGCTGGACGCGATGCACCACCAGTTTTTCAGCCGCACCACCGCCCTGAGCAAGGCCTTCGGCTGGGCCGTCACTCGGCCGCTGTGGAGCAACCCAGCGCCTGCGCAGTGGCTGCATCAGCTCGAACGCCGGATCAAACGCCCCTTGGTGGGCTGCGACACGTGCGGGCGTTGCCGGCTTGAAGACACGCTCTACATCTGCCCCGAGACCTGTCCAAAAGGGTTGGCTAACGGCCCCTGTGGCGGAACAAGCCTCAACCGTTGCGAGTTCGGTGATCGCGAATGCGTGCACAGCGTCAAGTATCGCCTGGCGGTCAGCGTGGCGCAGACCCAGGTGCTCACCGACCGACTGATCCCCTGCGTGCAGATCGAGCACCGTCATCGCAGTTCCTGGCCGACCTGGTTCGATGCCGCAGCACCCAAGCCTCAACCCGTGTTGCCCGACGGGTTGCCCGAACTCAACGACTGATTCACTTGCTACTCGATAATGGGACGATGCCCTGGAGCGCAGACAATGGAAAAATGGGTGATCTACGCATGCATCTCGATGTTTTTCGCCGGCTTCACCTCCGTCATCGCCAAGATGGGGCTCAACGGGATAACCGCTGAACTGGGGCTCACCGTTCGCACGCTGTTCGTCTGCCTGTTCGTCCTGATGTTTGCGGCGTGGGCGGTTCCGGTCCAGCAGATCACCCAGGTCACGTCGCAGAACCTGCTGTGGCTTGGCCTCTCCGGCGTGACCACGGCGCTGTCGTGGATTTTCTACTACAAGGCCCTGAAGCTCGGTGACGTCGCCACGGTGGCGTTGATCGACAAAGGCAGCGTTGTCGTCGCGATGCTGTTGGCTTGGCTCGTCCTGCGGGAAGTCATCTCGGTGCGCATGCTGATTGGCGCGGGGCTGATCGTGGCGGGCATGCTGGTGATTGCGAAGAAGTCCTGAGCAGGCGGCCGGCTCGCTTTCGGCCTAGTCGAGGCCCTGCACATTTGCAGGATCGAGCAATCATCCGCTCAAATCGTGCAACCCACGTTGAACATTCCTTCCTATAGTCAACCAGAGCCAATCCCTCTGGAGCTTCGCCTATGAGCGCCCTCAATATCAATGGCCGTGAGTACACGGTCGATGTCGACCCCGGCACCCCGATTCTCTGGACCCTGCGCGACACGCTGGGCATGACCGGCACCAAGTTCGGTTGCGGCGCGGCCCTGTGCGGGGCTTGTACCGTGCATCTGGACGGCCAGGCCATTCGCTCCTGCGTGACGCCCATTGCCGCCGCCGAAGGCAAGAAAATCACCACCATCGAAGCAGCCACCGACGGCAGCGACCCGGTCGGCAACGCCGTGCACGAGGCCTGGGTCAAGCACGACGTGGCGCAATGCGGCTACTGCCAGAGCGGCCAGATCATGAGCGCGACCGCGTTTCTCAAGGCCCAGCCCAAAGGCAAGCAGCCCACGGCGGCCGAAATAGACTCGGCCATGGCCGGCAACATCTGCCGTTGTGGCACCTACGCCCGTATCCGCGCCGCGGTGGCCGATGCCGCCAAAGCCCTTGCCTGATCGGAGCCGACCATGTTGAACGAGATTTTCCCGAACGAGCTCCCCCGCGCCTTGCAGCACATGCTTGACCGCGACGAGGCTGACCGCCCCGCTACACTGCCTCGCCGCAGCTTTCTCAAGATCGTCGGCATCGGCGGGTTGGCCTTGGGTGCGTTCCCGCACCTGGCCCTGGCGCAGCAAACCAATGGCGCCGCAGCCGCGCCGCTCAAGCCGACCCAGCAACCCTCCGCCTTCGTACAGATCGCGCCCAACGGCGAGGTCACGGTGACCATCAACCGCCTGGAGTTCGGCCAGGGCGTGCAGACGGGCTTGCCGATGATTCTCGCCGAGGAACTCGATGCCGACTGGAGCCTGGTGCGCAGCCGCAACGGTAACAGCGACGCGGCCTACATGGACCCGGCCTTCGGCATCCACCTCACCGGCGGCTCCAACTCGATCAAGAACAGCTATACCCAGTACCGCGAACTGGGCGCCCGAGCTCGCGCCATGTTGCTGAGTGCCGCCGCTGCGCGCTGGAACGTCGATGTGGCGAGCCTGAGCACCCAAGCCGGGACGGTGCTGGGCCCGGCGGGCCGTAAAGCGAGCTACGGTGAGCTGGCCGAAGCCGCGATGACGATGCCGGTGCCCGAACAGATCACCCTCAAGGATCCCAAGGATTTCCGCATTATCGGCCATGCCACCAACCGTATCGATGCCAAGGCCAAGAGCAGCGGCCAGCAGGCGTTCGGCATCGACATGCACCTGCCGGGGCAACTCACTGCTGTCGTGGCTCGGCCACCGGTGTTCGGCGCCAGGATCGCTACGCTGGATGACAGCGCCGCGCGTGCCGCCAAAGGCGTCAAGGCCGTGCTGCGCGTGCCGTTGGACGGTGGCGCCGAAGGCGTTGCGGTGGTGGCGGACAGTTACTGGCAGGCGAAACTGGCACGCGATGCGCTGAAGGTGGAGTGGAACACCGCAGACGTCGAGAAAGTGGACAGCGAAAAACAACTGGCGCAATACCGCGAACTGGCCGGACAGCCGGGCCCGCGCCACTTCGATGCCGACATGGCGCCGCTGGCCGGCGCGCCGCATCGGCTGGAGGCCGAGTTCATTTTCCCTTATCTCGCCCACGCCCCCATGGAGCCCCTTAACTGCACCGTGCAGCTGGCCGGTGATGGCGCTCAATTGTGGGTCGGCACGCAGTTCCCCGGTGGCGACGGCGCTGCGGCCGCCAAGGTGCTGAACCTAACGCCCGAACAGGTCCAAGTGAATGTACAGACCGCCGGCGGAGGCTTTGGCCGGCGTGGCGTGCCCACCAACGACTTCGTCGTCCTGGCGTGCGAAGTCGCCAAGGCCGCGCGCACCGCTGGGATCAACGCGCCGATCCGCACCCTCTGGAGCCGGGAGGATGACATCAAGGGCGGCTACTACCGCCCCATGCACCTGCACCGTGCGCGCATCGGTTTCGATGACAGCGGCAAGGTGCTGGCATGGGATCACGTGCTGGTCGGGCAATCGATCCTCAGCGGCACGCTGTTTGGTGGACGGGTGAAAAACGGTATCGACCCTACCGCCACCGAAGGTCTGCGCGACCCTTACCCTTTGCCCATGCGCCTGACGGTGCATCATCCCAAGCTCAATGTTCCGGTGCTGTGGTGGCGAAGCGTCGGCTCCACCCACACGGCGTTCGTGATGGAAACGTTAATCGACGAGATCGCCCGCACGACCGGGCAGGACCCCGTGGCCTATCGGATGAAGCTGTTCGGCGAGCAAAGCCCGCGCCATCGCGCGGCGCTGCAATTGGCGGTGGACCAGAGCGGATACGGCAAGCACCAACTGCCAGCGGGTCGAGCCTGGGGCGTGGCGGTGCACGAGTCGTTCAGTTCGGTGGTGGCCTACGTCGTCGAAGCCTCGGTACAGGACGGTCGCCCGGTGCTGCACAACGTAACGGCCGGCGTGCACTGCAACCTGGCGGTCAACCCGCGCAGCGTCGAGGCGCAGGTGCAAGGCGCGGCGCTGATGGGCTTGTCGATGTGCCTGCCCGGCGGTGCCGTCACCCTGAAAGACGGTGTGGTGCAGCAAAGCAACTTTGCCGATTTCAGTGTGCCGCGCATCACCGACATGCCGCAGATTGCCGTGCACATCGTGCCGAGCGCCGAGCCCCCCACCGGGATGGGTGAACCCGGCTTGCCAGCGCTGGCCCCGGCTTTCGCCAACGCGGTGGCCAGCCTGACCGGCAAGCCGCTGCGTGAGTTGCCGTTCAGGCTGGCGTGACGAGCGCATGAAGGCTGCGCGGCTGCATCGCCACGCCGCACAGCCTTCTTTTGACCAGCACCGTCACAAACGCATTCGCTTGATGTCCCGCTGCGGCGGTGCCCCGAACAGGCGACTGTATTCACGGCTGAACTGCGAGGCGCTTTCATAACCCACCAGCCCTCCCGCACTGCTGGCGTCGACTTTCTGGCTCAACATCAACTGCCGGGCAGTTTGTAGCCGCAATTGTTTTTGGTACTGCAATGGGCTCATGCCTGTCACGGTACGAAAATGCTGGCGAAACGTGGAAGGACTCATGTGGGCTTGTGCCGCCAGATCGTCCATGCGCAACGCCTGGCGAAAATTCAGCTTCAACCACGCCACCGTCTTGGCAATGTGCTGGCTCGGCGAGCCGGCCGCGATGACATGCAGCAATTGCGGCGCGTGAGCACCGCTCAACAGGCGCGCGACGATCTCTTCCTTGATCAGCGGCGCCAGCACGTCAAGCAGGTGAGGTTCCTCCAGCAGGTTGATCAATCGCCCCAGGGCATCGAGCACGGTGCCGTCCAGTGCCTGCACGGTAATCGGTCGAAACGCGTCGTCCTTCATGCGTTGTGACAACTGCAGGCGCTCTGCCACTTGCATCACCAGCGTGCTTTCGAACCGCAGCATCATGCCCAGGAATGGCTCGGCGACGCTGGCTTGGGAGACACGTGAAATGACGGGCAGGTCCACGCAAGCCACCATCGACTGGCCGGGCGCGCAGGCAAGTATCTCGTCGCCGATCATGGCTTGCTTGCAACCTTGCAAGGCAATGCCGATGCCCAAGCCATAGAGGCAGTGTGTCGGTTCAGTGATTGCGTCGCGCCGATGCAGGCTCAAGCCGGCAATGGCGGTCACCTGATCGCCGTCGCCAGGCAAAATCCGGCTGACCGAAGCGGCCAGGCGACGGATGTCGCCAGCGCCCGGGTCGCTGATTGAATCGGTGTGCACATCCCACTCCTTGAAAACATCGGCCCACGACCGATTGCAGGTCATGGACAACACCGTTGGCCATGACCTGCAAGTCGTTGATCCGTTTGAACGCAGTATGCTGGATCAGCGGCTCGGGCCGCTTGCCTGATCGGCGAAATTTCTTGCACGATCCGACGAGCCGAAACGGCTTTGAGTAACACCGAGCCATGTATGACAAGATGTTTCAGGAGTTGTGACTGCACAAAACGAGGGTTTCGCCGAAAACCTAGAGGTTCTGGAAGATGTAGTCGGTGGAACGCCGATCATCCAACGCCACACCCGCCCGCTGCAGTTGTTCGGCCAGCGCCGGCGTCTCGACCCTTACCGTCCAATCCAGGCCTGCCGGTGTCACGGGCGCCTGGTCATGGCGGGCGATCGCTTCAAGCCACCGCGCGCGGTCCGGCTGATACACCGCCAGCGCGTTGCCCTTCCAGGCGGCGACGGTGATGCCCATGGCTTCACACAATGCGAGCTTGGCCTGCGCGTCATCCCTGTCGGCCTGACGGGAGCGTTCGATCTGGTCGGCCAGGATCGGATCGACCACGCGGTCAGTGAATATCACCTCCCCCTCCTCCCAGACCTCGGGAGGACAGATCTTGTCTTTGGTATTCAGGGCAATGAGTGGATTGATTTCCATCGGGTAGATCCGGCAAACCAACGGCCGCTCTTCATAGATTCCGCAACGACCGTCGTCGCCGAGGTTGCTGCATTGCGTCAGCGCATTACCGGCCAGTACTGCAACGACTCGGATTCGAGCATCGCCACTGGTGACCTCCACGGCTCTTTGGGCGCTGTGGGCAAATTGGCGCGGTTGCGTAGGCCAGGTCGACTCATCGAATGCCTCCAGTACCACGGCCACCTCATGCCCGCGCTTGAGCCACTGCCGTGCCTCGTCCAGCGTCAGCGGAATCAGCCGGCCTTTGCAGCAGATTCCACAGCCATTGCAGGCAAAGCGGATCGTGTTGTTTTCCATATCAGCTACTCGTACATATTTTCGACCGCCCACAAAGAAGCCCCGTCACGCGATACGTCTGCGACGGGGCCTCGGGCCGCGAGAGTATGTGGAGCGAAGCGGCGATCCGCTTGCCGGATCCGCCGGCATTTTTGCCTGATCCGAGGGAATTTCAGGTGATCAATCGCGATCGAAACGAACGTGCCACGTCGCAACCGGTCTTGCTCTATGATGTCCAGCATCCCAAAGCCCTGATTGATGGAACCCTCATGACTTTCGATTTCGACCCGGTGTTCGAGCGCCACGGTACCGGTAGCACCAAATGGAGCCGCTACCCGGCCGATGTGTTGCCGATGTGGGTGGCCGATATGGATTTCCCCGCCCCGCCAGTGATCATCGACGCACTGCACAAACGCCTCGAACATCCGATGCTTGGCTACAGCGTGGCCCAGGACAACCTGCGGGCCGCTGTGGTGGCGGACCTGTGGAGCAAATACGCCTGGCGCGTCGAGCCGCAACAGATCGTGTTCCTGCCCGGCGTGGAACCGGGTTTCAACATGGCGCTGCATGCGCTGGTGGAGCCCCGGCAGAATGTCGTGGTGCAGGTGCCCAATTACCCGCCGCTGCGCAATGCGCCGGGCCACTGGCAATTGAACAAGGTCGAACTGCCGTTCACCCCGGTCGGCGGTGAATTCCAGACGCCCTTGGCCGCACTGCGCGAAGCGCTGCAAGGTGGCGGCGCGCTGCTGTTGAGCAACCCGCACAACCCGCTGGGCAAGGTGTTCGACCGTGAAGAACTGCAAGCGGTGGCGGACATTTGCCTGGAGCAGGACGCCTGGATCATCTCAGACGAGATCCATGCCGAACTGTGTTTCGACGGCCGGGTGCACATTCCGACCGCGTCCCTCAGTCCGCAGATCGCCGAGCGCACCATCACCCTGATGTCCGCCAGCAAGGCCTACAACATCGCCGGGTTGAAGACTTCGTTCGCCATCATCCAGAACGCCGAGGTTCGCGAGCGGGTCAACAACGCCCGGGCCGGCATGGTCGACAGCGTCAATGCCCTGGGCCTGGAAGCGACCCGGGCGGCCTACAGCGAAGCGGGTCCGTGGCTCGATGCGTTGAAGGTTTACCTGCAAGCCAACCGTGATTACCTGGTCGATGCAGTGAACACCCGCCTGCCGGGCATCACCATGACCGTGCCCCAGGGCACTTACCTGGCTTGGCTGGATTGCTCCGGCCTGGGGCTGGACGATCCCCACGGTTTCTTCCTGGAACAGGCCAAGGTCGGGCTGAGCGCCGGACTGGATTTTGGCGACGATGCCAAGCAGTTCGTGCGCCTGAACTTCGGTTGCCCACGGGCGCTGCTCGAAGAAGGCATCGCGCGGATGGAACGCAGCCTGAAGACCAGAGGCTGATCACATCCCAGTGGCGAGGGCGCTTGCTCCCGCTGGGGCGCGAAGCGGCCCCAAAGTCTGGCAACTCGGTCTATCAGGCATCTCCGGGGGCTGCTTCGCAGCCCAGCGGGAGCAAGCGCCCTCGCCACAGGATGAGTGCTCGACTTTATTGCATTGCGCTTTTGGCCATGTGGCTGACAATCGCATGGCTGAAGCCCTTGACCTCGTCCCAGCCCAATATCGAACTATTGTCTTGAGACCGCCAGCCATCAGGCTTTGCTCGAAATACTTGCGGCGAGGTCAGTGCCGCTTCAACGGAACTCGAAAAGTTCGACGTGCAGATTGGCTTCCGGAATCCGGCTGATCCGCATCAATTCACGCACCTGGGTCAGCAAGCCCTTGGGCCCACAAAAACTGACATGGACCTTGTTCGGTTCGGCCTGGACCACCGCTTCGCGCAAGGTGTCGGCGAGTTTTTCGACACCGCCGGCATTGCCGACAAACTTCATGCCACGTTCCTGCGCCATCGTTTGCAACCTTGCGGCAGGCGGAAACGCCCGTGAGGGATTGAAGCAATACACCAGGGTGGCCTTGTCGAAATCCTCGCCTTTCGAATCTTGTAACCAAGACACGAACGGTGAGATCCCTACCCCGGCGCCAATCCAGATTTCCCGTTCGGCCTGGGCCTGGCGCCTGAAGCGACCATGAGGCGCGTAGATGTCAGCAAGCATTCCCACCTTGACCTGTTCTCGCAACGTTTCGGTGTAATCCCCCAGCGCTCGGATCACGAATTCGATCTGGCCTTCGGGTCCATGGGCATTAGCGATGGTGAATGGATGCGGTTCACGCAGGCCTTTCTCCTTCATAGCCAGAAAAGCGAACTGCCCGGCCTTGAACGGAAACCCTTTATGCACCGGTTCCAAGGTCAGGTGCACGGCACTTTTGTCGCTGGAAACCGCTGTGACCTGATATTCCCCGGCACGGGCAACAAAGGGATAAAACAGCAGTTTGTAGAGTGCCGCCACCACACCCAGCCCACAGAATGTTGCCACCCAAATACCGGCGGGACTGTTCAGGGTGATCGGTGATTTGAAACTCAACCAGTGCAGGACCACCAGCAGAAACAGTGGCCCGGACAACTTGTGCCACCAGCGCCAGACCTTGTAAGGAATATTACGGTTCAAGGCCAACAGCACAATCATCACCAGGGCGGCATAGCTCAACTGCCGCACCAGCCGTGTCCAGTACTTGGGCAGCTCCATGATCGGCACGCTATTCCACACATCCAGGTTGGCCTTGAACACAAAGTGGTAAGTGGCAAATACCAGCGCCCAGATCCCCATCCACTTATGCACGTCATAGACCCGGTCCAGGCCACCAAACAGATGCTCCACCACCGACCAGCGGCTGGCCAACAGGCACGCGGTCGCCATGTAGATCAATGCGGTCGTGCCAAGCACCAGGCTCAAGGTTGCCGAGGTCAGCCAGGTATAAACAGGTATGTCGATCAGTAACGTCACGGTCGTGATCAGCAGCATGCCGACGATGCTGTACCAGCTTTTCATTGCGAGTGCTCCTATCAGCCATCCGTGGTGATGAGACGGAAATATAGTCGTCCTTGACAATTCCAGAGGAGCCGCATCTTAGGTGACTTGTCGCGAAGAGAGATGATTTCGATCAGTTCTCTTCTGACCTGCAAAACGGTCAGATTTTTTGCGCCCCCAAAATTCCTTGTCTATCCTCCTCGTTGCGTCTCGATTAAGTTTCGTCACGTGCATCGGTACCCCGCTATCCAATAGCAGCATCAAGTGTGATTCGGCCTTCGGATGACTCTTTTTGTCGTGGATCGGTTATCACCGTTCCCAGGTCCGCTTGGCTGGTCCGCAAGGTGTTGTTCCCGAAGTCTGCCCAAGGGACAGTGCTCATGGCTACGATCGTTCCGGCTCGCGACCAGTACCGTGCCTTGGGCCTTTCGACCCTCGCCTTCACCCTCTGCTTTGCCGCCTGGACGTTGTTCTCCATCCTCGGCTTGCAGATCAAGGATGAATTCAGTCTCTCGGACACACAGCTCGGCCTGCTGATGGCGACGCCGGTGCTCACCGGTTCCATTTCCAGGCTGTTGCTCGGCGTGTGGACCGACCGCTACGGCGGACGCTGGGTGTTTGGCCTGGTGATGCTCACTTCCGCTCTGTGCGTGTACCTGCTGACGTTCGCCAACAGCTTCACGATGCTGTTGCTGGCGGCGTTGGGTGTGGGGTTGGCCGGTGGCGGATTCATCGTTGGCACCGCCTATACGTCCGCCTGGTTCGAGCCGGGCCGCCAGGGCACCGCCCTGGGCATCTTTGGCGCCGGTAACGTCGGCGCGGGCGTGACCAACTTCGTCGCGCCGTTCCTGCTGCTTGCCCTGGGCTGGCGCGGCGCGGCGCTGGTGTATGCGCTCGTGCTGGGCGGTATGGGCGTCCTGTTCATCCTGCTGGCCAAGAACGACCCTCAAAGCCAGGACCGCACGGCCCGGCCAATACCGCTCAAGGATCAACTGGCGCCGCTGGCGGAGCTGCGCGTCTGGCGCTTCTCGCTGTATTACTTCTTCGTCTTCGGCGCCTTCGTCGCGCTGGCGCTGTGGTTGCCGCACTACTTGATGGAGGTGTTTGGCCTGGGCCTGGCCGCCGCCGGTTCTGTCGCCGCGCTGTACACCGTGCCTGCCTCATTGTTTCGCATCCTCGGTGGCTGGCTGTCCGACCGTTACGGTGCGCGCAAGATCATGTACTGGACGTTGAGCCTGTCGGTGCTGTGTGCGTTCTTGCTCAGCTACCCACCGACCCGCTACGTCGTCACCGGAGTGCGCGGTGAGGTTGAGTTTTCGATGCGGTTCAGCCTGGTCGGCTTCGCCGTGGTGTTGATGGTGCTCGGGTTTTTCATGTCGCTGGGCAAGGCGGCAGTGTTCAAGCACATCCCGACTTATTACCCGAAACACGTCGGCGTGGTCGGTGGCCTGGTGGGCATGATCGGTGGCCTGGGTGGCTTCCTGCTGCCGCTGACCTTCGGAATGCTCAACGATGTGCTCGGCATCTGGCAGAGCTGCTTCATGCTGCTGTTCCTGATCGCCAGCGGGGCGTTGCTGTGGATGCACTACTCGATCCGCAGGGCCGAGCGCGTCGAGTGGGCCGAACACCGCGAAACCCGCGACCTGCCGGAGCTGTCCACGCCCAGCGCCTTCGTGCTGCGCGAATGGCACCCCGAAGACCCGGCGTTCTGGGCGCAGACGGGCAAACGCATCGCGACGCGCAATCTGTGGATTTCGATCCCCAATCTGTTGCTGGCCTTCGCCATCTGGATGGTCTGGTCGGTCGTGGTGGCGAAGCTGCCCCTGGCGGGCTTCGCCTACACGGCCAATCAATTGTTCTGGCTGGCCGCCCTGCCCGGTTTATCCGGCGCCACCCTGCGAATCTTCTACAGCTTCATGGTGCCGATCTTCGGCGGCCGGCGCTGGACCGCGCTGTCCACCGCGTTGTTGCTGGTGCCGGCGCTGTGGATCGGCTTTGCCGTGCAGAATCCACAGACGCCGTACCTGGTCATGCTGATCCTGGCCTTGCTCTGCGGCCTGGGCGGCGGCAATTTCTCATCGAGCATGGCGAACATTTCGTTCTTCTACCCCAAGCAGGCCAAGGGCAGTGCCATGGGCCTGAACGCCGGGTTGGGCAACCTGGGCGTGAGCACCATGCAGTTCCTGGTGCCACTGGTGATCACCGTCGGCGTCTTCGGCAGCCTGGGCGGACAACCGCAGATCACCCAGGCAGGTACGCCGCTGTGGTTGCAGAATGCGGGGTTCATCTGGGTGCCGTTTATCCTGGTTGCCGCCATTGCCGCCTGGTTCGGCATGAATGACATCGCCAGCGCCAAGTCCTCGTTCAAGGACCAGATGGCGATTTTCCAACGCAAACACACCTGGCTGATGAGTGTGTTGTACACCGGCACCTTCGGCAGCTTCATCGGTTTCTCCGCCGGTTTCCCGTTGCTGGCCGGACGCCTGTTCCCCCATGTCGACGTGCTGAAGTTCGCCTTCCTCGGGCCACTGATCGGTGCCCTGAGCCGCGCTTTCTCCGGTGGCCTGGCGGACCGTTTCGGCGGTGGACGGATCAGCCTATGGGTGTTCGTCGCCATGAGCGGCTGTGTCTTCGGTGTGCTGTTCTTCATCGGCATCAAGGATCAGCCTGGCGCGTTCTGGGGGTTCCTCGCCATGTTCCTGCTGCTCTTCCTGTTCTCCGGCGTCGGCAACGCCAGCACCACGCAGATGATCCCGGCGATCTTCCGCACCCAGACCCCACGCCTGTTTCCCCACCTGCCTGCCGCCGAGCAGGCGCTGCAAAGCGAGAAGGAGTCCGCGGCTGCGGTGGGCTTCATTTCGGCGATGGCCGCCTACGGTGGCTTCTTCATTCCGAAGTCGTTCGGCAGTTCGTTCGAACTGAGCGGCGGCCCGGAATGGGCGCTCTACGGTTTCATCGTTTTCTACGTGCTGTGTATTGCGATGACCTGGTTCTACTACACCCGTCGCAATGCCGAGGTTAGCTGCTAGTCCCTGCCGAGGAGCAACACATGAGCTTCTTCATCGATCGCCTGCGTTATTTGGTCAAGCGTCCGCCGGAATTCGCCAACGGCCATGGCGAGACTCGCGATGAGAGTCGCCAGTGGGAAGACGGTTACCGACAACGCTGGCAATTCGACAAGATTGCCCGCTCGACCCACGGGGTCAATTGCACCGGTTCGTGCAGTTGGAAGATCTACGTGAAGAACGGCCTGGTGACCTGGGAAACCCAGCAGACCGACTACCCGCGCACCCGCCCCGACCTGCCCAACCATGAACCGCGAGGCTGCCCGCGTGGGGCCAGCTATTCCTGGTACCTGTACAGCGCCAACCGGCTCAAGTATCCGCTCGTGCGCAAGGCCCTGGTGCAGCTCTGGCGCGATGCGCTGGCGGTGCACAGCGATCCGGTGCTGGCCTGGGCGAGCATCGTCGAAGACCCACAGAAGAGCCAGCAATACAAATCCATCCGCGGCCGGGGCGGCTTCGTGCGCACCGACTGGGAGGAAATGCAGACACTGGTCGCCGCCGCCAATATCTACACGATCAAGCAGTATGGCCCGGACCGCATCGCCGGCTTCTCGCCGATCCCGGCGATGTCGATGGTGTCCTACGCCTCGGGGACTCGCTACCTGTCATTGATCGGCGGTGTATGCCTGTCGTTCTACGACTGGTATTGCGACCTGCCGCCGGCCTCGCCGCAGGTCTGGGGCGAGCAGACCGACGTGCCGGAATCCGCCGACTGGTACAACTCCGGCTATCTGATTGCCTGGGGCTCCAACGTGCCGCAGACGCGCACCCCGGACGCACACTTCTTCACCGAGGTGCGCTACAAAGGCACCAAGACCGTCGCCATCACCCCGGACTACGCCGAGATTTCCAAGCTCTGCGATGAGTGGATGAGCGCCAAGCAAGGGACCGACTCGGCCCTCGCTATCGCGATGGGCCATGTGATCTTCAAGGAGTTTCACCTGGAGACACCCAGCGCCTATTTCACCGACTACCTGCGCCGCTACACCGACATGCCAATCCTGGTCGAGCTGGAAACCCGCGAAGACGGCAGCCTGGTGCCCGGCAAGCAACTGCGCGCCAGCGATTTCGCCGCCAACCTGGAACAGGCCAACAACCCCGAGTGGAAGACCGTCGCCTGGGACGAAAGCGGTGAACGGTTGGTGGTGCCGCGTGGCTCCATCGGTTTTCGTTGGGGCGAGAGCGGCCACTGGAACCTGGAACCGGTCGATGCCGACGGCGGACAAGTCAGCCTGCGCCTGTCGATGCTGGGCCATCACGACGCAGTGGCTCGTGTTGCGTTCCCTTATTTTGGCGGCATTGAACGCGAGCATTTTCCCAGCGTGCCAGTGCGCGATGTGCTCTACCACCATGTGCCGGCCAAGCGCCTGAAGCTGGCCGACGGTCGTGAGGTATTGGCCGTCACGGTGTTCGACTTGACCGCGGCCAACTACGGCATCGACCGTCACCTGGAGGCCACTGTCGGTGGCAGCGGGACGGACGACGGTGCCAGCGACTACACCCAGCTCAAGCCCTACACACCGGCCTGGCAGGAGGCGATTACCGGTGTACCGGCGGAGCAGATGATCCGCATCGCCCGTGAGTTCGCGCACAACGCCGACAAGACCCACGGTCGTTCGATGATCATCGTCGGCGCGGGGATGAACCATTGGTACCACATGGACATGAACTACCGCGGCTTGATCAACATGTTGATCCTCTGCGGGTGTGTCGGCAAAAGCGGCGGTGGCTGGTCGCATTACGTGGGCCAGGAAAAACTCCGTCCGCAAACCGGCTGGACGCCCCTGGCCTTTGCGCTGGACTGGCACCGTCCGCCCCGTCACATGAACGGCACCTCGTTCTTCTACAACCACTCCAGCCAGTGGCGCTACGAGAAGCTGGACGTGTCCGAGCTGCTCTCCCCGCTGGCCCGCCCCAAGGACTTTCCTGGCAGCCTGGTGGACTTCAACGTGCGCGCCGAGCGCATGGGCTGGCTGCCCTCGGCCCCGCAACTGGATACCAACCCGCTGCGCTTGGCGGCTGCGGCCCAGGCTGCCGGCAAGAGCACCGCCGATTACGTCGTCGATCAACTGAAAAGCGGCCAGCTGCGCTTCGCCAGCGAAGACCCGGACAGCCCGCAGAACTATCCGCGCAATATGTTCGTCTGGCGGTCCAACCTGCTGGGTTCTTCCGGCAAGGGCCACGAGTACATGCTCAAGTACCTGCTCGGCACGCGCAACGGCGTACTGGGCAAGGACCTGGGCAAGGCCGGCACGCAAAAACCGGAGGAAGTGGTGTGGCGTGACGAGGCGGTCGAAGGCAAGCTCGACTTGCTGGTGACCCTGGACTTTCGCATGTCCACCACGTGCCTGTACTCGGACGTGGTACTGCCCACCGCCACCTGGTACGAGAAGGACGACCTCAATACGTCGGACATGCACCCTTTCATCCATCCGCTTACCGCCGCCACCGACCCGGCCTGGGAGGCGCGCAGCGACTGGGCGATCTACGACGGGATCGCGCAGGCGTTCTCGCGCCTCTGTGTGGGCCATCTCGGCGAAGAAACCGACCTGGTCACTCTGCCGCTGCAACATGACAGCCCTGGCGAGCTGGCCCAGCCCGAGGTCCGCGACTGGAAGAAAGGCGAATGCGAGGCGATCCCCGGCAAAACCATGCCGTCGCTGATCGAGGTCAAGCGCAATTATCCCGAGACCTACGAGCGCTTCAGCGCCATCGGCCCACTGCTGGACACGATCGGCAACGGCGGCAAGGGCATTGCCTGGCAGACCCAGGAAGAAGTCGACCTGCTCGGCAAGCTCAACTATCGCAAGCAGGACGGCCCGGCCAAAGGCCGCCCGAAACTGTCCTCGGCCATTGATGCAGCGGAGATGATCCTGGCACTGGCGCCCGAAACCAACGGCCAGGTGGCCGTAAAAGCCTGGGCGGCCTTGTCGAAGATCACCGGTCGCGACCACACGCACCTGGCACGCCCCAAGGAAGAAGAAAAGATCCGTTTCCGCGACCTCGTCGCCCAGCCGCGCAAAATCATTTCCAGCCCCACCTGGTCAGGCCTGGAAGACGAGCACGTGAGCTACAACGCGTGCTACACCAACGTCCATGAGTTGATCCCCTGGCGCACCCTCACCGGCCGCCAGCAGTTCTACCAGGACCATCCGTGGATGCGCGCCTTCGGTGAAAGCCTGATGGTCTATCGTCCGCCGATCGACACCAAGGCCGCCGTCAGCGTCGCCAAGCCCCACAGCAACGGTAACCCGGAAATCGCCCTGAACTGGCTGACGCCGCATCAGAAATGGGGCATTCACTCGACCTACAGCGACAACCTGTTGATGCAGACGCTGTCCCGTGGCGGGCCCATTGTCTGGATGTCCGAGGACGACGCACGGGCCATCGGCGTCAGCGACAACGACTGGATCGAGCTGTACAACGCCAACGGCGCCATCGCCGCGCGAGCGGTGGTCAGCCAGCGGGTCCGGCCGGGCATGGCGATGATGTACCACGCCCAGGAACGCATCCTCAATGTGCCTGGCTCGGAGGTGACCGGCACCCGTGGCGGCATTCACAACTCGGTCACCCGGATCTGCCCCAAACCGACCCACATGATCGGTGGCTACGCCCAGCTCTCCTACGGATTCAACTACTACGGCACGGTGGGCTCGAACCGCGACGAATTCGTCATTGTGCGCAAAATGCACAAGGTCGACTGGCTGGACGGTGAAGGCAACGACTATCAACAGGAGGCAGTGAAATGAAGATTCGCTCTCAGGTCGGCATGGTCCTGAACCTCGACAAGTGCATCGGTTGCCACACCTGTTCCGTCACCTGCAAGAACGTCTGGACCAGCCGCGAAGGCGTCGAGTACGCCTGGTTCAACAACGTCGAGACCAAGCCCGGCATCGGCTACCCCAAGGAGTGGGAAAACCAGAAGAAATGGAACGGCGGCTGGATGCGCAACGCCGACGGCTCGATCAACCCGCGCATCGGCGGCAAGTGGCGGGTGCTGGCGAACATTTTCGCCAACCCCGACCTGCCAGCAATCGACGATTACTACGAACCCTTCACTTTCGACTACCAGAACCTGCACACCGCCAAACAGGGTGACCACCAGCCCGTGGCACGACCGCGCTCGCTGATCTCCGGGCAGCGCATGGACAAGGTCGAATGGGGGCCGAACTGGGAGGAACTGCTGGGGACCGAGTTCGCCAAACGGCGCAAGGACGTCAACTTCGAGAACGTGCAGGCCGACATCTACGGGCAGTTTGAAAACACCTTCATGATGTACCTGCCGCGCCTGTGCGAGCACTGCCTCAACCCGGCGTGCGTGGCGTCCTGCCCGAGCGGCGCGATCTACAAGCGCGAAGAAGACGGCATCGTGTTGATCGACCAGGACAAGTGCCGGGGCTGGCGGATGTGCGTCAGCGGCTGTCCGTACAAGAAGATCTATTACAACTGGAAAAGCGGAAAGTCCGAGAAATGCATCTTCTGCTACCCACGCATCGAAAGCGGCCAACCCACCGTGTGCTCGGAAACCTGCGTCGGGCGGATCCGCTACCTTGGCGTGTTGCTGTATGACGCCGACCGCATCGCCGAAGTGGCAGCGTCGACCGATGACCGCGACCTGTACCTTCGCCAATGCGAGATATTCCTCGACCCCAATGACCCGCAAGTCATTGCCCAGGCCCGCAAGGACGGCGTGCCGGACAACGTGATTGCCGCCGCCCAGGCCTCACCGGTCTACAAACTGGCCATCGATTGGAAACTGGCCCTGCCGCTGCACCCCGAATACCGCACCTTGCCGATGGTCTGGTATGTGCCGCCACTGTCGCCGATCCAGTCCGCCGCCGAGGCCGGACATGTCGAGTTCGATGGCATCTTGCCAAAAGTCGAATCGCTGCGCATTCCCGTGCGCTACCTGGCCAACATGCTCACGGCCGGTGAAGAGGAGCCTGTGGTGCTGGCCCTCAAGCGGTTGATGGCAATGCGTGTGTACATGCGCGCCAAGCACGTCGACGGCACGCTCAACACCGCCGTGCTCGATCAGGTTGGCCTGAGCCAACAGCAGGTCGAAGAGATGTACCGTTACCTGGCCATCGCCAACTATGAAGACCGTTTCGTCATACCCACCGGCCATCGGGAAAACATTCCCGAGGCGTACGGTGAGCGCGGTGGCTGCGGCTTCTCGTTCGGTGACGGCTGCAATGGCGGCAAGAGCCAGGTCAGCCTGTTCGGCGGGCGTAAACAGACCACTACGCTGGTCAAGCCGGTGCAGACCTTCGACCCCCTGGAGGACGGCCGTCATGAATGAACACGCCCCTGGCACACCACAAGGTTTGTTGAGCCTGCGGGTACTGGCGCGTCTGCTCGACTACCCCAGCGCGCAGTTGCAAGCCAACAGCGCCGAACTGATTGCCCTCCTCGACGCCGAGGAGCGCCTACCCGTGGCATTGCGTTCGCAGCTTTGCCACTGGTGTCGGGAGCTGGCGGGCAGCGATCTGCTGGACCTGGAGGAAGCTTACGTCGAACTCTTCGACCGGGGCCGCGCCACCTCGTTGCTGCTGTTCGAGCATGTGCATGGCGAGTCGCGCGACCGCGGCCAGGCCATGGTCGACCTGCTGGCCGAGTACGAAAGCGCCGGGTTCCAACTCGATGCCCGTGAACTGCCGGACCACCTGCCGCTGTTCCTGGAATACTTGTCCACCCGTAGCCAGGCCGAGATCGGCCAGTGGCTGGGGGAAATCCGGCACATCCTCGCCCTGCTCACCGCGCGCCTGGAGGAGCGCAGCAGCGCCTACGCATTGATCCCCCACGCCTTGCTGGCGCTGATTGGCGCCACTGACGCCATTGCCGCGCAGCGCGCCACGGCCTCGGAGGAACCGCCGGACAACACGCCGCAGGCACTGGATGCCGTCTGGGAAGAAGAAGTGGTGCGTTTCAAGGCCGACTCCGACCAGGACTGCGGCCTGCAATCGGCCGAGGGTCGGCGCCTGGCCGAGCGCAAGTACGAAGCGGTCCCACAAGTCATCCAGGTCATGCCGTCCGCCACGGCGGATCGTCAATGAACGGAGGTTCATCATGTTCGAGGACTATGTGCTCCATTTTATCTACGGCTACTACCCCTACCTCGTCGGCACGGTGTTCCTGCTCGGCAGCCTGCTGCGCTACGACTACGGCCAATACACCTGGAAGACCGGTTCGAGCCAGATGCTGTCGACGCGGCACATGCGCCTGGCCAGCAACTTGTTCCACATCGGCATCCTGGCGATCTTCTTCGGCCACTTGATTGGGCTGCTCACGCCGCACTGGGTCTACGCACCGTTCCTTTCCGCCGGGCACAAACAATTGATGGCCATCGTGTTCGGCGGCATCGCCGGGGTGTTTTGCGTGATCGGCGGTGCCATGCTGCTGTGGCGACGCTTGTTCAACCCTCGGGTGCGGGCTTCCTCCAGCGTCATGGACAACCTGATCATCACCCTGCTGTTGCTCCAGGCGACTCTCGGGCTGGTCACCGTGTTCTTTTCCCTGGACCACCTGGACGGCGGAATGATGTTGGCGCTGGCCGGCTGGGCGCAGTCCATCGTGTTCTTTCGAGGCGATGCAGCCAGCTTCATGATCGGCACCCCGCTGATCTTCAAAGTGCACATCTTCCTCGGGCTGACCATCATTCTGTTGTTTCCCTTCACGCGCCTGGTGCATGTCTGGAGCCTCCCGTTGGGGTACTTCGGACGACGCTACCAGATCGTACGGCGCCGCGGCTGAGGAGCCTTCGTCATGGATATGATCGCTGTCGAAAACCTGCCCGATGCTCCCGCCCCGGTGATCCGCGTGGGCGACACGCTGCTCAGCGAAGCCGACATTGCCCGGGAGACACCCTTCCACCCCGCGGCCTCGCTGGTCGAAGCGCAACTCGCCGCCGCGCGCGCGCTGGTGGTGCGCGAATTACTGGCACAACGCGCGGCGATGCTTGGCCTGACCACACTCAGCGAAGCTGAAAACGACCAGGCCGTCGCCACCCTGCTGGAGCGTGAGCTGCAAGTGCCCGAGCCCGATGAAACCGCTTGCCAGCGCTACTTCGATACCCACCGCGAGCGCTTCTGCGAGCCGACCCGGTTGCGGGTCCGGCACATTCTGCTGCCGGCAGCTCCCGACGATGCAGTCTTACGGGACGCCCATTACAAACTGGCTCAGGAGTTGCTCAGCGAATTGCAACCGCACCCCGAGCGCTTCACCGAGCTGGCGCAACGGCACTCCGCCTGCCCGTCGAAAGACCAAGGCGGCGAGCTGGGTTGGCTGACCTCCGGGCAGACCGTCGCGGAACTCGACCAGGCGCTGCACCGTCTGCCGGTCGGCTTGTACGACCGCCCCTTGGCTTCGCGCTACGGCTGGCACGTCATCGCCGTTGACGACCGTCAGGAGCGCAAGCCACTGCCTTACGCGCAAGTGGTGACCCAGGTCCGACAGAGCCTGCGCGAAGAAGCGACGCGCCAGGCTTTGCGTCAGTACCTGCTGGCCCTGGAGTCGGACATCGGTGTTCAAGGCATCCAGCTGGAGGACGACCAAGAACAGGGTCGTTCATCAAGGTAACGCCCACCGTCATCGCCGGGGGCTCGCTGTTCAGGTCCCCCCTGCGACTTGCTGCAAGGCCGGAGCAGCCACCGGCATTCCGGCCGTTTCCGACAACAATTGATCCACCACGCGGCTCAAGGCCTGCTGGGTCGAATCGCCCAGCAGCAGCCCTTGTTCGTAGATAACAATTTGCCGATCGGCGCTGGTGCCCTCCTGCACAATCCGCCGGGCCAGCTTGAACACGTCCTGGGCGCCCAGTTCGGCAGCGGTTTCGCCGAACGTCTGTTCCGCCAGCGTGAGCCATTCGCCGGTCAGCATCGGCTGTTCCTGTCCCTCGGCGATGAACTCGGCGAGGATCCCGTGGCGTTTGGCCCGCCAGCGGTTTTCCTTGAGGATCCAGTAGGACATCGGGTTGTAATGGGCCCCGGGCTGGGGGTGGGCGATGGCGTAAGCCACCATCACGCGAAACAGCGAGACGAGGCACAGAGCGTCTTCTACCCGGGGGCAAGCGTCGCAGATCCGCAACTCCAGGGTGGGATAGTGCGACGAGGGCCGCAAAATCCACCAGCAGTCGCTGGCCTGGCGAATGGAGCCGGTGCGCATCAGCAGGTCGACGTAACTGGAGAACGCCGCTTCGTCCGGGAAGAATTCCGGCACGCCCATGCGTGGCCATTCATCGCAAGCCGTCTGGCGGTAGCTGCTGAAGCCGCTGTAGGCGCCGTTCCAGAATGGCGATGATGTGCTCAGCGCCAACAGCATCGGCAGCCACGGCAGGATCTCGTTCATGACCCGCACCCGATCGCGGTCCACCGGCACCTCCACGTGCACGTGCAGGCCCGACAGCACGCTGCGCCGCGCCACCCGTTGGTAGTCATCGAACAGTTGCTGGAAATGCAATTCGTCGGTGGGTTGCAGGTCCGGGGTCGCCATGGGGTGCGAGCCGGCGCTCAACAGCCCCAGGCCGTGGGGCGCCAGGCGCCGTACCAGGCCGCTGCGCACCTGGGCCAGGTAGTCGGCGGCCTCGGCCATGTTGCTGAAGATGGGCGACGCCATCTCGACCTGGCATTGGAACATTTCATGGGCGTAGTGCTTGCCCAACTCGGCTCGGCAGGCCGCGACCACCGCCTCGGACGGGTGCGCGGGCATGCAGCGGGTTTGCAGGTCGGTGATGAAGTATTCCTCTTCAATGCCGAATTTCAGACGCCTGTTCATCGATGTTCCCTCCGATACCTGCGCCGATGCGCGTCACGACCAACGCGACCACGGCGATCCTTTCCACGTCCTGGTAACCCGGGGTGAGCAGCTCCTCGCCGAACACATCCGGGTCCAATTCCTTATAGGTCCAGCCAAACTCCGACGAGTCGCACCAGCGCCCCAGCGCGTCGAGGAACGGGTCGCGCCCCTCCACCATCGCCACGGCCAGCACCTGGGCCTGCCGCCGCGCCCGGGCGGACGGGGTGCACGGTGGCAGGCCGGGATTGCAGGGGTGTCAGCGCAGTCATAAGGGCCTCTTGGGTTCTTGGCGGACGCTGAGTCAGTACGTCTCTTCTTTTGCAGAGCGCCGGCAACGGCGAAAAATTCCCTTGGGTTGAGAAGTGTGCGGATAAACGGGGCGTCTTCACAGGGCGGGCTCCCTCATCTCACGCCCACTCTCGAATGTTCTGTTCAATCAAGAAAAACGCTGGCCCCGTGGCGAGGGAGCTTGCTCCCGCTGGCGTGCGAAGCAGGCCCCTGCATGTGTTCAGGAAAATTCTACTTCATCGTCTGGCCAATGATTTGCACCAGATCGATCTGCTTGAAGGGCTTGGTCAGCCTTGGCAGTTGCGTGGCAAAACCCTCCAGGCGTTCGGCGTAACCGGTGGCGAGGACAATCGGCAGGCTCGGTTGGCGGTCGCGCAGCAGTTTTGCCAACTGCGCGCCGTCCATCTGCGGCATGGCCATGTCGGTGACCACCAGGTCGATGTCCGGATTGCGTCCGTAGGTTTCCAGGGCCTGCACACCCGACGAGGCACACAGGACCCGATGCCCCAGGTCTTCGAGCAGCAACCGGGTGGAGGTCAGCACCAGGCTGTCATCGTCGACCACCAGGACCAGCAGCTCATTGACTGACGATGCGTTCACGGGCGCGAGAGGCGCTTTGCCCGGCGCGGCACTCTGCGCCACCGGCAGCCACAATTCGGCTCGGGTGCCGACGCCTTTCTGGCTCTTGAGCACCAGGCGGCCACCCAGTTGTTCGGCCAGACCATGCACCATGGACAGCCCAAGCCCCGTGCCCTTGCCGACACCCTTGGTGGTGAAGAACGGGTCCACAGCCAAGGCCAGCGTCGCCTCATCCATGCCCTCGCCTTCGTCGGTGATCGACAGGCAGATATAGCGCCCCGCCAGCGTCGAGGCATCGGGCCCCAGTTCGCTGCCTTGGCGTTCCTGGGCGGCAATCACGATCCGCCCGCCTTGGGGCATGGCATCGCGGGCATTGGTCGCGAGGTTGAGGATCGCCAACTCCAATTGATTGACATCGGCCAGGACGGGCGACAGCGGTGAGAAATGCGCCTGGATGTCGATCGACGGCCCCATGGAGCTTTGCAGCAAGCCGCTGATGCCGTGCACCAGCGCGGACAGTTCCACCGGTTCGGCCACCAGTTTCTGCCGACGGGCGAAGGCCAGCATCCGCTGGGTCAGGGACACGCCGCGCTGCGCGCCCTGGGTCGCGTTGTCGAGCAATTGGGTGAGCTTAGGGTCCGCCGGCAGGCGCTTGCGCACGATTTCCAGGTTGCCGAGGATCACCGTCAACAGGTTATTGAAGTCGTGGGCGATGCCGCCGGTGAGCTGGCCGATGGCTTGCAGCTTCTGGGACTGGAACAACGCTTCGCGGGCTTGCTCAAGGGCCAGTTGGGCCTGGGTAGCATCGGTGATGTCGCGGGTGATCTTGGCGAAACCCAACAAGGTGCCGGTGTCGCTGCGAATGGCATCGATGACCACATGGGCCATGAACCGCGTGCCGTCCTTGCGCACCCGCCAGCCTTTCTTTTCGAAACGCCCTTCGCTGCTGGCAGCACCCAGCGCCCGCTGTGGTTCCCCGGCGGCGCGGTCTTCGGGGGTGTAGAACATGGAAAAATGCCGGCCGATGGCTTCCGTCGGAAGATACCCCTTGATCCGCTGCGCACCCTGGTTCCAGTTGGTGACCAGGCCCTCGGGGTTGAGCATGTAGATGGCGTAGTCGGTGACGCTTTGTACCAGCAGGCGAAATTGCTGCTCGCTTTGCTTGAGGGTTTCCTCGGCCATCTTGCGATCGGTCAGGTCACGGGTGATCGTGGCGAAACCCAGCAGCTCGGCGTTCTGGCTGTCGATGATCGGGTCAATGACCACATGGGACCAGAACAACGTGCCGTCCTTGCGCACCCGCCAGCCCTCGCCTTCGAAACGGCCCTCGCGCAAGGCGGTGTCCAGCGCCTGTTGCGGCAGGCCGACGGCGCGGTCCTGTTCGGTGTAGAAGCGGGAAAAATGCTGGCCGAGGATCTCGGACTCTTCATAACCCTTGAAACGCCGTGCGCCAGAGTTCCAACTGGTGATGATGCCCGAGGGATCGGTCATGTAGATGGCGTAGTCGACCACGGCGTCGATGAGCAAGCGAAAGCGCTGTTCCTCAATGAGGCGGGTGGTCTTGCGGTGATTCTCGAGCATGTTGGCCGACGCATCCGTGTGAGTTTTTTTTTGCAGTATGGAGCAAGTCCCCATCAGGAAAAACTCTTGCCGCCCAATGGGGGGTGCCGGTCATGGGCAGGTTGAAAGTGCAGCCGTCATCGCGAGCAAGCTTTGCTCCCACCGGGATCTGAGGCGGATACCAGTTCTCTATACACCCGCAAAACCACTGTGGGAGCAAAGCTTGCTCGCGATGGGCTGCCAAGCAGCCTGCCTGCCTTCAGGCGGATTCGAGTGTTTCCCGTTGGATCAACCACCAGCGCGGCAACAATCGCTGCACCTTCGCCTCACCGAAACGGTCGTCGATCAACATCACCACCCCCCGATCCTGCTGGGTACGGATGACCCGGCCTGCGGCCTGTACGACTTTTTGCAGCCCGGGATACAAGTAGGTGTAATCGTAGCCATCGCCAAAAATCGCGGCCATGCGCTGCTTCATTTGCTCGTTGACCGGGTTGAACTGCGCCAAGCCCAGCGTCGCGATGAACGCTCCGATCAGCCGCGAGCCTGGCAAGTCGATCCCTTCGCCGAACGCTCCGCCCAGCACCGCAAATCCAATGCCTTGGCTGTGTTCCATGAAACGCTCGAGAAACGCCTGCCGAGGGGCTTCACCCATGCCGCGCGATTGCGTCCAGATGCCGATCTGCGGGTGTCGCTCGGCAAACAGCGTCGCCACTTGCTGCAAATAATCGAAGCTGCTGAAGAACGCCAGGTAATTGCCCGGGCGCTCGCTGAACTGGCGGGCCATCAGCGCTACGATCGGGTCGAGGGACGCCTGGCGATGGGCAAACCGGGTGGAGATCCGGCTGACGACGCGCACGTCCAGTTGTTCGGCCTGGAACGGCGATTCGACGTCGATCCACACCGTGTCCGCCGGCGTTCCCAGCAGGTCGGCGTAGTAATGTCGCGGACTCAAGGTCGCGGAAAACAGCACGCTGGCGCGGGACGCGGTGAACCTGGGCCGCAGGAAACCGGCGGGCACCACGTTGCGCAAGCACAGTGTCGATGCGCTGCGCTGGCGACCGTATTCACGCTTGTGGATGTCAAACAGAAAGTGCTCATCGAACGATTCCGCCACCCGGCCAAACTGCAAGGCGTCGAAGTAGAACGCCTGCAACTCGCCATCCAGGCCCTTCACTTCAATCAAGTGGTGATGATCGTTGAGGTAATCGCCGATGGCCGTGGTGCACTGCGTCAACGCCTGGAGCAGTTTTTCCGGCGGCTTTTCATACGCCTGATAGGCCGCGACCTGGGGTTCATGCAGCGCCTTCCATTGGCGGTTGACCCGCTGCAAAGGCTTCTTCAGCGGCTCGGGGGCGCTTTTTTGCAGCGTCGCCAGGGACGACTGATCGAGCGTCGCGCTGTACATCTGCCGGCCCCGCTCCACCAGGTTGTGGGCTTCGTCCACCAGCGTCGCGACCCGCCAACCGTTGAACTGGGCCAGGCCGAAGAGCAAGGCGCTGAAATCAAAGTAATAGTTGTAGTCGGCCACCACCACGTCGACCCAGCGGGCCATTTCCTGGCTGAGGTAATACGGGCACACCCCATGGGCCTGAGCAATGGCCCGCAACGCGGCCTGATCGAGCAGCATCACCTGGCTCGCCGCCGCACGGACCTGGGGCAGACGGTCATAGAAACCACGGGCCAGCGGACAGGACTCGCCATGGCAGGCTTTGTCCGGATGCTCACAGGCCTTGTCCCGGGCCACCATCTCCAGCACCCGCAACGGCATCGCCGGCGCGCTTTCGCTGATCACCCGGGCGGCATCCAGCGCCAACTGGCGCCCCGGGGTTTTCGCCGTGAGGAAGAACACCTTGTCCAACTGCTGCGGCGCCAGTGCCTTGAGCATCGGGAACAGTGTGCCGACGGTCTTGCCGATGCCCGTCGGCGCCTGGGCCATCAGGCAACGGCCGGTGCTGATGGCCTTGAACACCGACTCGGCCAGGTGCCGCTGTCCCGGGCGGAAGCCGGCGTGGGGAAACACCAGCGCTTGGGCACCCAGGTTGCGCGCCTGGCGGTGGGCCATTTCCTGTTCGGCCCAGGCCAGGAACAACGCACATTGCTCTTCGAAAAAGAGCTGCAGTTGCGCCGCCTCGAAGCCTTGGGGCAGGCAGGTTTCCTTTTCGCTGACGATGTCGAAATACACCAGCGCCACGTCGATGCGGGGCAACTGCAGTTGTTGGCACATCAGCCAGCCGTAGATTTTCGCCTGGGCCCAATGCAACTGGCGGTGGTTGGCCGGTTGCTTGGCCAGGTCGCCCCGGTAGGTCTTCACTTCTTCCAGGCAGTTGCGGACCGGATCGTAGCCGTCGGCCCGGCCTTTGACCTTCAAGCGCTGGTAGCGCCCCTCCAGGCTCACTTCGACCTGATAACCCTCGCTGCGCCTCGACGCCACGGTGCGATGGCCGACGATGCCTTCGAGGGCCGTGGGCGAAGGGGTGAAACGCAGGTCGAGATCACCGGTCTTGGCGGTGAACTCACACAGTGCCCGCACCGCGATGCTGTAGCCGGCCGCCTCGGTCATGCGCCCTGCTCCGCGCTCGTTTCGGTCCACTGCACGTAACAGACGGCAACCGGCATCTGGTGCTCCTGGCAGAACTCCAGCCAGCGCAGTTGATTGTCTTGCAGGCGATCGCCGGGGCCCTTCACTTCGATCATGCGGTAGGTCTTGTGTTGCGGCCAGAACTGGATCAAGTCCGGCATGCCGGCGCGATTGGCCTTGATGTCCAGCAGCAGGCGCTCGAACCAATGCCGCAGGTGCCGGGCCGGCAGGCACTCCAAGGCTTGTTCAAGCAGTTCCTCGGACAACGCGCCCCAGAACACGAACGGCGACTGCACACCCCACTTTTCGCCATAGCGACGGGTGATGGTGGCTCGGTAACGGCCGTCCTCCAACTCTTCCAGGCACGTGGCGAACAGCTCGGCGCGCCGGGCATGGAAATCTTCATGGAGCAGGTCCACCGGCCCGCGCTGGAACGGATGGAAAAACGCCCCGGGCAAGGGGGCGAAAATGGCCGGCCAGCACAACAGGCCAAACAGCGAATTGACCAGGCTGTTCTCGACGTAATGCACCGGCGCGTGTTCGTCGTGCAGGTGAGCCTGGACGTGGTATTCCACCGACAGGTCCGGATCGACGCGGGGCAAGTGCAGATCCAGCCGCTCCACATCCCGGGCCATGGTTCGTGGTACCGGCGGCCCACCCAGCTTGCGTCGTAGCCGGGGCACGATCCTGAGCAGTGCCTGGGTCTCGGCGGCACTCTGTGGCGATTGCATCGCCACTTCGCCCACTTCGAGGGCCAGGGCATATTCGCCCACACGCTCCAACACGCGAATCATCCGCAGCCGCGCCCCCGGGTACGCGCAATCGCGATAGATACCCAGCGCCAGGGCGAAATCACCGATGCGTTCGCCATGCTGGCCGATCTGGAACAGCAGCTTGCCCCGGCGCCGTTCCAGCCAGGGGTTGTCCAGGACTTGCCCGTTGACCTCGGCCACGATCTGCGCAATGGGCTCCCCCGCTTCGAAACGCTGCTGGCAGGCGTGCAGGAACAGGCAGGCATCGACATCCTCGCGGCTGCGCAGGCCACGGGACTGGTCGCTGAACTCAACGCTTTCATAGGTGAAGATGCCCAGGTCTGCGAGGACGAACTCAGACCAGTCCTGGTAAAGGTTGCCGAAAAACAACAGCCGCAAGCGGTCGCACAGCGCCATGATCGTCAGGCTGTACAAGCGTTCCTCAAGCTGCGGGCACCAGGCCTTGAACGGCTGCGGTTGGCTGCAGCTTTGCGCCAGGCCCTCGAGCCATTGGCCCTTTTTCGACCGGGGTTGCTCGATCAAGTGGCCCAGGCACAGGAGAATTTCCTCCTTGAGCAGGACCTGGAACAGCTCCTCCACCCCCAAAGGCGCATGCTCGTCGACCCACCCCAAGGCCAGCAGCGGCTCGACAGCACTGGCAATCTCGCCGATCTCCCCATAACGCAGCTTGCTATGACGGAATCGCAACCCCTTGCGCATGACCATCCGCACCAGCAGGCCCTGGGATGGACGAGGCAACGCGGCGAACTGCTCGACGAAGCGCTGTTCCTCGGCGCTGAGCACGTCGGCATAGCGCTGGGTCAACCAGGCGAGCACCTGCTGGAAGTTGTTCAGGTAATAGAAAGGATCGTCGAGCGGAGTGGCTGTCACGGGAGAAGCGCCAAGGGTGCCGAAGTACTGGTTATGCGTACAGATAACAGCTAGGACGGGGTCAGGCAACTGCAAAAGATGAACGGTCCCCTATATTTAAGGTGAAATCCTGCACGGAACGATGAACTTTCCTACGGCAAGCGGGACCAATGGCGATTAACTAAGTGATGGCGCGGTCGAATCAGTGGACTCGTGCCTTTTTTTGAGAGGTTATGGTTATGAACATCAGGTTACTCAGCCTGCCCTTGGTCGCTGCGACATTCCTGGCCCTGGCCGGTTGCGCCTCGCCGACCGTGGTGACCTTGCAGAACGGCACCCAGTATCTGACCAAGGACATCCCCAACACCCGCACTTCTGATGGTTTCTACGAGTTCGAAGACATTGCCGGCAAGAAAGTCCGCGTCCGCGCCGACGACGTGGCGACCATTCGCAAGGAAGACTGAAGCACACAGTTCAAACTATGGGAACCAGTTGCTCTAACCCAGACGCTGCCAAACCTGTGGCGAGGGGATTTATCCCCTCGCCACGGGGCCTGGTTCACTGCGCAACAGCGGAGCGTCGAAGACTCGACGACCATTCCCTCGCCACAGGGGATTTGTTTAAGGTTCTGGGTTTGAGCCTAAGGCTGATGCTGGGCCTTGCGCCCGCACACTTCCCGCAAGCAACCACGAAGCCAGCGGTGCGCCGGGGCGGCGTCCATTCGTGGGTGCCACAACATCGCGATGGTGAACTCTGGCACCGGAAACGGCAGCGTGAAGCTGTGCATGCCCGTCCGTAAGCTGGCGGTGTAGCGTTCGGGCACGGTCGCGATCAGGTCGCTGGCCCGGGCAAGCCCCAGCGCGGAAGAAAATCCCGGCACGGTGGTGATGACTTCCCGGGACAGGTTCATCGACTCCAGCGCGAGGTCGAATGGACCTTGATCGAGGCCGCGCATGGAAATACCGATGTGCTGGCCTGCCGTGTACCGGACCGCGCTCATCTCACGCTCGCACAGCGGGTGCCCTGCGCGCACCACGCCGATAAGACGGTCGACGAACAACGCCTGGGTCCGCAACTCCGGGCTGGTGTCCCGGTCCACGACCGCTGTTTCCAGGTCCACGGTGCCCTCGCGCAACGCGGTGCTGTCCTTGTTGGTTTTCTCCACGAAACGCAGGCGCACGCCAGGTGCCTGTTCGTTTATCCGGGCAATCAAGTCAATGGCAAAGTTTTCCACGAACCCTTCGCGGGTGCGCAAGGTGAAGGTTCGCTTCAATCGCCCCAGGTCCGGTGCCTGCACGGGGCGCAGCACGGCCTGGGCGTCCTGGACCAACTGACTGACCTGCTCGCGCAACGCTATCGCCCGCGGCGTCGGGACCAAGCCACGCCCTGCCCGCACCAGCAGCGGATCACCGGTGGTCTCGCGCAAGCGCGCCAATGCCCGACTCATGGCTGACGGGCTGAGTCGCAGTCGTCGTGCGGCGCCGGCCACGCTGCCTTCCGCCAGGAGCACATCGAGGGTGAGCAGTAGATTCAGGTCGGGTGAAGACATAAGCATGGTTCCACACAGATGGCGTTACATGCAGCTATAACCTGCAAATGCTGCGTCTTCCGCCATGTTAGCCGCGAGCGTAACGTTCTGACAGCTGCATTTTTCAGCACCGCCAGACCGTGAGGACGCCATGAAACCCACCCATACACCCCAAGACACACCTCCTCCCCTGGATGCGCCACGCTGGGCATTGGCCAGCCTGGCGCTCTCGACCCTGCTGGCTTCGCTGGGAGCCAGCATCACGTCGGTGGGCCTGCCCGCGTTGGCCCAGGCGTTCGACGCTTCGTTCCAGCAGGTCCAATGGGTGGTGCTCGCTTACCTGCTGGCCATCACCACACTGATCGTCAGTGTCGGACGCCTGGGTGACCTGTGGGGGCGTCGTAAGCTGTTACTGGCCGGCATCGCGCTGTTCACAGCGGCCTCGGCCTTGTGTGCGGTCGCACCCACGCTCGGGTGGCTGACGGTGGGCCGCGCCGTACAAGGCCTCGGGGCTGCCGTGATGATGACGCTGACCCTGGCGCTGGTGGGCGAGACAATCGCCAAGGAAAGAACCGGCAGTGCCATGGGCCTGCTCGGAACATTGTCGGCGGTCGGCACCGCCCTGGGCCCGTCCCTCGGTGGCGCGTTGATCGCCGGGTTCGGTTGGCCCGCGTTGTTCTTGATCAACGTACCACTCGGGTTGCTGACATTACTGCTGGCCTGGCGCTCGCTCCCCAAGGGCCCAGCCCCCGTGAGCAGCCCAGGTTCACGATTCGACATCAGCGGCACACTGCTGCTGGCGGGCACGCTGGCGGCCTATGCCTTGGCCATGACCCTGGGACGCGGAACATTCGGCTGGCCGCAGATCGCCTTGCTGCTGGTGGCGATCCTGGGCGCCGGGTTGTTCGTCCTCGCTCAGGCACGGGCAGCGTCGCCACTGATCGCGCTGGCGGTGTTCAGGGATCGGTCGTTGGTTTCGGGACTGACGACAAGCGCGTTGGTGGCGACGGTGATGATGGCGACGTTGCTGGTCGGGCCGTTCTACCTGTCCATTGCCCTCGGACTGCCCGCAGCACTCGTCGGCCTGAGCCTGGCGGCAGGCCCTGGCGTGGCCGCGCTGGCCGCTATGCCCGCCGGACGCCTGGCGGATCGGTTCGGCCAGCAACGGATGCGCGTCGTCGGGCTGGCAACCATGGTCGCGGGCAGCCTGATGCTGTCGCTGCTCTCACCGGCATTGGGCTTGGGCGGTTATATCAGCGCTATCGTGATCACCACCCTGGGCTATGCCCTCTTTCAGACCGCCAACAACACCGCAGTCATGGTCGATGTCGCGGCCCATCAGCGAGGCGTCATTGCCGGGCTGCTCAACCTGTCCCGCAATCTTGGCTTGTTTACCGGTGCCGCCGTGCTAGGTGCGGTGTTCGCGGCCGCCGTGGCGACGCAAGACATCACCCGCGCCACGCCCGAGGCCGTTGTCGAAGGTTTGCAAATGACCTTCACCGTGGCCCTGGCGATGCTGCTCCTGGCCCTGGTCGTGGCCTCCATGAGTGGCGCACCGTTTCCACGGGTTGAACCCGAGGACCCTGCGCTCGATAAATAATGGCATTCTGGTCGCGAACGTCTAAGTCGTGATGCAGATCAAAAAAAGTGAACCAATCGCCAAACGGCCTGAAAAAAGCCACATGACTTTCATTTTCAGGTGCTATTTTTAGTTCTCACTGGTAGAGCCATGACGGCTCTTCCTTCCTGACATGAGCAAATGGAAGCGCTTGATGAAGAAGGCGGGCAACAGATGAATAGAGGATCTTTCAGCAAGGTTACGTTTCCCAACGCCTGCCAGTTGATGCGCTGGCATTTTCATCCAATGGGGTTTGAGGCGAGCATGGACGCGCCGGGCAGCATGGTCGCCCGACTGTTCGACCGTGCCAGCGGTGAAACCATGATCGCGATCGCCGGCATCCCCTGCGCGACCGTGATGAACGCCCCTGACGTTGAGCGAATCATCGAGGCAGTAGAAGCCGAGCTGGAAGCTTTTGTACCGCCGGTGGGATTGCGACGGTTCGCTTCCTGACAAAAAAGCCCACAAACGTGGGCTTTTTTGTGGGCGCTGGCTTTACCCGCCCACAGCCTTGCCATTGCGGGACTGGCGGTGGTCGGCAAAAAACGCCTGGCCCGTCCCGATGCGGTCCGAGGCCTTGGGTCCGTTGGCAGCCTGGCCGTCCTGGCCGTCGACATACCAATAGCAATGTTGCACGGCGCGGGTGATGCCCACGTAGGCCAGGCGCAGGATCTCGTCTTTTTGGGCCGTGTCGTAGGGATCCATGTCGCCTTCCTGACCCAACCCGGCCATTCGATAGACCTGGTTCTTGTAGGGAGAACGGGTCAAATGCTGGCAATCGCCCAGCAAGAACACCGCATCGGCCTGGAGTCCCTTGGCGCTGTGATAAGTCATCTGTCGCAAGCGCCGCGCTTCGTACGGCAAGCTAGAATCGACATTAACTATTGGCTGAATAAGCTGTTCTATCAATAACTTATCCGAACTTTTTCGATACAACATCAAGATTGAATCGCCCTGGCGATAGTGCTCTTCGAGCCGTCGCGCCAACCCTGGGTCATCCCGATCCAGCACTTGGACCGGATTGGGTTGGCGAGCCGCGCCCGTGGCCTTGGCTTTTTTCCCCGGGATGGCCGTAGCCGTGCGGACGACGTGCTCAGCCGCATCGATGATGTATTGATGGCTGCGGTAGTTGTCCGTGAGCATCACCCGAGTCGTCGACGGCGATGGGAACTGCTTGTTGAACCCCATGAAGAAACTCGGCGAACTGCCCCGCCAGCCATAGATCGATTGCCAGTCATCACCGACGCACAGCAGGGATGAGTGCTGCGCCCCACGCCCCACATGCAACGCAGGCCCGCGTCGACGCACTTCGCGCAGGCTCGCGCGCAACCAGGAGACGATCTGCGGCGAAACGTCCTGGAATTCGTCGATCATCAGATGCGACATGGGTCTGAGCAAAGCATCGCCCAGCAGCTGGAAATTTTCCGGCGAATGTTCGCTGAACAGCGCAAACATGCGGTTATAGGTCATGACCGGTGGCGACTGATCGAGCAGATGGTCTTCGAACGCCCGCCAATAGCGGCTAAGGGCCTCGAAGAAATAGCGGTCGGGATCATCCTGGGCAAAGGACATCTGCCCCACGGCCTGCGGTACATCCAGGCCGAGGTTTTCGATAAAGCCCGCGGCCAGCACGAAGCCGTCCAGCAAAGGCGCCGACACCAGCTCCCCCTTGACCTTGTAATCGAACCCGGGCCCAGCGCTGGCGTCCCCGGCCTGGGCGCCCAGGACGCGCTTTGAGCCTTCGTAACTATCAAGCCATATCAATGGCTTACGGCAGAAAGCTTGAAACAAGGTTCGCTTGACCGCCCATTCCGCACGGATACTGAGCTTGGCCCCTGGGCGGCTGAGCCGACCATCTTCCTGCGGATCGAAGCCCAGCATGACCCAGGCATCCAAGGCCGCAATGTAGCCATGACAATGGAACGTCGAACCGTTGATCTCGAACCGCTGGCGCCGTGGCTCGATGCCTTTGATGGGCCAGGCGCCGGCACGCCGCCAGAGATCTTCAATGCTGTCGCACAGCTGCTCATCGCGCTGGGCAGCCAGCTCGGTCACAGCCACGCGCTTTTGGACATCCGGATGATCGCGTTCCAATTCCTTGAGCTGCAACGCATGCCGGGATAACGACTGGATCAGCTCACGGAAGCGTTCATCACGCCGGTAGAGGGCGCTATAGCAGGCATTGAGCTGCTGGCGCTGGGCATCGTTGATTCGCAAATCGAAAGGGTTGCTGTCGAGCTCCGCATCGTCCGGCCCTGTGCGATGGCTCAGGGTTTCAAACGCCTGGAGCCGCTCAAGCCCGGGCAGGCTGCGCACCATCGGCAAAAGCCGCGAGTGGAAGGTTCGCACCAGTTCCCGCGCTTGCTGGAGGTTGAGCGCCCGTCCCCACAGGGCAAACACCTCGATCAGCTTACGGATGAAGTCTTTGCGCGACTCCCGGGTAAACGTCACTACGGTCATCGAGTCCAGCTCAAACCCCAGGTAATGGACCAGCAGCACAATGCGCAGCACCAGCGTAGTGGATTTGCCGGCACCGGCGCCGGCCACCACCGAGGTGGAAGGCGTGTCGCTGAAGATCATCTTCCATTGCGCGGCGCTGGGCTGCGCAGACGGCGACAGCAAGCGCGCGACGTCGGCCTTCACGCGTTTTTTCAACTCGGCCGTCAACGGCAGGCGCCAGTCATCGAACAACAAATCGTCGACCTGAGGGGCCGGATGCTCGGTGCTGCGTGAATCACGAATCAACAGGACCTGACGCCCCTCTTCCAGCCCTTCGGCCTTGCCTTCCTTATAGCCGTAGTCGAAACCTGCAGTGTGACCGCTACGAAAGCCGTCGGCCTGGCCATGCAGCCAGGAGGCCCGGTGCTGGGCGCGCAGGCGCGTCAGGCCATGACCGAAGAATCGGGCAGCCAGGCGCTTGAGCCACGGCATATGGGCCAGGGGTAAAAGTTCGGGGGGTAGATCGGGAGTGGGTGACGACACGCTGGGACTCCGGGGCTTTGAATCATCCCGGCTATGGTGTCTAAATTTGCCTTCGGGTTCCACCCAAAAGCTTTTAAGTCATGGATTTAGGCGATGAAGTGAATGTGTCACCGCAGCAACGCAGGCCGGCCAGCTGCCGTGGCGAGGGGCTCAGCCCTCGCCACGGCGACGGTCATTTGCCGCTGATCGCTGCGTCGACCAACGCCTGGGCCTCGCCCACCAGTTGCTTGAGGTGCTCATCGCCGATGAAGCTTTCGGCGTAGATCTTGTAGATGTCCTCGGTGCCGGACGGACGCGCCGCGAACCAGCCGTTTTCGGTCATGACCTTCAGGCCGCCGATGGCCTGGTCGTTGCCGGGCGCATGGCTGAGGATGCCCTGGATCTTTTCTCCGGCCAGCTCGGTGGAAGCGACCTGCTCCGGCGACAGTTTGCTCAACAGCGCCTTCTGCTGCGGGCTGGCCTTGGCATCGACGCGTACCGAGAACGGCTCGCCCAACTCGTCGGTCAGGGCGCGGTAGGCCTGGCTTGGGTCGCGACCGGTGCGAGCGGTCATTTCCGCCGCCAGCAGCGCCGGGATCAGGCCGTCCTTGTCGGTGCTCCAGACGCCACCGTCCTTGCGCAGGAACGAAGCACCGGCACTTTCTTCACCGCCAAAGCCCAGGGAACCGTCGAACAAGCCATCGGCAAACCACTTGAAGCCCACCGGCACTTCATAGAGACGACGGCCCAGGCGCCGGGCCACGCGATCGATCAGGCCGCTGCTGACCACGGTCTTGCCCACGGCAGCATCGGCACGCCATTGCGGGCGGTTCTGGAACAGGTAATCGATGGACACCGCCAGGTAGTTGTTCGGCGCCAGCAGGCCGCCGGACGGTGTCACGATGCCATGACGGTCATGGTCCGGGTCGCAGGCGAAGGCCACATCGAAACGCTCCTTCAAGCCGATCAACCCTTGCATGGCGTGGCTGGACGACGGGTCCATGCGGATCTGACCGTCCCAGTCGACGGTCATGAAGCGGAAGGTCGAGTCCACCTCGGTGTTGACCACGTCCAGGTCCAGGCGGTAGTGCTCGGCAATGGCCGGCCAGTAACGCACGCCCGCGCCGCCCAGCGGGTCGACGCCCAGGCGCAGGCCGGCATTGCGGATAGCATCGAAGTCGATGACGTTGATCAGGTCCGCGACGTAGGTATTGACGTAGTCGTGGCGGTGGGTGGTGCCAGCCTTCAATGCCTGTTCGTAGCTGATGCGCTTGACGCCAGCCAACTGGTTGGCCAGCAGCTCGTTGGCCTTGGCTTCGATCCACTTGGTGATATGGGTGTCGGCCGGGCCGCCGTTGGTGGGATTGTACTTGTAGCCACCGCTTTGCGGCGGGTTGTGGGACGGCGTGATGACGATGCCGTCCGCCAGGCCGCTGGTACGGCCGCGGTTGTAGCAGAGAATGGCGTGGGAAACCGCAGGCGTGGGCGTGTATTCATCGCCTTCGGCGATCATCACGGTCACGCCGTTGGCGGCGAAGACTTCCAGCGCGCTGGCACCGGCCGGCGTCGACAACGCATGGGTATCGATCCCCACGAACAGCGGCCCGGTGATGCCTTGGGCTTCACGGTACAGGCAGATGGCCTGACTGATAGCCAGCACGTGCCACTCGTTGAACCCCAGATCGAAGGAACTGCCCCGGTGGCCCGAGGTGCCGAAGGCTACACGTTGGGTCGCAACCGAAGCATCGGGCCGGCCGGTGTAATAGGCCGTCACCAGTCGCGGGATATCGATCAACAACGCGGCCGGTGCCGGCTTGCCCGCAAATGGACTGACTGTCATGCAAAACCTCTGGATGGAGTGGCTCGGGAAATGGGATGCAGTTTACTGACAGTTCGACCGTGACGCGATGGGTTCGATCCACGCCGCTCTCACGATTGTTCGAGCCGCAAGGCATCGCCCAGCGCACAGAGCGCCGCCTCCAGGTCCTCGGCGCTTGCCATGGCATGGGTCAGACGCAGGTGTTGCGTGTACAACCCCTGGAGACTGAACAGTTCCCCCGGCGCGACGGCAATGCGCTGCGCCAGCAGGCGGTGGAAGACCCGGCGCAGGTCGACCCGGCGCGACGAACGCATCCAGATCGTCGCGCCGCCCTGGGGTTCGACCCATTGCAGGCTGTCCCCCAACCGCTCGTGCAGCAATTGAGTCGTGGACACCGCGCTTTCCCGCAGCAAGCGCCGCAACACCAACAGGTGCTGGTCGACCCGCCCATTGCCGTACAGGCGGGCAATGGCTTTCTGGCGAATCGGCGACACACGAAACGCACGCAGCAGGAAATGCCGCTGCAAATGCAAGGTCAACTGGCGCGACAGCACGTAGCCGTACGGTGCTTCGGGACCGATGGTCTTGTCGAGCGTGGAATAGACGATCAACCGATCCGGATCGAGCAGGTCCCGAAACGGCGTAACCCCCGTCGCGAAGGCCAGGTCGGTGTAGCTGTCGTTCTCCAGAACCCGGGTACCGTATCGATCCAGCAACTGCGCGACGGCACGGCGGTCGTCCTCAGGAACAACCGTTCCCTTGGGCATGTTCAGCACCGACGACAGCACCACCAGGCGCACCGCTTCGGTTTGCAGCAAATGCTCCAGTTGCTCGGCGTCGATCCCGCCGCCAGCCAGCAACGGCAACTCGACAACCTGGACATCGGCCGCCTGCAACAGGCGCAAGACCGCCCAGTCGCAGGGCGATTCGATCAGCACCACGGCCCCCTTGAGCCCCAGTACGGTGATCAGGATCTCCAGGACGCCGCGCAAGTCGGCGCCCACATAGACGTCGTCGGCGTTCCAGCAGCGCGCCGGTGAGCAGGTGTAGCGCGCCGCCAGGGCCGCACGCAGTTCCAGCTCACCCCAGGGTTGCGAGGGGGTCTGCGAAGAACGCGGGTACTGGCGCAGCAGCTCACGCTCCAGCACCAACAGCGGGCTGTCCAGTGGCTGGATCGAAGCCGGCTCGTCGCCACTGAGCACCCGCATGCCGGGGCGCCGCGCACTGACGTACAAGGTTTCGAGCAAATCGTCGCCGTCGTCCAGGGGTGCCACGCTGGGCACCGGCAGCGCGTAGTAGCCGGACTTGGCCACCGAGTACACCCGCCCTTCCTTTTCCAGCAACGAATACGCGTACTGGATGGTGGAAATCGATACATTCAGCCGTTCAGCCAGTTGCCGCAACGATGGCAGGCGCACCCGGGCATCGGCCCCCAGCTCGTTGATCAGGGTCGTCAAATAGCGATAGACCGCCTGATAGGCGAAAGGCGTCTCGCGACTGTCTTTCATGGCGCCAGGCCACGGGACACGGCGGCCGGGTACGGGTTAGGTGAATCCGTCAAACCATGCTCCTCAGTGCCCGGCCGAACGTTCACGCAAGCCATCGGCGCCCTGCCCATCATCGATGGGCTGCGGATCAGCCCCCGGCGTAACGTCCTGTTCCGGCAGCGCAACACGGGTGTGGTACAGCTTGCCCAGCGTACCGACGGGCAGGCCACTGACATCGACCATCCATTGCGTCACCTGATCGGCGACCGCGGCGCCTTGCATGGCCTTGTGCAGGTCAGGCATCGCCACCAGCATGCCGGGATGGCAGCAACGCAGGAAATTCTCCAGGCGCGCCCCCTGCTCCACGAAGGGGGAGAACAACATGCAGACCAATTGCGCTTCGTTGAGGCCCAGGGTCTTCTGCGCTTCGATGGCAGCCCGGGCGCGGCGCTCGGGGATCGACGACGGTGAGCCGTACAGGGCCCGAGCCTGCTGGCAAGCATGCTCCGACATTTGCTTGCGATGCATGACCATGATCGCCCGCTGCACGTAGTCCCCATACCCCGCGTCATAGCTGCGCCCTTGCAGGTACCAGGCTTGCAGGCCATGCAGATGCGCCAGCAACAGCGGGTTGACGTACTCGTTCTCCGGCGCCGACGGCATGAGGCTTTCGGCCTGTATCCCCAGAAACTCATTGAACAGTGGCCAGTTGGTGCCTTCCGTGCGATCGACCATCAAGTCGTCGATACCGATATGCCCCACCCGGCGACAGGCTTCGAAGCTGCCCTCGGGCTTCCACGTACCCAGTAGTTGCGGGCCGTAGGAATGTTGATAGAGATCACCGCCCAGGCCATCGAGATGGGCAAAGAGCGTATCGAAGCCACCCGGGGCGTCGCTGGCCAGGCCGAGCTTGCGCGCTGCCCGTTGAAGGCCCGACATGAACTGCTTCTGCTGACGCGGCGTGTCGTTGCTGACCAGCGAATCCACTCCCGACTCCCAACGAGCCATGTGCCGGTAGAACTCCGCCATCGTCAGGTAGCCGTCGTCGCCCACCTCAAGCGGGCTGTCGCCGGAACGAAGGTGGCCCAGGACCAGCATGTCCACGCGACTGGCTTCATGCCCCGCCGCCGACAGCGGCTGGCGATGATTGAACGGCAATACCTCGCGGTTATCCGCCATCAGCAGTTCCACCCGTGGATCGTCGTAGACAAACAACGCGTTGTAGCAACGGTGGATGTTTTCCAGGGTGGCCTGGGTCGTCTCGCTCAAGCGTGGCGTGGCGACGCGCAAGGTGAAGGTCACCGGGTGCCTGCCGGCGATGCTCAACTGCGCGGCCCGCAACGCCGTGAGCACGTAGAAGCCATCCCGTCCGCCGTTCTGGACCGTCAGCACGCGATATTCGCCGATCCGCTCGATGCCTCCGGCAGCGATAATCAGACGCTGGATCAAAAGCTGCAACGCGGTACGTTCCGCCCTTGAATAAAAACCGGACAGTCGTTGCAATACCTGTTGATACACGTGAGTCATTGCCTGCTCATGAATTGCACTCATAGCCATTTACCTGGAAATTCATATATCGGCGTCGCACCCGCGCCAATGCTGTGCGACGTATAGGTCTAGAGGGGAAGTTCTAGTACTGCAGAGAGTATTGGCAATACTTTCAAACTTTGCTCGCTGTAATTATTTGACACATCCGCCCAGGCATCGACCAAGCCTTCCGCCAGATCGGCCTGAAAGCCACGTAATCATTGGACTTCGCCGGATTTATGGGACGTCCTAGGAGAATTCTTACAGCGTCCCACAGACAATTAGCACGAGAAATAAAGAACATGCCGAACTTCAGTTGTCGCCCCGCCCTACTGCACTTCCCATACAGCCGATAGATAGCCACACACCAAATAGCTTTCGATGTATCTTGAATTCGCCCTGAAGGACAGCGACATCCGAAAAAGTTATACCGCGCCACGACTTCTTCCTTGAGATGGAAATCAGCGTTCAATTATCAGGACTTAAATATTGATTAGAAGATACAGATTGAAGGAAAAAACCAGTTCAGATGTGAGCAGGCAAACAATCCCAACCGCACAGGCAGCGAGCCACGCACAGCGTCGTCAGGGAAGAAAAAGCGGGAACCACGAGGGCGGGCCAATCAGGCCGAAGACAGCGCAAGAGCCGAGGACAAGGACTCTTGCGCAAGACAGAAGGTATCAGGCGGGGTCGACAACCTGGAGGGCAACACGCTCGCGGCACGGACATTCATCCATGTACCGGTGCGCCTCGACAAACTCGGAGAACGGGAAGACCCGGGTCTTGAGTGGCAGCAGCACGCGGTCGGCGGTCAGCTGATTGATGTCGCGCAGTGCTCGCTGCAGCGCCACGGTGTCCTGGAGGATGCCCAGCTCCGGCTTGCCGGTGAAATTACCGATGCAATGCACGAAGAACTGAATGTTCTTCTGGAACGCCGCGCACGCCGGGAATGGCGTCTGGTTGCCACCCTGCAAGCCGTACAACACCAGGCTGCCACGCGGCGCCAGCACATCGCCAAGCAGCGACATCTGCGGCCCGCCGAGGCCATCGAACACCACGTCGACGCCACGGTTGTCGGTGAGCTTGTTGATTTGCATGAGCAAATCCTGCTCTTCGGTAACGATGACTTTCTCCGCGCCCAGGGACAACAGGTAGTCACGTTCGTCAGCCGTCTTGGTCGCGGCGATCACTCGCACACCCAGGGCTTTGCCCAGTTGCACGAAGGAGGGTCCGGCACAATGGCTGGCATCGGTGACCAGGGCGAACTGCCCCGGCTTGACCCGTGCCAGGTCGCTGTAGCCGAAATATGCGATCAGCAGCGGCGTGTAGTGTACAGCGGCTTCGATCGGGCTGAGCACGTCGGGATAACGGGTCAACGCGGTACGCGGCAGCACGATGACTTCGCCATACACCGGGTAATCGTTCGGACTCACGGCAGGAAAGCTGGCGACCTTGTCGCCCACGGCCAGGTCATCGACATCATCGCCGACAGCCGTGACCACGCCGGCCATTTCATGGCCCAACCCGGAAGGCAGGCGCGCCTGGGACGACGCCAGGTTCTGGCGCCAAAGGGTGTCATACCAACTGATGCCGATCGCTTCGACACGGACCTGCACTTCTCCTGGAGCAGGAAGAGCCGCCGCATGCTCTTCGCACTTGAGCACCTCGGCACCGCCAAACTTGTGAAAACGGATCGTGCGGGACATCGCAAACCTCGTCAAAGTAACCTCTAATGCCCTGAACTCTATCCGGGCTTTGTGCCCAAGACCATCAGTGGCTATTAATAGTCGACATGCCTGTCATTGATTCCGCAGTAAGAAATCGATCCCGTCCTATAGGACCACGCGCTAGGTTCCGTACGAAAAGTCTTGAGACGAAGGTCAAGCGAGGCTGTTTTCAACGCAGCATGAACGAGTATCAAGGCTTTTCGTACAGAACCTAAGAAAATTCAATTAGCCGGTGCAGAGTACCAACCTTTCCCCGTAAGATTCATGCCGGCCATTGTTCCCATATGGCCGCTCACGTCAAGCTTGCCGAATCTGCCAGGACCCCAGATGAATCGTAATGACCTGAGACGTGTCGACCTGAACCTGTTGATCGTGTTCGAAACCTTGATGCATGAGCGCAGTGTGACTCGCGCGGCGGAGAAACTGTTTCTCGGCCAGCCAGCCATCAGCGCGGCGTTGTCGCGCCTGCGCAGCCTGTTCGATGATCCGCTGTTCGTGCGTACCGGCCGCAGCATGGAACCTTCGGCCCGGGCGGTGGAGATCTTTGCCCTGCTCTCGCCCGCCCTGGACTCGATTTCCACGGCGGTCAGCCGCGCGGCCGAATTCGATCCGGCTACCAGCACCTCGGTATTCCGCATCGGCCTGTCGGACGACGCCGAGTTCGCCCTGCTGCCGATGCTGCTCAAGCGCCTGCGCGCCGAAGCGCCCGGCATCGTGCTGGTGGTGCGCCGGGTCAACTACATCCTGATGCCGGGCCTGCTGGCCTCGGGTGAAATCTCCATCGGCGTCAGCTACACCGACGACCTGCCGGCCAACGCCAAGCGCAAGGTCCTGCGCCGCAGCTTGCCGAAAGTGCTGCGGGCCGACACCGCACCGGGCCGACTGACCCTGGACGAGTTCTGCGCCCGCCCCCACGCCCTGGTGTCCTTCGCGGGCGACCTGAGCGGCTTTATCGATGAAGAATTGGCCAAGCTCGACCGCAAGCGCCATGTCGTCCTGGCCGTGCCGCAGTTCAATGGCTTGAGCACGCTGCTGACAGGCACCGACATCATCGCCACCGTGCCCGACTACACCGCCGACGCCCTGACTGCCGCCGGCGGCGTCCGCGCCGAAGACCCGCCCATCCCGGTGCGCAGCTTCGAACTGCACATGGCGTGGCGCGGGTCTCAGGACAATGATCCGGGGGAGCGTTGGTTGCGTTCGCGGATTCAGATGTTTTTTGGCGACCCCGAGAGTCTTTAGGCGTCGTTTGGCAGGCTGTTTAGCTGATCATTTTTGCCTTTCCACCAACCATGGAGCTCCATACACTTCCAGTGGATTGCTACATTGGGGGCATATCTGAGGGCATGCTTTGGATGGTTTGAAAAGGATGCCCCCAGTCTAAGGTCCAACTGTCCCTTCGCGAAAAATCACTCTCTGCTGTCCCCGGCCGCGCTATCCGATCGCCTCAGTCAGTGGACTTGCCCCTACAAAACCGGACACCAACTCCCCGTTAAATTGATGCTGCCGCCAAACGCCTGAACTCCCTTGGTGAGCGATAGTTCAAAGCGCTGTGCGGATGCTGCTCGTTGTAATGTTCAAAGGCAATTGCCAGGTTACGCAGCGCCGTTTCTCGATCCGGCTTGGGCATGTGCGCCACGTAGTCACGCTTGATCGTTTTCACGAAGCTCTCGGCCATGCCGTTGCTCTGCGGGCTGCGCACAGGTGTGGTCACCGGCTGCAAACCAATCTGCCGAGCAAACAGGCGCGTCTGTTCGGCGGTGTAGGCCGAACCGTTATCGCTGAGCCACTGCACCGGCGTTGCAGGCAGTTGATCACCAAAGCGCTTCTCTACACTTTCCAGCATCAAGTCGCGGATATCATCGCCGCTGTACCCGGACGAGCTGGCGACCCACCCGATGGCTTCGCGATCACAGCAGTCCAGGGCGAAGGTCACGCTCAGTTTGGCGCCGTCCTCGCAGCGGAACTCAAAGCCATCCGAACACCAACGTGTATCGCTGGTTTGCACCGCAATACGGCCTTCGTGCCGGCGCGGCACACCGGGTTGTTTGATCCGGCGTGCAAGTAGCAGATTGTGATCACGCATCACCCGGTAAACCCGCTTCACATTGATCGCGGGCAGCAACTGGGTTTCACGGGCGCGACGCAGCAATCCCCAGACTC
>NZ_JBMDJD010000050.1:0-26685 GCF_057809015.1 Pseudomonas sp. FG6
CGACCAGCCAATCGTGGATGTGGGTGCAGGCCAGCGGGCCGCCGGATCGAAAAGTCGTGCTGTTCGACTACACCTCCAGCCGTGCGCAGGAAGTACCGTTACGTCTGCTGGAAAGTTATCGTGGCTATGTCATGACTGACGATTACGCCGGCTATAACGCATTGGCGCTACAGCCCGGTGTTGAGCGACTGGCGTGCATGGCTCATGCACGGCGCAAGTTTGTCGAGGCGCAGAAAGTACAGCCGAAGGGTAAAACCGGACGTGCCGATATCGCGCTGACGATGATCAACAAGCTGTACGGCATCGAGCGAGAGCTCAAGGATGTGAGCGATGAACAGCGCTTTATCGGTCGTCAGGAAAAGAGCGTGCCGCTGCTGGCGCAATTGAAAAGCTGGCTGGAGAAAACGCAGTCACAGATCACGCCGCAAAGCGTGCTGGGTAAGGCGGTTAATTATCTCGCCAACAACTGGAGCCGGCTGGAGCGTTACGTGGAAGCTGGATTTTTACCGATCGACAACAACCCGGCAGAGCGCGCAATAAAACCGTTTGTGATCGGGCGTAAGGCTTGGCTGTTCAGCGATACGCCCAACGGCGCCACGGCCAGCGCGCAGATTTACAGCTTGGTCGAAACCGCCAAGATCAACGGCCAGGAGCCCTATACGTGGCTGCGCCACGTACTGGAGCGGCTACCGCACGCCTCATCGGTCGAAGACTACGAAGCCTTGCTGCCATGGAACTGCGCACCAGAGATGCCACGGTAAACCGTTACCTTACCTGGAGGTAGGTGGGGTTTATGGATCGGTTACTCATGGACAATCCGCCACTGCCCGGCCACACGCCGGTAGCCGGCCGTCACCCGCATCCAACAGGCCTGCTCCTCGCCTTTGTCGTTGGTACCGCCGCAATAGGCCAGCCAGTGGGCGAAGGCGATGTTGTCGGCGGGGGTGACGGTGAGCTCATGGAAATCGAACTTGTGCGGGCCGGGGCACATTTCCATGCAGTCCTGCCAGTGCTTGCGGTAGGTGGTCTTGCCCTTGAATTGCAGGGCCTGGATGGCATCGAAGGACACGATGGCGTCATCGTAAAGCGCCATGACCTTTTCGATGTCCTTGCTCATGACGGCCTGGCGATAGGTGTCGATCAGGGCCCGGATCTCGGTTTCGGTGGCTTGGGTATTCATGGTGATTCTCCGCGTTTTTTGTTGAAGACATCCTTTGTCGTTTGGAGAAACGGCGAATCGACAGCCTCGCGAAAAATAACTCGAAGAAAAAACTCGCTAGAATCCCCGGCTCATTCTGCAGGCAAACAACGGACGTTTTGTGACCGCTCGACTCATCCCCTACGAAGACCTGACCCCGCTTCAACGCGAACAGGTTGCCGCCATTGAAATACACCCCGAACAGATCCGGTTCGCAGGCGACATTCACGGCGCCCTGCACACCCTGCTGACCACCTCCGGCCCTGGGGTCAAAGGGTTTGCATTATTGGCTGACGAAGTACCGGTGGCCTTCCTGCTGCTCAAGCGCCCGCCGGTGCTGCCCGCCTGGGCGAACGAACACAGTGCCACCGTGCATGCCCTGCAGGTCGATCATCGGGCCCAGGGCAAAGGTTACGGCAAGGCCTGCCTGCAAGCGCTGCCCGCCGTGGCGCTGGCTACGTGGCCGCAGATCAGGGGTTTGGAACTCTCGGTCGATGCCGACAACGCCCCGGCCATTGGCCTGTACACCCGGCTGGGCTGGGTCGACAGCGGTGAAGCCTACAAGGGCCGCATCGGCTATGAGCGGCGGATGGGGTTGGTGTTCTGATAGTAATAGAGTCGACAATACGCTTCGGCTCTTTTCCGAACTAAAAATCCAGTATCTGTAAGACACTTCTGATTTTACTTATAGCGGTTGACGCCCTGTGCAAAGCGATACTAGGGTTTTAAACAAATAATATTGTCAGCGGCCTCCAAACAGACGCTAATTAATCGCTGGGAGCGAAATTATTTAATTTCGAAAGATTCCAATCCAAATTATTACTCATCATGCAGGGAGAATACCCAATGACCGCCCTGGTAAAAACTTCGTCATCAAAAATTACCGACAACGAAATTTCTATTCTTGATGGAAGGGTTTCAATACCCAAAGATTATCTGCGCACAAGAGCTTTTTTGGAAAATGAAAGCGTTCTCATCGTCTCTGGATCACTAATCGAAGGCATCGGCACCCTTCACTCGGATATTGACTGCATTGTCTTCTGTGAGCATCGTCCCAAAGCAGAGGCTATTCAGAAAATTGAGCATGCACTGGTCACAGACATGGATTACCACCACATAACGCGAGAAGAAGAGGTTCACAACACCACAGATTTCTATGGCGAAACCAGTATACATATAGATATCGACTACATAACATTCCGCGAATTCGACAATATAATAAAAAATATCGAAGAGACATTTAACGATATAGCATCCAATCAACGTGTTCTCTACGGCCCAACTTTATCAAACACAGAGAACAATATAATACATAGAACTCTAATTGGGCACCCACTTGAAAAAAAAGAAAAATTTTATCAGCTAAAATCGAAAATACCGACAGACAAACATCTATATGTATCCCATCGCGAAAAATTACCTGTATTTTATGCCTTTCAGGATGTCCAAGGCTGCTGGCAGTCAGGAAATTTATGGATGGGTAGTGAGATCGTTAGGGACATGATGTTAAGAACAACCATGAGCTTCACTTACCTAGCCGGCACAACGAACAAACACTACAAATGGATTTATTCAAATCTATACAGAGTTATAGGGTTTGACGAATTAAAAAACAAATTTTTCGCTCTCGCCAGAAAAGGTGCGACTACAGAGGATGAATGTCGCGCCTATATAATGGAGGGACTAGAATATATGGATGAAGTATTTTTAGCCATGGAAAAGCTCCTAAGTAAACCATCCTTCCCTTCCGCACAACAATCCCTCGTCGCCTTAGACAAAGAGTTCAACGAACGAAAACAAACACAACACAAAACGTCGCTGTGTGAATATCACTTCAGAAAAAAATATTTTGCAGCACAAGAAACTCCGCCCTTGGTTAGTTTGCTTAAGGAATGGGATTAAGCAATACCATTAGAAGGTTTCCGTTCTCAAGTGGCGCATAAGCGATGGTATGTACTTATATGGAAACCACTCGAACTGCCATCTCTTTAACAGTTTCCAGACTAGGCGATCTGATCGCGCCACTCCTTTACTTATCTTTCGTGGGTCATCATATCGTTGGTTTTCTTGACCAAGCCTCATTTGCATGGGCATTTACGTCTTTCCTAATCGTAGTTGGCATTGGCTTTTTCTCAAAAATGCTGACGACGGTCGCTGGATCCGCAAATTTAAATATTGACGACACCCAGATCAACTTGATTATTTCGCTAAGATTAATATTTCTATTAGGAATATTGATAGCAATTGGAGCAACTCTCTATACATATGCATTTCTTTCTCATGACAAAAACAATTTAGAGCAATGCCAAGCTATTTTGATACTCTCATGTTCACTACCTGCATCATATTTGCAAATTGTCATTTTCAACTTCTACAACGCCATCAAAAAAACCCAATACGAACTTATTCATACCTGGGCATTCAACATCACCCTAGGTCTAATTTGCATAATACTAATAAAGTTCAACACAGATATAAACCTGTCTAAATTCACCCTCATTTTCGCCAGCTTAAGATGGCTTTTTGCAGGCGCGGCCATCGTGCTTTTCAACAGAACAATTTACAACTATATACATCGATTCCAGTACTCAAAACGCATCACAACAAGAAAATATGTGCAGTACATTGTTGGTGGATTGCCCCTAATGCTTTGCCTAGGAGGAGAAAGTCTACTATTTTTTATATTATCTCTCCTATCAAATCGCCTAGACCATTTAAGCCTATCAGCGTACCAAGCTTCACTTCACTTCCTAAGCTTTGTATACATGATTTCCATCGGGGTAGGAAATGCTGTAGGAATAACGTGTGCTCGACACCATAACCAAAAAGACTTTCACTCTTTGCGCGCAACTTACATTCATGGGCTTAAGCTTGGATTATTCTTAATGGCTCCCGTCCTTTTAGCCTGCTATCTATTAAATGATTATATTTCCACAGTATATACATCCAACATCGAAACAAGAAAACTAATCGAGAGTAACATTCTTATCTCGATTCCATTTCTAGCATTTGAATATATTTATGTAGTTACCCGAATGACCTTGAGAGGCATGGGCGATTTTTGGGTTCCCACATTGCTTACCGTATCGACACTTAATATTGCCGGCATCACCTGCTCCATTGGCTTGTTGTCTTTTTATGATTATAGCGTGCAATCTATATTCTTAGCCTTGGTTGCTTGCTCATTGCTTTTGATGCTGCTTTTAATTTGGCGCCTAAAGTACAAATTCCATCATTACTTTGACAAACAGACAAGGAGACTACCCGCCTCCGCCCCCATCAATACGATTGCGAGTTAACCCTATGAAACACGCAAATCTTACATCACATATAGCAAATCAATATACCACCCCAATCACCATAATTAGTGAACATCATGGCTGGAGGACCTTGAGTGGTGTCAAGACAAACGATTACTACACCTACCGACATGCCCTACAGAACGGCTGTCATCTCCAAAGAGCATCTTTCGATCTGCGACACCCAGAGGAAATGCTTTGTGATTTGAGTAATCTGGAGCGAATTTATAATGGCATGACAGAACAGGCTGTCGTGCAAACATGGGACTATTTAGACGCATGGACGCGAAACTGGAATCATGGAGAGATTTGCAGAGTGCAGGGTGATGGATTATCACCGGAAATAGCTATTGCGGGACCTTCAAAATCTCGTTTAATCGAGGTAAAAAAAGCACTTATCAATCAAGCACTTTCCTATGTCCATAGAGTTGTTCCTCATACCGATAAGCCAGAAGCCGTTCGCGGCATTAATAAAGATGTGCCACTTATAACTACAAGCGATGACGTATTAAATTTCCATAACAAATTTTGCGCATTCTATAGCAAATTTATTTCCCACGAGCATTGGAACAGCAGCAACTCCCTCAACACCAGATATATTTATGAAAACCATAAGATCTGGCACGTAATAGAGAAACTATCGAAGAATAAATTATTTTTATTATCAGCCGGATTACCACTCGCGCTTGGCTATATGGCTGCAACAGGAGACAAAAATGTCTTTTTTTCAGAGATCCATCGACAAAACGACGCCAGCATACTTTCAAGAAGCAATATTTTCCGAGGTGTATTTCCCACACCACCTCTAACAAATGATTCATGGCTAATCATAGACAAATCCTATACAGGAGGAAGCTTAATTCAAGCTGCGAACTTAATCAGAAGCAACCTTGGATACAACGTCAATATAAAAACCGTAGCTCTATTCCCTAAATCGCTCGGAGCATTTATGAGCGCCGACTATGCGATTTATGCAGGTCGGATATTTGAAGTAAAGGATTACGCATCAAAGCTAGACAGAAAAAATTGGCACAAACAACTCATAACGGGCTAAGGACATGAGACCGCTATTTAGGGAAAAACACATTTACCAATTAGAGGCATGCCTCTACGAAGCAAGAAAAGAATTACGCCGGTATTGGGCAGGAACGCTTGTCTGCTTACCAAATTCTCATCTTGATAACAGCTGCGACACCACGCTGACCAAATACGATCTAGAGTGCCAACGAATACTACTGGATTGCTTATCTAACATTGGCATTAACATAACAATTTATTCGGAGGAGAGCATTTCAGAAATTACACTCGGTGCTCAGGGAGGTTATTTCCTTCTCATAGACCCTTTGGATGGCACACACAATGCGTTATTAGGGTTTCCTTCCTATACATCCAGCGTAGCACTTTACAAAGGTAGCTCTTATATCTTCGGCTGGGTCTACGACATATCAAGGGACGTTGTCTTTACTGCCGCATTAGGCGAGGGAGCCTACATGCAATCATCCATTATTGTAAAAAGACTACAGACTCGAAAGACCAGCCACATAGCTGACATGCGCATCTCATTTCACCGCCCTAAAACGGACAGTGAAAGAAGTTTAATTTACAGCCTTTTGTCCAGCGCAGACAAAGTTCGCATTTATTCATGCGCATCATTAGAAATATGCCTGATTGCAGCCGGAGTCCTGGATGCTTTTATAGATATCAGCACACCAGGACACGAGCGGAGTTGCGATATTGCAGCAGCAGAACTGATTCTAAGAGAAGCAGGCGGTGCAATGTTTGATAGCACAGGGAAAGAAAGGTTTTCCATATCTCCGTCCAAGGAGTCTCTCACAGACAAGGGAACACTGATAGCTCTTTCCTCCGCCCAACTCATAAAGCTTATTATCTGAGAAAACAGCAGCAAGGAGCACAAGAAATGTTAATAGATTCGGTCAATATTAAACTTGAATTATTATGCCATGGGGTTAGTTTTTCCCAAGAGTTTTTGGAGTACTTCAAACTTAAAATCGATCACATTGAAAAAAGACGAGCTTACGGTACGGGCGACAGCGTCATCCTGGGTTCAAGCATTCGTACCCCCCAGGAGCTCATTCTAAATGAACAGGTCATAGTCGCAGCCAACTACAATCCAAACTCAGACTATCGAATAGCCTTAGAAAACGAAAAACCTATACTAAAACTTGGAAACAGAACAATTCAAATTTCATTTCCCAAAAGACCTGAATTCTATGGAGCCCGCCTGAGTAATGGAGAACTATGCGAACAACACTTAACTGCATATGGTAACTCCACCCTAGGAGTCTTTTCACCAGGCCACTGCTATTACTTCAACGATGGGCACGAATGTAAATTTTGTTCACTAGGTTCGGCAAGAAAAAATCTTTCCGACTATAAAATGCGAATAAAAGGTAACTCGGCAGGTGAAGCGGTGGCATTAGCCATCAGTAAGGAAAGTGACCGATACCGAAGAGTGCTGCTGAATGGAGGAACCATCCGAAACTATAACAAAGGATACTCAATACATCTCGACTTACTTGAACGCATTAAAAATACACGCACAAACAGCAAGCTGGATTACCATTTGATCTCCATGCCACCGAGAGATTTTCGTCTTTTTGAACGTTTTAAAAAAATCGGAAATAATATGTCAATGAGTCTAGAAGTATTTGACCCTGACTTATTCTCCAAAGTTTGCCCTGGAAAATCTCGCGATTTCACTCGTGAACGCTTCCTTGCAGCGTTTGAAGCCGCAGTGGATGTCTTAGGACGCGGAAATGTCTATGCGGGCTTTGTCGCGGGGATGGAGCCGCTGGAATCGATTATTCAGGGAGTCGAGTACTTTGGCGAAATGGGAGTAGTACCCGCTGTGGCGGTATTTCATCCCGATGCCGGCTCTCAATACGCGAATCGACAGCGCCCTTCGTTAGATTTTTTGAAGACACTTGGAAAAAAAATGTCAGAAATCTATCAAAGAGAGCGCTTTAAACCATTAATTGAGGGAAGCGGTAGAAACTCATTGGACACAGAGGCCTATCTGGGAGGATTCGCATGAATAGCTCATTGGAACGATCAATCTTCATCGCATTTGAAGGCACCGACGGCGCGGGGAAGTCTACAATAGCCAGAGCGACGTACAATAAAATCTTCAACACCTACTCCAACCTAAATTACATAGATAAAAATAGACCGCCCGTATCTTCTGGATATACCGAATTTCATATGTCTCGCATACGAGAAATACTTTGGGATTATCCAGACGATGCCCCACTGGACCAGTTAGGTGACAGACATTGGATAAGTTTAATAGCGGCTTGGTTTCAGGCAACCGATTATGCGGCCATCACACCTTTACTCAATTCAGGTTTCAGTTGCATTGCCGACGGTTGGTATTACAAATACCTAGCTCGCTTTTTACTTAAAAATTCTGATTTGGCAGAAGAAGCTCTGACCATATTTTCAACAATCAGAACACCGGACGTCGTTATTTTTTTGGACGTTGATCCCGCTCGCGCAGCGCAGAGGAAGGGGTCTTTTCGGCTTAGTGAGAGTGGAGCCTATGATGGTGGCGGTGAGGATCGTCTTAACAGCTTCATTACTTATCAAAATCAGGTTCGGTCCAGCTACGAGCGATGTGGTTTGGCAAATTGGGTGAGCATCGATACAACTGATCTTAGTGAGGAAGCCGTTCTTGATGAAGCGATCAATGCAGTACGAAACATCCTCATAAAGCCATAGCTCCCCCAGATCCCCAAGCCCATACTTCGCCAAGCGGGGACGTGATCCCCGCCGGTATATTTCGATCAGCTCGGCTTGAGCGGTATCCAGATCTCCAGGCTACCCTCGCCGGTCTTGGGATTGAAGTCTTCGCTGTAACGCTCGAATTCCGGCCTGCAGGCGGCTTCATGGCCGGACTGCGGCAACCATTGTTTCCAGATGTACTCGAACGTTTCCGGCAGTTTCTCCAAAGGGCCGCGGTGTTCGAAGACCGCATACTGCCCGGGCTGGAGTTCGATCCAACGGTACTGCTCCGGCAATTCATCGAGGCGGCTGATTTCCACGCCGGCAATGTACTCAAACCCACCCTTCCCGTCCGGGTTGCAACACACGCCATAGGTCACATCGTTTTTCTGCCCTGGCACATCGCCGAGCCAGGGCAGAAATTTCTCCCAAAGCAAAGGAATATCCCGGGCAGTCTCTTGGGTGAAACGAGCACCGAAGCCGGCAATGAGGTGAAAGTGGCCCTGCTCAAAGCGCGGTTCGACGGTGTGATCGCGTTTAGGCTTTTCCATGCAGCAACACTCCGGAAAAACGTGAGGTCAGGCTTGGCAGTATAGAGGCCATACGGTGAATGCCAGGCCAGTGTCGCTTTTCAGAATCCGGGAAGGGCGGCCACGGCGGTTTTTCCTACAAACTCGTTGTAGCCAGAAACGATCACGTAGAGAGCGAAATAACAGAAGATTGCCGCGGATGCCCAATAGGAATAACGCAGCAGTTTATCCCCCAATAATTTTCCGCCGTGGGTCGCTGCCAGGCATATGCCCGCACACCACAACAAACCGGCACAGAGGAAGCCACTGAGGAACAGCGCCGAACTGAGCAGGGTCCCGCCTCCCGAACGCGCAATCAATGTGCCACCCACCGCCGCGAACCAGAGAATGGCGCTGGGCGAAGACATCGCCAGGAAAATCCCGCGAAAGAACTCACGACGAGAAGAGCTGCCCTGGACCTCATCCGTTGGCGCGAGGGCGGCATGGTGGTAGATCGCCGAGCGGATCATCTTCGCCGCGAAGTACAGCAACAGCGCCGAGCCGCCGATCCACAAGACCCAACGCACCGCTTCGTATTGCAGCAGCACAGTCATGCCCGCCAGGGCCAGGACCGCGTAGACCAGATCCCCTACGCAGGTGCCAAGGCCCAAGGCAAAGCCCCTGGAATAGCCGCGCTGCATCGCCAGAGTGATCATCGCGATGTTGGCCACGCCAATGTCCAGGCACAAAGAAAGGCTCAGCAGGAAACCGCTGGAAAACTCCATGATTCATTCCATTCCGGTAGGGGGCGGCGGGTTGAAACGTCGCGCGTTCGTGGTTGAGCCGGGCGAGCGTCGACAGTGTCGTCGAAAATAGTTGCGCGTCGCTACTGGACAATGGGCCGCCAGCGCCTTTATCTTCCGTCCAGGCCACCGCAGTGGCCAACGTCGCTCGGACGGTTCCGGGCGCTCACGTATCTCGAGGCAACAATGGCCGAACAAGGTTCGCCGCGCCGCTTTGCGCGCATCGATCGACTCCCCCCTTACGTTTTCAATATCACTGCCGAGCTGAAGATGGCTGCGCGTCGGCGCGGCGAAGACATCATCGACTTGAGCATGGGTAACCCCGACGGTGCCACGCCACCGCACATCGTGGAAAAGCTGGTCACCGTCGCCCAGCGTGAAGACACCCACGGCTATTCCACTTCCAAAGGCATTCCGCGCCTGCGCCGCGCCATTTCGCGCTGGTACAAGGACCGCTATGAAGTGGACATCGACCCGGAAAGCGAAGCCATCGTCACCATCGGCTCCAAGGAAGGCCTGGCGCACCTGATGCTGGCGACCCTGGACCAGGGCGACACGGTGCTGGTGCCCAACCCCAGCTACCCGATCCACATCTACGGCGCGGTGATCGCCGGCGCCCAGGTGCGTTCGGTGCCGCTGGTGCCGGGGGTGGACTTCTTCGACGAACTGGAGCGGGCCATTCGCGGCTCGATTCCGAAGCCGAAGATGATGATCCTGGGCTTTCCGTCCAACCCCACCGCCCAGTGCGTGGAGCTGGATTTCTTCGAACGGGTCATCGCCCTGGCCAAGCAGTACGACGTGTTGGTGATCCACGACCTGGCCTATGCCGACATCGTCTACGACGGCTGGAAAGCCCCGTCGATCATGCAGGTGCCCGGCGCAAAAGACATCGCGGTGGAGTTCTTCACCCTGTCCAAGAGCTACAACATGGCCGGCTGGCGCATCGGCTTCATGGTGGGCAACCCGGAACTGGTCAGCGCCCTGGCACGGATCAAGAGCTACCACGACTACGGCACCTTCACCCCCTTGCAAGTGGCGGCCATCGCCGCGTTGGAAGGCGACCAGCAATGCGTACTCGACATCGCCGAGCAGTATCGCCAGCGTCGCAATGTGCTGGTCAAGGGCCTGCATGAACTGGGCTGGATGGTGGAAAATCCCAAGGCGTCGATGTACGTCTGGGCCAAGATTCCCGAGGCCTACGCCCACCTGGGCTCGCTGGAATTCGCCAAGAAGCTGTTGGCCGAGGCCAAGGTCTGTGTCTCGCCTGGGGTGGGGTTCGGGGAGTATGGCGATGATCACGTGCGCTTTGCGCTGATCGAAAACCAGGACCGGATCCGCCAGGCTGTGCGCGGGATTCGTGGGATGTTCCGGGCGGATGGCTTGATCAGCAAAACCAACGGCTGACACAACACTGATGTGAAAGCCCTCCCTGTGGGAGCGAGCCTGCTCGCGATGGTGGCATGACAGTCAGCGAAGATGTCGACTGTCAGCCCGTCATCGCGAGCAGGCTCGCTCCCACAGTTTTATGTACTGGGCCTCAGACCACCAACGACAACAGCAGGATAAAGACCAACCCCACCACGGACAGGATAGTTTCCATCGCGGTCCAGGTCTTGAAGGTTTCGGCCACGGTCATGTTGAAGTACTGCTTGACCAGCCAGAAGCCCGCGTCGTTCACGTGGGACAGGATCAACGAACCGGCACCGGTCGCCAGCACCAGCAGCTCACGGTTCACACCCGGAATCATCCCCACCACCGGTACCACGATCCCCGCGCCGGTAATGGTCGCCACGGTCGCCGAACCGGTGGCGATGCGGATCACCGCAGCCACCAGCCACGCCAGCAGAATCGGCGAGATCTGGGCGCTCACCGCCATGTGGCCGATCACGTCACCCACGCCGCTGGTCACCAACATCTGCTTGAAACCACCGCCGGCACCGATGATCAGGATGATCGCTGCCGTCGGGGCCAGGCTAGCGTCCAGCCACTTGAGCATCTGGCTTGAACCAATGCCTTGCTTGTAGCCAAAGGTGTACAGCGACAGCAGCAGCGCCAGCAGCAGCGCCGAGATCGGGTGACCGATCAGGTCCATGAGCGTGCGGAACATGTTGCCGTCGGGCAGCACCACGTCGGCGAAAGTCTTGAGCAACATCAGGAACACCGGCGATAGCACGGTGACCAGGGTGATGCCGAAGCTTGGCAACTCGGCGGCGTTGGTTTCACGCGCCAGTTGATCCACCAGTTCCTGGTTCGGATGACCGGGGATGTGCTTGGCAATGAACGTACCGAAGATCGGCCCGGCAATGATGGCCGTTGGCAATGCGACGATCAGGCCATAGAGAATGGTCTTGCCGATGTCGGCACCGAACACGCCAATCGCCAGCAGCGGCCCCGGGTGCGGCGGCACCAGGCCGTGGACGGCGGAGAGACCGGCCAGCAGCGGGATGCCGATCTTGATGATCGACACGCCGGTGCGACGGGCGACGATGAACACCAACGGAATCAGCAGCACGAAACCGATTTCGAAGAACAGCGGGATGCCCACCAGGAACGCAGCGAACATCATGGCCCACTGTACCTTGTCCTTGCCGAAGGCACGGATCAGCGTCTGGGCGATCTGATCGGCCCCGCCCGACTCGGCCATCATCTTGCCGAGCATCGTGCCCAGCGCCAGGATGATGCCGACAAAGCCGAGCACACCACCAAAGCCGTCCTGGAACGCCTTGATGATGGTGCCGATCGGCATGCCGGACGTCAGGCCGAGGAACGCGGCGGCAATAATCAGTGCAATGAACGGGTGGAGTTTGAGTTGGGTGATGAGGAGGATAAGTCCGATCACCGTGACCACTGCATCCAGCAGCAGGAACGTCTCGTGGGACATGCCAAACATGAGGGGTGTCTCCTGATTTGTTGTTGTTATTGAAGCAGTTAGTTTTAATCGATCGGGACAGCGCTATCTTTCTGACGCAAATTTTTTGGGATTCAACTGGCGAGCTTCAAACCATGGTCCAGCCACCAGACGTAAGCTTGGTGAGCCAGTTCATCGACACTGTGGCTGGACGCGTCCAGAGCCAGGGTCAGGGGCTCGCCGACAGGGGATTGAAGGGTGGCGAACTGGCTGTCGATCAGGGTCGACGGCATGAAATGGCCGGGACGATGGGAAACCCGGTCGGCCGCCACTTCGGGCGTCAATTCAAGGAATACAAAACCCAGGCCCGGCAAGGCGCTGCGCAGGCGTTCGCGGTAACTGTGCTTGAGGGCCGAGCAGGTCAGCACCGGACGCTCGCCCGCTGCGTCGACACGGCGCAACTCATCGCACAGGCTGTCGAGCCAGCCGGCACGGTCGTCGTCGTCCAAGGGAATACCGGCGCTCATCTTCTGGATGTTGGCCGCAGGGTGGAAAGTGTCGCCTTCGATGGCGGTGGCGCCGCTCAATTGGCACAGGGCCTGGCTGACGCATGTCTTGCCGCAACCGGCAACGCCCATGATGACCAGGGCGGTGATGGGATTGTTCATGTAACACCTCAGCGCGCAGACAGCGCTACCTTTGCCAGTTATGACACCGCAGCAAAAGCAGAAGTTGCCGACGCCTTCTTGTCATTTTTGTGGTTGCAGCATGTTCGTTCACGACGCCAACGGACGGGGGATCAGGCAAACCCCGCTCACGCATTTGCAGACGCGTCGAGACAGCGCTACCTTAGTGCCTTGATTTTTGTTTGGCAAGCCGCCCTGATGACCGCCCCGAAAAACGATAAGAACCCCCGCACCACCGGTCGCCCTACGCTCAATGAAGTCGCGCGCCTGGCCGGTGTCAGTCCCATCACCGCTTCCCGGGCCCTGCGCGGCGTCAGTACCGTGGCCACCGAACTGGTGGAAAAAGTCCGCCAGGCCGCCGTGGAACTGAACTACGTCGTCAACCCCGCCGCTCGCGCCCTGGCTTCGGCCCAGAGCCATTCGGTGGTGGTCCTGGTGCCGTCCTTGTCCAACCTGTTGTTCATCGACACCCTGGAAGCCATCCATCGGGTGCTGCGCCCCAAGGGCTTCGAAGTAGTGATCGGCAACTACCACTACTCCCGGGACGAGGAAGAAAACCTGCTGCGCAACTACATGGCCTATCAGCCACGGGGGCTGCTGCTGACCGGATTCGACCGCACCGAAAGCGCCCGGCGCATGATCGAGGCCAGCAACATTCCGTGCGTGTACATGATGGAACTGGACCCCGGCGCGGGCCTCAACTGCGTCGGGTTCTCCCAGCTCAAGGCTGGGGAGACGGCGGCCGAACACCTGATCTCCAAGGGGCGCAAACGCCTGGCCTACATCGGCGCGCAACTGGACCAGCGCACGCTGCTGCGCGGCGAAGGTTTCCGGCGCGCGCTGCAAACGGCCGGCCTGTACGACCCGGACCTGGAACTGCTGACCCCGCGTCCGTCATCGGTGGGCCTGGGCGGCGAACTGTTCCTGCAACTGCTGGACAATCACCCGGACGTCGACGCGATCTTCTTCGGCAACGACGACCTGGCCCACGGCGCGCTCTTCGAAGCGCTGCGCTGTGGCATCAAGATCCCCGAGCAGATCTCGGTCCTGGGCTTCAACGACCTGCCCGCCTCGGCCCACATGGTGCCGCGCCTGAGCAGCATCAGCACGCCACGGGAAGCCATTGGCCGCCGCGCCGCCGAGCAGATGCTGACGTTGATGGCCGGCAATCGCATCGTGCAGCCGGTGGTGGACATGGGCTTTGAGCTCAAGGTGCGCGAAAGCACCTGAACCGGCCTCCCCCATAGGCTGGCGGTCGATCCATGCCGCCAAGCGGCAATGGTTCGCCGGCCAAACAGCAACCGCCTGCGCGCATGCCCATGAAACCCGGCGTTTGCAGCGACGGCATGGGAATTGCTCCTGCCCATCGCTCAGCCATTACCTACAGGTATGCATCATGTTGGTCAGTGCAAAACAGCAAGCGATGGTCTTGCCGCTCAAGCGCCCGGGCGAAGACCTTACCGCCGAAGCCGCCAGCGGCCTGCAAAGCGCGGCGTTGCAGGCGTTGCGCGACAGTATCCAGGTCCAGGCCGGTCAAGGCAGCGCCCAGGTCCAGGAGTCCTTCACTCGCCAAGCGACTCAACAGGTCAATGCGAGCACTGCCATCAGCGACGGGGTCGATGAAGCGCTCGCCAAGACCCGTGTGCATTTGCAGGCCGCCGCGTCATCAGCCGCCGAAGAAGCCAAGAAGGTCGGCAGCTCGGCATTGGCGGAGTTCAAGGACTACATGAGCAAGACCCCCGAGCAGCGCCTGCGTGACAGCATCCTGCAAGAGATGGGCATCACCGAGGAGGAGTTCAACGCCATGCCGCCGGAGAAGCAACAGGCGGTCAGCCAGGAAATTGCCCAGCGCATGCAGGACAAGTCGGCGATCGCACAGGTTGAAAAGACCCAGGAGAACCGCGCAAGCGACAAAGCCTCTTCCGTGGACATGTTCCTCGCCTCGCTGTGAATCCCGGCAGGTCATGCGTTGGGCTGGCAGGCCCAGCGCATGACGCCCCCAGCCCTAGCCGGTTCTTTTATAATCGCCCCTCGCTCACTGCCATCGCCCCCCTGCCATGCCCGACACCCACTACGCCCTGCTCGATGAACCCCTGTGGCCGCTGATGAACAAGTTCTATCGCGCCCACCAATCCTCGATGAAAGCGGTGCGCGACGCGCAGCTGTGGGTCGCACGGCAGGATGAAATCGTCGCGGCCTTGTGCTTGCGGCCGGTGTCGGGCGGGCATTGGTTGACGGGGTTGTTCGTCGCCCCGGCGCTGCGCGCGCAAGGCATCGCCGCACAATTGATCGCTGAAGCGGTGAAAGGCGTGGACGAGCCGGTCTGGCTGTTCTGCCATCCGGACTTGCGCGGTTTCTACGAGCGGCGCGGCTTCAGCTTCGACCCTGAACTGCCGTACGCAATGGCCGAACGGCTGAGCCGTTATGCCCGTAGCAAGCCGATGATTGCGATGGGGCTAATGCCGCACCGTCCTGAAGTCGACGCAGCCCACTGTGGGAGCGAGCCTGCTCGCGATAGCGGCGTATCAGTCAACTCATTTGTTGAATGTTAGACCGCAATCGCGAGCAGGCTCGCTCCCACAGGTTTTTGTGTCAGTTACTAGCTAGTCGTCGGCAGTGGGATCCAGGTCCGGAAACATTACCTCGGTAAACCCGAACTTGCTGAAATCGCTGATGCGCGACGGGTACAGGCGCCCGATCAAGTGATCGCACTCGTGCTGCACCACCCGCGCATGAAAGCCCGAGGCGCTGCGCACGATGGGCTGGCCCTTGGGGTCGAAGCCTTCGTAGCGGATGTGCTGGTAGCGCTCGACCGCGCCGCGCAGACCGGGCACAGAGAGACACCCTTCGAAGCCCTCTTCCATCGAGGGGCTTAATGGTGTGATCAGCGGGTTGATCAGGATGGTCTGGGGCACCGGCTCGGCATTCGGGTAACGCTCGCTGTGGTCGAAACCGAAGATCACCAACTGCAGGTCCACACCGATCTGCGGGGCGGCCAGGCCAACACCGCCGACGCTCTCCATGGTCTGGAACATGTCGTCGATCAATTGCCACAACTGCGGGCTGTCGAACATCTCGGCAGGCACTGGCGGGGCGATGCGCAGCAGGCGTTCGTCGCCCATTTTCAGGATGTCACGGATCATGGTTGGGCTTCGTCAGGGTGGGTGGAATGGAGGGAATGGTCGCGCCCCAGGCCCGACACATGCTGTTTTTCATGCTCGCCCGGCGTCTTTTCGCCCGGGTCCTTGCCCTCGGTGGACATGTGCTCGATCACGGCATTCATCTCCGCGCCCAGCAGCAGCACCGCCGCCGAAATATAGAAATACAGCAACAACACGATGATCGCGCCGATGCTGCCGTACATGGCGTTGTAGTTGGCAAAGGTCTTGACGTAGAACGCGAAGCCCAGGGACGCGACGATCCACACCACCACCGCCAGCACAGAGCCCGGGGTGATGAAGCGAAACTCCTGCTTGACGTCCGGCATCACGTAATAGATCAGCGCCACCGCCACCATCAGCAAGATCACGATCACCGGCCAGCGCAGCACGGTCCAGAGCGTGACGATGAATTCCTCCAGCCCGACCTGGGCCGCGATCCAGCCCATCACCTGGGGTCCGAGCACCATCAACGCCGCAGCGGCCAACAGCATGCCGGCGATGCCGACCGTGTAGAAAATCGACAACGGGAAACGCTTCCAGGCGGGGCGGCCTTCGACCACATCGTAGGCGGCGTTCATGGCGCTCATCATCAACCGCACCCCCGCCGAGGCGGTCCATAACGCGATGACGATACCCACCGACAACAACCCGCCCTTGGACTGCTGGAGCTGGTCGATCACCGGGTTGACCTGCTCCAGGGCCTGGGGCGGCAGCACCAGCTCCGATTGCAGGCGCAGCCAGGAGAAGAAATCCGGCAGGTGCAAAAAGCCGATCAAGGCAATCAGGAAGAGGATGAAGGGAAACAGCGAGAACAGCATCTGGTAGGCCAGTGCCGAGGCGTAGGTCGACATTTCGTCGGCGAGAAACTCGGTCACCGTGCGCACCATCACCCGGTGCAACGGCAAGCCTTTCATGTCCGGAAGTATCATGAGCGTCTCCTTTCGCCGCAAAAAGGGGTCGCGTGGCGACTCAAGGGGCGTTTGTTTACATCAAGGTAGCCTGTTTGACGAGTTTGGATCAATTTCATCGACGGACCACCGACGCAGAAATTGACCGGCAAGGGTAAAGGCAAGTTTCATCGTTCTCTCAGACAGGGCTTTATGTTTGTCCGGCAACCGTCGAGAATGCCCCACGTATTCAGGCTGCGGCCGCAAGCTCCAACCCCGTAGGAACATTATGAAACTCGATAAGAAGCAGGCCATCGCCCGCAGGAACCAGGAATTGGGTGGCGCCGTACTGGGCGTCAACAACTGTCACTTCAGCGAATTGAACCGCAACCGCAACATCTTCTGGTTCAACATCCCGGTGACGCGCCTGGCCATCGGTCAGTACGAATGGATCCACCTGCTGCTGCACACCCCGGCCACCGATGAGCTGCTGCATCTGAAGGTGCCGACGGTGTTCCTGCGGGAAAAAATGGAAGGCCTGGAAGTGCGCAACCAGGGCAAGCGCAAGGCCGCCCTGAGCCTGGAACTGAGCGCCGACAAGGATTCGTACCTGCAGGACATGCGTCCGGGTGGCACCAACCTGGATTTTGCGCAGTTTCGGTTGTAACTCCATCCCTCAGGACGAAGAGACTCTCTGTGGCGAGGGGATTTATCCCCTCGCCACAGGTTTTGTGCTTGACAAGATAACCCGCATAGAAAAGCCCCGCATCAGCGGGGCTTTTCTATGGGTGGGGGTCTTACTTCTTCACACCCAATTTCTTGAGCTCTGCATCACGCAATTCGCGCCGCAGGATCTTGCCGACGTTGGTGGTCGGCAATGCATCGCGGAATTCCACGGCCTTGGGCACCTTGTAGCCGGTGACGTTGGCGCGCATGTGCTCCATCACCTGTTCCTTGGTCAGCGTGACGCCCGGCCGGACAACGATAAAGATCTTGATCGCCTCGCCGGACTTCTCGTCTGGAATGCCGATGGCCGCGCATTGCAGCACGCCCGGCAAGGTGGCCAGCACGTCTTCCAGCTCGTTGGGGTACACATTGAAACCGGAGATCAGGATCATGTCTTTCTTGCGGTCGACAATGCGCATGTAGCCATCCGGCTGGATCAACGCGATGTCCCCGGTCTTGAGCCAGCCTTCGCTGTCGAGGATATCGTCGGTGGCCTCCTGGCGCTGCCAGTAGCCCTTCATGACCTGCGGGCCTTTCACACACAACTCGCCAACTTCGCCCAGCGGCTGTTCGACGCCCGCGTCATTGATCACCTTGCACAACGTAGACGGGACCGGAATGCCGATGGTGCCAATCTGGATGTTCTGGATCGGGTTGACCGTGGCGACCGGGCTGGTCTCGGTCATGCCGTAGCCTTCGCAGATCGGGCAACCGGTGACCGCTTTCCAACGTTCAGCCGCCGCCAGTTGCAGCGCCATGCCGCCGGACAGGGTGACTTTCAGTGCCGAGAAATCCAGCTTGCGGAAGGCTTCGTTGTTGCACAGGGCCACGAACAGGGTGTTGAGGCCGACGAAACCGCTGAACTTCCATTTCGACAGCTCCTTGACCATCGCCGGCAGGTCACGCGGGTTGCTGATCAGGATGTTGTGGTTGCCGATCAGCATCATCGCCATGCAATGAAAGGTGAAGGCATAGATGTGGTACAGCGGCAGCGGCGTGATCAGGATTTCGCAACCTTCATTGAGGTTGGAGCCCATCAGCGCCTTGCATTGCAGCATGTTCGCCACCAGGTTGCGGTGGGTCAACATCGCGCCTTTCGCCACACCGGTGGTACCGCCGGTGTATTGCAACACGGCCACGTCGTCGCTGGTGGGGTTGGCTTCGGCTACGGGTTGGCCGCGGCCCTTGCTCAGCACGTCATTGAATTTGACGGCCTTGGGCAGGTGATAGGCCGGGACCATCTTCTTGACGTACTTGATCACGCTGTTGATCAACAGGCGCTTGAGCGGCGGCAGCAGGTCGGCGACTTCCGTGACGATAACGTGCTTGACGCTCGTCTTGGGAACCACGGCCTCGGCCAGGTGCGCCATGTTCGCCAGGCACACCAGCGCCTTGGCGCCGGAGTCGTTGAACTGGTGCTCCATTTCCCGCGCGGTGTACAGCGGGTTGGTGTTGACCACGATGAGCCCGGCACGGATCGCGCCGAAGACGGCCACCGGGTACTGGAGGACGTTGGGCAATTGCACGGCGATTCGATCGCCGGGCTGCAAATCGGTATGCTGTTGCAGATACGCGGCAAAGGCACCGGACAATTCGTAGAGCTCACCGTAGGTGAGCGTCTTGCCGAGGTTGCTGAATGCCGGCTTGTTGGCAAAGCGTTGGCAGGACTGCTTCAACACCGCCTGAATATTCGGATACTCATCTGGATTGATGTCGGCAGCAATCCCAGCTGGGTACTTATCCTTCCAAAAGTCTTCGATCATGGAAGCCCCCCTCCTCGGCAACGCGAATTCTCACCGCATTTGATGCGATTATTATTGGTGTGTTTATGGGTGAATCCGGCTTGGATCAAGGCCGCGAAGTCCCAAAGCGCGCCGAGAGTAGCAGCTTTGCCGAGGGTCGACTAGGGCCAAACATGGCCCTTACAGTCATGAACATGACTCAAGACTATTTAATGGTCACTTTTAGAGTAAAAATCCTAAGCACGCTAAATTCCCTGAGTACACAAAATACTGTGGGAGCGGGCTTGCTCGCGAATGCGCTGTATCAGTCGCCAAAAATTGTGACTGATACACCGCATTCGCGAGCAAGCCCACTCCCACATCAGGTTTTTCTAGTGAGCCGTCAGGCGATATCCCGCAACTCCCGCCGCAGGATCTTGCCCACCGGCGTCATCGGCAGCGAGTCCTTGAGCACAATGTGCTTGGGGATCTTGTAGCCAGTGAAGTTCTCCTTGCAGTAGGCCTTGAGCTCTTCCAGGCTGACGCCGGTCTCACGCGCCACCACGAACAGTTTCACCGCCTCCCCCGAACGCTCGTCCGGCACACCGATTACCGCGCAGTTGGCGACTTTCGGGTGGGCCATCACCACGTCCTCGATCTCGTTGGGGTACACATTGAAGCCCGAGACGATGATCATGTCTTTCTTGCGGTCGACGATGCGCACGAAACCGTCCGGATCGATCACCGCGATGTCGCCTGACTTGAACCAGCCCTCGCTGTCCAGCACTTCGGCTGTGGCCTCGGGTTTGTTCCAGTAGCCCTTCATGATCTGCGGGCCCTTGATGCACAGTTCGCCGCGCTCGCCCAAGGGCAGTTCGATGCCATTGTCGTCGATCACTTTCACCAGTGTGCCTGGCACCGGAATCCCCACCGTGCCCAACCGGGACTTGCCGCCGTAGGGGTTGGCGCACGCCACCGGCGACGTCTCCGTCAGGCCGTAGCCTTCGGTAATGCTGCAACCGGTCAGTTGTTCCCAGCGCTCGGCGGTCGCCTTGATCAACGCGGTACCGCCTGAGTTGGTGACCTTGAGGTGGGAGAAATCCAGGGTCTTGAAATCCGGATGGTCCATCAAGGCCACGAACAGCGTGTTGAGCCCCAGCAGCGCGGAGAAGCGCCAGTTCTTGAGTTCCTTGATGAAGCCGCCGATGTCCCGCGGGTTGGTGATCAGCACGTTGTGGTTGCCGGTCACCATCATGCCCATGCAATTGGCCGTGAAGGCATAGACGTGGTACAGCGGCAGCGGCGCGATCATCACCTCCTGGCCCTCGCGCATCAACGGCTGGCCATCGCTGCCGAATTGCCCCAGGCAGGCGTGGACCTGTTGCATGTTGGCCACCAGGTTGCCATGGGTCAGCATCGCGCCCTTGGCCAGCCCGGTGGTGCCGCCGGTGTATTGCAGCACCGCAATGTCGTCGAGGCCGACTTGCAGTGGCTTGATGTCCTGACCACCGCCCAGGCGCAAGGCGCTCTTCAAGGCGATGGCCTGGGGCAGCGAATAGTCCGGGACCATCTTCTTGACCTTGCTGACCACCGTATTGACCAGCCACCCCTTGGCAGCGGGCATCAGGTCGCCCATCTTCGCCTCGATCAGGTATTGCAGGTCGGTATCGGGCAACACTTCCTGGACTTTCTGCCCGAACATGTTCAGGTACACCAGCGCCCGGGCACCGGAATCCTTGAACTGGTGACGCATTTCCCGCGGCGTGTACAACGGGTTGGTGTTGACCACGATCAGCCCGGCGCGCAAGGCGCCGAACACGGCGATCGGGTATTGCAGGACATTGGGCATCTGCACGGCGATGCGATCCCCCGGCACCAGGTCGGTGTGGGCTTGCAGATAGCCGGCGAAAGCGGCGCTGTAGCGCTCGAGCTCGGCGTAAGTGAGGGTCACCCCCATGTTGCTGAACGCCGGACGGTCGGCAAACTTCTTACAGGAACGCTCGAACACCTCGACGACCGACTTGTAGGCCCCCAGGTCGATATCCAGGGAGACGCCGGCTGGGCGTTTGTCATTCCAGAAATCAGGCTGCATTGTTTTTGTCCTCTTTACCTGAACGTATCCGGGCCGCTTGCGCATCGCTCGCAGAGGCGGAGCTCTTGGGACACTAGCAGCTATGGGCAATCAGGCAAATATGACAACTTGCGACATAGATTGTGTGAATCTTCCTGCCTCGCTGTAGCCTGATCGGGCGAGACGCAACGGATGCGCTATACAATGCAGCGACGCTGCCTAAAAGGAATCGCCATGATCCACCATACGTTCTGGCTGAGCGCGACCGATCACAGCCGCCTGTTCGTCAACCAGTGGCTGCCTGAAACCCCGCCGGCCGCGTTGATCATGCTGGCCCACGGCATGGCCGAGCACAGCGGCCGCTACGCGCGCCTGGCCCAGGCACTGTGCGATCAAGGCTACGGCGTGTATGCCCCGGACCTGCGTGGTCATGGCCACACCGCGGCCAAGACGATCCTCGGCCATTATGCGGACCAGGACGGTTGGGCCAAGGTGGTGGGCGATCTGGCCAGCCTCAATCACCACATCGTCCAGCAACATCCCGATACACCAATACTGCTGCTGGGCCACAGCATGGGCAGCTACATCGCCCAGGGCTACCTGCTGCACCACAGTGCCAGCCTGCACGGGGCGATTCTCAGCGGCTCCAATTTCCAACCCGTGACCCTCTACCGCGCCGCTCGCCTGATCGCCCGTTTCGAACGGCGGCGCCAGGGCGCCACGGGGCGCAGCGCCTTGATCGAATGGCTGTCGTTCGGCAGTTTCAACAAGCGATTCAAACCCGCGCGCACCCGCTTCGACTGGCTCAGCCGCGACCCGGCGGAAGTTGACAAGTATGTCGGCGACCCCCTGTGCGGCTTTCGTTGCACCAACCAGTTGTGGGTCGACCTGCTCGGCGGGTTGCAGCAAATCAGCAAAGCGTCCAATCTCGCCCAGATCGATCCGGGCCTGCCGCTGCTGGTGATCGGCGGCGAATGTGATCCGGTGAGCGAAGGCAAGCGTCTGAAAGATCTGGCCGACGCCCTGCGCGGTGCCGGCAGCCAGCACCTGCAGTTGACGATCTACCCACAGGCCCGGCACGAATTGTTCAATGAGACCAACCGCGATGAAGTGACGACCGACGTGCTGGCCTGGATTGCCCAGGCCCTGACGCATAAGCGGCCGCCACGAAGCGAGTAGCTCGAAAGCCTTTTTCTTTTTACCCGTCACAGGATTTGAAACAGATGACCCAGGTTACCAACATCCCTTACGAAGCCCTTGAAGTCGGCCAGACCGCCAGCTACAGCAAGACCGTCGAAGAGCGCGACATCCAGCTGTTCGCCGCGATGTCGGGCGATCACAATCCGGTGCACCTGGACGCCGAATTCGCCGCAGCAAGCATGTTCAAGGAGCGTATCGCCCACGGCATGTTCAGCGGCGCCTTGATCAGCGCGGCAGTGGCCTGCGAGCTGCCTGGGCCGGGCACCATCTACATCGGCCAGCAAATGAGCTTCCAGAAACCGGTAAAAATCGGCGACACCCTGACCGTGCGCCTGGAAATCCTCGAGAAACTGCCGAAGTTTCGTGTGCGTATCGCCACTCGCGTATTCAACCAGCGCGATGAGTTGGTGGTGGACGGCGAAGCCGAAATCCTCGCACCGCGCAAGCAACAGACCGTGACCTTGCCGACGCTGCCGGCGATTACGGTCGGTTGATTCTTGTGGGAGCAGGCTTGCCCGCGATGCAGGCGATGCGGTCCTCGGGGAATATCGAGGCGCCTGTTTCGCGAGCAAGCTTTGCTCCCACAGAGCAGACCTCTTGCCATAGATCACATGGCGCAGGGCGCAGCATTTATGGCTGGTCTTCCCGCACCTGCACGCTCGCCGTCATCCCGGCACTCAGGTTCACCCCCTCCGGCACCTTGTCCAACTTGATCCGCACCGGTATCCGCTGAGCCAGGCGCACCCAGTTGAAGGTCGGCTCGACCTCGGCCAGCAGTTGCGCATCGGGGGTGGTGTTACGGTCGGTGATGCCTCGGCTGAAGCTTTCGACATGGCCTTCCAACGCATGGCCTGCGCTCATCAGCCAGATCTTGACCGGGTCGCCGACGCGAATCCTCGGTAACTTGGTTTCTTCGAAATAGGCCTGCACATAGAACGTCGAGTCGTCGATCAACGCCATGACCGGCTGCCCGGCGTTCACGTAGTTGCCTTCGGCCAGGCGCAGGTTGGTGATATGGCCGCTGCGTGGGGCCAGGACCTGGCTGCGGGCCAGGTTGAGCTCGGCGACCTTGGCCTCGGCTTGCGCCTCGCGCAGTTCACCCCGGGCAATGCCCGCATTGATCTGGGCGTTTTCCCGCAGTTCGGCGCTGATAGCCTGGGGTCCCAAGGCGGCGCGACGGCTGGCTTCGTGTTCCCGCAGGCTCAGTTGCTGCTGACGCGTCTGCACCACCGCCCGCGCCTTCTCGACCGCAGCCTCGAAACGCTCGCGGTCGATGCTCAGCAACACATCGCCCGCCTTGACCGGCTGGTTATCCACGGCCTTGAGTTCGCGCACCCAGCCCGACACGTCGGGGGCGATCACCACCACATCGGCGCGAATCCGCGCATCGCGGGTCCAGGGTGTCAGCATGTAGTACTGCCATAGATGAAACCCGGCGAAGATCGCCACAGCCACCATGCACAGCGTAACGGCGACACGTACACTCGTACGCATGTTGAACTCCTATAGCGGCCCGAAGACCACGGTAATGACGGTCAGGACACAGACATACAGGGCGCAATCGAACAAGGCCTCATGCCAGATCCAACGCCCGACCGGCACGAGGCTGAGCAACAGGCGCAGTGCGCCGGTCACCAGCAACGCCAGCACCACATAAATCAGGAACGGGCTGAGCAGCACCCCGCCGATCGACCACTCACGCAAGCCCATGGCTGTGCTCCTGTCGTTCTGGTTCGTGCTGGCGGCACCAGGCGCGCCAGCTGCTTTGCAATTGCACCACCGCGCCCTGGGCCAGCCGCAAGGCATCGCCGGGCGGTTGTTTCGACAACACGTCGAGAAACGCGACGCTGGCCGGGGCCAGTGCATCGGCCTGGGCGCCGACCGGGCCGCGTTCCAGCACTTGCTCCAGCGCGTCGAAATAGCGCCGCTGCGCCGCCTTGTCCGACACCTGGGCCACGGCCAGGCTAAGGCGCAGGTGCAGCAGCTCGTCGCCGATGTCCAGGCCCAGCAAGCCGTCGTCCCAACGACTGCGCGCCTGCGCCGGGAGCTCGGGATAGTGCCGCGCCAGTTGCAGCAACCGGTCGGCCATCCGCCCTCCGAACCAACTCTCTGCCCCGCGCAGGTTGCGGTGGGTCAGGCGCACCAGGTCGGCGAGGGTCGCGGCCAGCAGGCGGCGACTGTGCCAGGCCGGATCGCGCAGGATCAGCAGATTGAACGCCAGCACCGCTGCGCCGACACCGATCATCATCGCCTGGGCATTGTTGAAGAATGCTGCAACGTCGTACTTCATGGTGTTGAGGGGGGACACCAGCACCACGAAATGCAGACAGAACGAGGTGGCCGTGGCAAAGATCTGCGGCTTGGCCATGCCCAGCGCCCCGAAAAACAACGGTACGCCCATGGCCATGGCCAGCATCGCGAAGCTGCTCCATTGCGGCAGCAAGATCTCGCCGATCACGAACGCCGTCGGCACCGCCAGGAAGATCCCGCGCAGGAAGCTCATGCCGATCTGCGCGCCATTCTCGCGACTGGCGAACAGGCTGCACACCACGCACGTCAATACCAACGCACCTCCCGCGGCAGGCCAAGCGGTTGCCAGCCAGAAGCACGACACCGCCAGAAACGCCAGGGCGCTGCGCGCACCGAAGACCATGGCCAGGGACAGATCACGATGCGGCGCCAAGGTGCGCGGCGGATCCGCCGCCTCCCTGCCCTCTTGCACCGCTGCCAGGGCCGCACAGGCGGCCAGGGCGGTATCGAGCAACAAGGCGAACCGGGCCAGGCAGTAACTTTGCGCCGCGCTGATCTGCAGATCATGGGAGGCCTGCAATACGCGCGGGCGCAAAGCCTGGAGGGTGGCGCTGTCTGCATCGAGGGCCTGCTGCACTTCGCTCATCCACGATTGCAGGCCGTGCGCCTCTTCGGGTTCGAGCTGCTTCCACTGCCGGCGTACCGAGCGCGCCATGCGCAGCAGCATCAACAGTTTCTGGCTCAGGCCACTGATGGCCCGCGCCCGCTGGCGGCCCAGGCGGCCCTCGAACCAGGCGTGTTCGCGTTGGGCGTCCACGGCGACGATCTTGCCCAGAATCTCTAGCAAGCCTTTGCGGGCCTGGGCATCGCCGGCCAGGGTGGCGCGGGCCGCCTGCATGCCGCTCTGCCAGGCCACGAGGGCCTGTCCCGCCAATTGGCGCTCGACCCGCAATGGCCAGAGCAAGGCGCTGGCCGCCGTGGCGCAGACAATGCCGAGGCTGATCTCGGTGCAACGCGCCACCGCCTGGTCAAACACATTCAACGGGTGGGCAATGGCCGGCAGGGCAATGATCGCGACCGTGTACCCGGCCAGCACGAACGAATAGGACCAGGCGCTGCGCAACAATGTGGAACAGGCCGTGCACAGCCCCAGCCAGAACGCCAGGGCCAACAGGAACAACCAGGGCGCCTGGGCGAAGAGCGCCATGAACGCCACCGACATGACGGTGCCCACCAATGTGCCGACCAAGCGCGCCAAGCCCTTCTGCACCACCATCCCGGACAACGGTTGCGCCACGATGATCGCCGTCATCAAGGCCCATGACGGCTGCTCCAGCCCCCAACGCAAGGCCAGCCACAGCGCCAACCCGCCACCGAGCACAGTTTTGATGGCGAACTGCACAGCGAGGCGGTCGGGGGCGAACATGGCCTGCAAGGTTATGGGCACGCAGAAAACTCTGTTGGGGTTGCAGTAACGATAGATGCAATGACGGGGATAGGCGATGCAATTATTAGCTAGCTACCTATCAGAGTCCAGAGTTGTTTGTCGGCCAGGCGAATGCTTGTTGTGGCGAGGGGATTTATC
>NZ_JBMDJD010000051.1:0-24891 GCF_057809015.1 Pseudomonas sp. FG6
CCGCTGGGCTGCGAAGCAGCCCCAACGGCCGTGACGCGTTCAATCTGACACACCGAGCTCTCAGATTTAGGGCTGCTTCGCAGCCCAGCGGGGATAAATCCCCTCGCCACAACGGTGTTCACAGGCTTACCCGCCGTCAAGTCCAGCGGGAGCAAGCTCCCTCGCCACAAAAGCTTGCTCGCCTCAATGGCCTGTCCCTGCGCGATACACACCCACTACCCAGCCCCTTGGCAACCCGGCAAAATGCCCGGCATGAACACACTCCCCTCCCTGCCCGCCTGTTGCTCGCCTCTGGATGAACACTGGCTGTTACCCGATGCGCTGCCCGACACCGTGCTGCTGAGCACTCGTTTCGATCCGTTGCGGCTGACCGGTGAAGATTTCCGCAACAGCGCCATCGAGCCGCCCGCAAGCATCGAGCGTTCGGTGGCCAAGCGCCAGGCCGAGTTCCTGGCTGGGCGGATCTGCGCCCGGGCGGCGTTGCAGCGGCTGGATGGCTTGGCCTGCGTGCCAGCCATTGGCGAAGACCGCGCCCCAGTGTGGCCGGCTCATGTCAGCGGCTCGATCACCCACGGCGCTGGCCGGGCCGCGGCCATCGTCGCCAGAAAAGATCACTGGCAGGGGCTGGGCATGGACGTGGAAAACCTGCTCGCCCCCGAACGGGCCGAACGCCTGGCCGGTGAAATCCTCACACCGCCCGAGCTGCTGCGCATGGCCAGCGCCGCGCCAGATGACCGGGCGCTGCTGGTGACCCTGACCTTTTCGGTGAAGGAAAGCCTGTTCAAGGCGTTGTACCCGATTGTCGGGCAGCGCTTTTACTTCGAACACGCCGAGCTGCTGGAATGGTCCCATGACGGGGACGTGCGGCTGCGTTTGCTGACCGATTTGTCGGCCGAGTGGTGCCATGGCCGTGAGCTACAAGCGCAGTTTGGGGTGAAGGATGGGCAGTTGTTGAGTCTGGTAGGGATCAGGGCCTGAGCGTTGTAGTGCCTGGAAGGGCCTCATCGCGGGCAAGCCTTGCTCCCACAGGATCACATTTAGAAGTGGGCGTCTGCATTGTGGGAGCAAGGCTTGCCCGCGATGGCGCCATCTCCTTCACCTCCAGTCTCAAGACCTGTCCTGATGCCTCGGCCAGCTCAAGCTGAAACACGCCCCGCCCAGGCTTTTGCTCTTGCCGATCAACGCCCGCCCGTCATGCCAATGGATGATCCGGCGCACGATCGACAGCCCCAACCCATGACCGCCCGACGCTCGGGCGCGGCTGTCGTCCAGGCGCAGGAAGGGCTTGAAGACGCGCTCCCACGCGGCCTCCGGCACTCCGGATCCGTCGTCCTCCACATCCACCCGACAGCGCAATTGGCCGACCTGGTAGCTGACCGTCACCTGCGACCTGGCATGGCGCATGGCGTTGCTCACCAGGTTCTGCAGGGCGCGATGCAGGAACCGCGGCTCAGCCTCGACCCATGCGCCGTCGCAGTCGGCCGCCGACAGGCAGAGCCCCCGCTCGACCGTCACCCCGGCCCGTAACGGTCCCAGTTCCTCGATCACCTGGTTGACCAGCACATCCAGGTCCACCCGCTGGAAATTCAAGGCCGGCGAACCTTGCTCCAACCGTGCATAGGTCAGCATCTCGTCCACCAAGCGGTCCAGGTCCTCGATGTCGTGGTCCATGCCCGCCAGGTATTTTTCCCGGGCCTGGTCAGTGCCGGCGCTGCCGAGCATTTCCAGGCCGAAGCGCAGGCGCGCCACCGGGGTACGCAATTCGTGGGACACCGCCCGCACCAACTCTCGCTGGATCGCCAACAGTTGTTGCAAGTGTTCGGCCATGCCGTTGAACGCGGCGGCCAGGCGCCCGACCGAGTCGGCGCCGCGGGCCGGTACGCGGGTTTCCAGGCTGCCTTGGGCGATCTGGGTGGCAGCAGCCTCCAGGCCCCGCAGGCGCCGCTCCAACTGGCGCACCAACAGGTAGACGATCAAGCCGATGAGGCTCAAGCCCAGCGCCGCGATCAGCACCAGCCACTCCGGCGGATACGGGTTCATCTGGTACAGCGGGCCGATCTCCAGCACCCACGGCGTGCCGACCATGCCGGCAAACACCCGGATCGAGTCGCCGTCCTTGCCCAATGCCATCACCGTATCGCCCTCGGACACGCGTCGGCGCTGGTCTTCGTCCATGTCCACTTGCGCGACGCTCGTCAGGCGCAAGTCGAAACCAAAGCCTTTTTCCAGCTTGAGCTGCGCCAGCCGCTCAGGCTGCTCGTCGACCGGGTAACGCACCAGCTCGTCGGCCAGCAGGTAAATGGTGGCCCGGGCCAACTGTTCGCTGATCTGCTGGACCTCGCCCATCAACATCAATTGCTCGCCATCGCTGACCAGCCGATAGACCTTCGCCGCATGGGGCCCGGTCTGCTCGACCAGCGCCTGGCCGCGCAGTACGCGGGTACGCTGGCCGAGGTCGAGGTGGGTCTGGGCGAAGGTCTGCAACGTCAAGGGAATGCCCAGCAGGCGCTCCCACACCAACAGCGCCCGGTGCCGCTCGGTCTCGTTCATCGGCCGCAGGTTGTCGGCCATCAACGAAAACGTGCCATGGGCCAGTCGTTCGCGGTACTGCTCGCTGCGCGTCTGGTTGAGCAGGTGCAAGGCCAGTACGCCAAGAACCGCCACCAGCACCAGCGCCGCGCACATGCCGCCATAGATACGCAGGAAGATCGAATTCACGGCACCAGGTCTACGCAGGCTTCGGGAACGAACAGGTAGCCTTTGCTGCGGATGGTCTTGATCAGCCGTGGATGCTCCGGGTCGTCGCCGATCTTGGGACGGATGCGCGAGATGCGTACATCGATGGAGCGGTCCTGGCCGTCATATCCGATGCCGCGCAGCGCGGTGAAGATCTCTTCCCGGGACAGGATGCGCCCGGCGTTGGACACCAGCAGCCAGAGCAGATCAAATTCGGCGCTGGTCAACTCGATGCCATTGCCCTGCAACCAGGCTTCGCGCAAGGCATCGTCGACCAGCAACGGGCCGAATTGCAGGCGCCGCGGCCTTTGCGGCAGCGACGGCTCCAGTTCGCTGCGCCGCAGCAAGGCCTGGATGCGCGCCAACAGCAGGCGCGGACGCACCGGTTTGCAGACGTAGTCATCGGCCCCCAGGTCCAGGCCCTGGATCTGGTCGGTGTCGTCGGTGCGCGCGGTCAGCATCAGGATCGGCCCGTCATAATCCTCGCGCACCTTGCGGCAAATGCTCAGGCCGTCTTCGCCGGGCAACATCAGATCGAGAATCACCAGGTCCGGCTGCTCGGCAATGATCCGCGCCGCCGCCACGGCCCCATCACCTTCAATGGCGACACGCAAGCCGTTGCTTTCGAGGTATTCACGGGTCAGTTCGGCCAGACGCTGGTCATCCTCGACGATCAATACCTGCCAGGCTTCTTGTTCCACTGGGGCCTCGTCTTGCGGTGAATATAAAAGGAAGGATCAGCACAAACCTAAGGCAGGATCAGGACAAGACCCTGTGGCGAGGGAGCTTGCTCCCTCGCCACAAAGGTACCCACTTCAGGCATTCAAACACGGCCGCTCCCGTCTTTTTGTCATGTTCAAGGAGGATAAACACCCCCATACACACGCCGATTGTATAAACGTGGCCCGCACAGAAAACAAGCGGACAAATGCGTTCGGTCGGGAGGAGATTTATGTGGTAACGTCCGCGCCCGCGAAAATCGACGGGCTGTTCTCGGCTCGTCGAAAAAGCCGAAAAAGGGCGCGATTCAGCAAGGTCGCGGCCTACAGCGCAGTTCCCTATTTCGCACACAAATTACGCACAGGCTTATCCACAGGTAGTACGTTGCATTCATCCCCCAAAACGCATTATCTTGTAGCCCGTCGCGTAAAAAACCCTACATGTAGGGTTTTCGACCAAAAACCAAACACAACTCGGACAGAGAATTCAAGCGCTTTCCTCGCTTCTGTCGAGCTAAAACACCGCATTTCCCCAAGCCCAGACCGCCCTTGCGGATGGCGACCGTTTTGCAGCTCGAAAGAGACCAGAACGGTACGGGTGTTGCAGTCCATTGCTGGCACCCTGCAATCCGGTTTCAAGCCCTGGCTCGAAGCCCAGAACTTCGGATGGAAGCAGCGTCGATCGCCTGCTTCCGACTGTCCCGAAGTTGTTATGCCCGGCGTCAGTCGGTTGTAGTGCTTCAGGACGGAACGGTGGGCACCGTGATGGTGCCCAAACAAACATAGAGAACGTGGAGACACCCATGCACACCGACACAACTCGCGAGAACCCGCAGGGCACCGTGCCGCTGGCCGCTGATTCGAACTCGGATCTGTCCGCCACCGCCCCGGGCCAACTGCGCGTGATCAAGCGTAACGGCACTGTCGTTCCTTACACCGATGACAAGATCACCGTCGCCATCACCAAAGCGTTCCTCGCAGTTGAAGGCGGCACCGCAGCCGCTTCGTCGCGAATCCACGACACCGTGGCTCGCCTGACCGAACAGGTCACCGCGACCTTCAAGCGCCGCATGCCTTCGGGCGGCACCATCCACATCGAAGAAATCCAGGACCAGGTCGAACTGGCCCTGATGCGTGCCGGCGAGCAGAAAGTAGCCCGCGACTACGTCATCTACCGTGACTCGCGTGCCAAGGAGCGCGCCACCCGCGCGCCTGCCGACGCACCGGTCCAGGCCCACCCTTCGATCCGCATCGCCCGCGCCGACGGCAGCCTGGCGCCGCTGGACATGGGTCGCCTGAGCACCATCGTCACCGAAGCCTGCGAAGGCCTGGAAGAAGTCGATGGCGAGCTGATCCAGCGCGAAACCCTGAAGAACCTCTATGACGGCGTCGCCCTCAAGGACGTCAACACCGCCCTGGTAATGACCGCCCGCACCCTGGTGGAACGCGAGCCGAACTACTCCTTCGTGACCGCTCGCCTGCTGATGGACACCCTGCGTGCCGAAGCCCTGGGCTTTTTGGAAGTCGCCGAGAGCGCGACCCACCACGAAATGGTCGACCTGTACGCCAAGGCGCTGCCGGCCTACGTCGCCAAGGGTATCGAATTCGAATTGCTGAACCCGGTCCTCGCCTCTTTCGACCTGGAAAAACTCGGCAAGGCGATCAACCACGAGCGTGACCAGCAGTTCACCTACCTGGGCCTGCAAACCCTGTACGACCGTTACTTCATCCACAAGGATGGCGTGCGTTTCGAACTGCCGCAGATCTTCTTCATGCGCGTGGCCATGGGCCTGGCGATCGAAGAGAAGAACAAGGAAGAGCGCGCCATCGAGTTCTACAACCTGTTGTCGTCCTTCGACTACATGGCCTCGACTCCGACCCTGTTCAACGCCGGCACCCTGCGTCCACAGCTGTCGAGCTGCTACCTGACCACCGTGCCGGACGACCTGTCGGGCATCTACGGCGCGATCCACGACAACGCCATGCTGTCGAAATTCGCCGGTGGCCTGGGCAACGACTGGACCCCGGTTCGCGCATTGGGCTCGTACATCAAGGGCACCAACGGCAAATCCCAGGGCGTCGTGCCGTTCCTCAAAGTGGTCAACGACACCGCCGTGGCGGTCAACCAGGGCGGCAAGCGCAAGGGCGCGGTCTGTGCCTACCTGGAAACCTGGCACATGGACATCGAAGAGTTCATCGAGCTGCGCAAGAACACCGGTGATGACCGTCGTCGTACCCACGACATGAACACCGCCAACTGGATCCCCGACCTGTTCATGAAGCGCGTCTTCGACGACGGCAAGTGGACCCTGTTCTCGCCGTCCGAAGTGCCGGACCTGCACGACCTGACCGGCAAGGCCTTCGAAGAGCGCTACGAGTACTACGAAGCCCTGACCGAGTACAACAAGATCAAGCTGTTCAAAGTCGTCCAGGCCAAAGACCTGTGGCGCAAGATGCTGTCGATGCTGTTCGAGACCGGCCACCCATGGCTGACCTTCAAGGACCCGTGCAACCTGCGCAGCCCGCAGCAGCACGTGGGCGTGGTCCACAGCTCGAACCTGTGCACCGAAATCACCTTGAACACCAACAAGGACGAGATCGCGGTCTGCAACCTGGGCTCGGTCAACCTGCCGAACCACATCGTCAACGGCAAGCTGGACACCGCCAAGCTGCAACGCACCGTGAACACCGCCGTGCGCATGCTCGACAACGTGATCGACATCAACTACTACTCGGTGCCGCAAGCGAAGAACTCCAACTTCAAGCACCGTCCGGTCGGCCTGGGCATCATGGGCTTCCAGGACGCCTTGTACCTGCAGCACATCCCGTACGGCTCCGACGCTGCTGTAGAGTTCGCCGACAAGTCCATGGAAGCGGTCAGCTACTACGCGATCCAGGCTTCCTGCGACCTGGCCGACGAGCGCGGCTCGTACGAGACGTTCCAGGGTTCGCTGTGGTCCAAGGGCATCCTGCCGCTGGACTCGCAACAGATCCTGATCGCCCAGCGTGGCGAGAAGTACATCGACGTCGACCTGAACGAATCCCTGGACTGGGCACCGGTTCGCGCCCGTGTGCAGAAAGGCATCCGTAACTCCAACATCATGGCCATCGCACCGACCGCCACCATCGCCAACATCACCGGCGTGTCGCAGTCGATCGAACCGACCTACCAGAACCTGTATGTGAAATCGAACCTGTCGGGCGAATTCACCGTGATCAACCCGTACCTGGTCCGCGACCTCAAGGCCCGCGGCCTGTGGGACTCGGTCATGATCAACGACCTGAAGTACTACGACGGTTCGGTGCAGCAGATCGAGCGCATCCCGCAAGAACTGAAGGCGCTCTACGCCACCGCGTTCGAAGTGGACACCAAGTGGATCGTCGACGCCGCCAGCCGTCGCCAGAAGTGGATCGACCAGGCTCAGTCGCTGAACCTGTACATCGCCGGCGCTTCGGGCAAGAAGCTCGACGTGACCTACCGCATGGCCTGGTACCGTGGCCTGAAAACCACCTATTACCTCCGTGCCCTGGCCGCCACCAGCACCGAGAAGTCGACCATCAACACCGGCAAGCTGAACGCTGTTTCCAGCGGCGGCAACCACGGTGACGATTCGGTCCTGGCTGCTCCAGCAGGTCCGGCGCCAGTGCCAAAAGCCTGCGCGATCGACGAGCCGGATTGCGAAGCTTGCCAATAAGCTGAGCGGGTGAGCGCGTAAAGGCGCTTGCTGAAAAAGCCCCCGATAGACCGCTGGTTTATCGGGGGTTTTCTTTTGCCTGGAGAAAGGTGGCGCCTGAACTGGCCTCATCGCGAGCTCAGCTCCCACAGGGATCTGTGGCGGTCATAGGCCTTGTTTCCACCACCAATTTCTGTGGGAGCAAGGCTTGCCCGCGATGACGGGACATCCACAACAAAAAGCCCCTCTCGCGAGGGGCTTTTTGTGCAGCGCTCAAGCCACCATCGGCATCAGGTCATCTGAATGATGGTCTGCATGATGGTGCTCTGGGTGGAGATGGTCTTGGCGTTCGCCTGGTAGTTGCTCTGGGCCTTGATCAGTTCGACCAGTTCGTTGGTCAGGTTGACGTTGGACTCTTCCAGGGAGTTGGAGACGATCGAACCCAGGGTACCGGTTTGCGGAGCGTCGTAGCCTGGGATACCCGAAGCGAAGGTTTCCTTCCAGCTGGTGCCGCCTACTGGCTGCAGGCCTTGCTCGTTGGTGAAGCTGGCGAGCGCGAGCTGGCCGATCGGCTTGGTCTGGTTGTTGCTGAAGTTGGCCAGCAACACACCGCTGCCGTCGATGGTCAGGTTGGTGATCTGGCCAGTGGCGTAACCGTTCTGGGTCGGAATCGACCGGGCGGTGTCGGCGTTAAACTGGGTGGTGTTGGCCATGGACACCGTAATATTCGACGAACCGGCGCCGTTAGCGGCCCACACGCCATTGGTAACAGTGCCAGGTACCCAACCGGTCAGCACCAGATCACTGTTGATGGTCGCAGGCGGCGTGCTGACCTGGACCAACTTGCCGCTGGAGTTGAAGGTCATCGTCGAAGGTACTGCCAACGTGGCCGCAGCCGTCGGCGAGCTACCGTCCAGGTTTCGACCATCGATCAGCGTGTAGACATCCCAGGTGTTGGAACCGGTCTTGACCATGTACTGGTCCATGGAATGCTGGTTGCCCTGGGTATCGTAGACCGGCGTGGTGAACTGCTTGGTGAAAGTGGCAGTATCGGCCGGGTCGAACTTGTACGGCGCCGCCTGGCTGATAGCCGTCGCCGTGGAGTTCAGGTTGATCGTCGACGACACCAGGCTGGTGGCCTGCGGCGGCAGGTTGGAAGTGTCGATGCGCAGGTCGGTCAGGATGCCGTTGAGGATGTTGCCGTTGGCATCCACGCCATAGCCTTGCAGGCGCGACGTGCCATCCGTGTTGGTGATGAAACCGTCCTTGTCGGTCTTGAAGGTACCCGCACGGGTGTAGCTCAGGGAACCGTTGTTATCCAGGACAAAGAAGCCCTGGCCCTGGATACCCATGTCCAGCACGTTGCCGGTGTTGTTCACGTCACCCTGGCCGAACTGCTGGGAAACGTTGGCCAGGCGCACGCCGTTGCCGACGGTCTTGCTGCCCGAGCCCAGCTTGGTGGCCGAGTAGACGTCTTCGAATTCCGCGCGGGACGATTTGAAACCGGTGGTGGCCACGTTGGCGATGTTGTTGCCGGTCACGTCCAACTGCTTGTTGGCTGCGTAGAGACCGCTAAGGCCGATGTTGAAAGACATGTGTCACTCCTTTTGCCGGGTTAGTCGGCTCTACATACCAATAGTTTGTACTTTGGACAGGGCAATGCTGCCCAGCCCGGCGAGGTTGAGCATCAGTTCACCGCCCGTCTGGCTGATCGTCACGCTGCTGACCGTTGCCGGCAGGTTGGTGATCAGCGACGTGGCCTTGCCGTCGATGGTGGTCGAGGCCTGGAAGGTGTAGGTGCCCGCTTCGACCGTCGTGCCTGCGTCGTTCTTGCCATCCCAGATGAAGGCAGAGTTGCCGGCGCTCTGGCTGCCCATGTCGATGGTGCGAACGGTCTTGCCGTCCTTGTCCACGACCTTGAGCGCCAGGGCGGACACCGCCGTGGGCACCACCACCGTGCCATTGAGGCTCTTGGAAGTGTCGACCACCGCCTTGTTACCCGGGGCAATGACCGAACGCCCCACCAGCGACGAGGCTTGCAAGGCCTGGGACGAGTTGTAGTTGCCGGCGATTCCGCTCACCGTAGTGTTGAGCGTGGTGATGCCTTCCAGGCTGCTGAACTGTGCCAGTTGGGCCACGAACGCACCGTTGTCCTGGGGCTCCAGCGGGTTCTGGTTTTTCAGCTGGGTGACCAGCAGCTGCAGGAACGCATCCTTGCCGAGCTCTTTCTTGCCGGTCACCGCACCGGTCGCCGAGGCCAGGCCATCAGTGGTGGTGGGCGTCTTGACGGAGGAGTTGGCCAGGATCTCGTTGAGGCTCAAACCACCGGTTGTGTTGGTAACGCTCATGTGATTCGCCCCTTATCACTGACCGAGGGTCAGGACCTTCTGCATCATGGTTTTGGCGGTGTTCATCATTTCGGCGTTGGTCTGGAAGGAACGACTGGCGGAAATCATGTCGGCCATTTCTTCGACGACGTTGACGTTCGGGTAGTAGACGTAGCCCTTGGCATCGGCAGCCGGATGGTTCGGCTCATAACGTGCTTCGAGGTTGCTCTGGTCTTCGACCACGCCCAGCACCTGCACGCCCTGTCCGGCGGCGGCTTGCTCCTGGAACAGCGAATCGCTGCCGCCGGACTGGCCGCCCTGGAACATGGTGGCGAATACCGGGTGACGGGCGCGGTAGGTCTGGTCGATGCTCGACGAAACGGTCTCGGCGTTGGCGATGTTACTGGCGACGGTGTTCAGGCGAGTGGTCTGGGCACTCATGGCACTGCCGGCGATGTTGAATACGCTCGCGATCGACATGGATTACTCTCCGCGCAGGGCCGATACCAGCCCTTTGAATTTGCTGTTGAGCAGGGTGAAGCTGGCCTGGAAGTTCACGGAGTTTTCCGCGTAGTTGGACTGTTCCAGCTGAGCATCCACGGTGTTCTGGTCGATCGACGGCTGCATCGGCGTGCGATACATCAGCGATTCGTCGCCGTTACCCAGGCCTTCGGCTTCGATATGACGGCTATTGGTCATGTTCAGGGCGAAGGTGCCGTTCTGGGCTTTCTCGTTCTGCTCGGCGAGCACTTTGGAGAAATCCAGGTCCCGAGCCTTGTAGTTCGGGGTGTCGGCGTTGGCGATGTTGTTAGCCAGGACTTCGGCACGTTGGGCGCGGAAGCCCAGGGCCTTTTCATGGATACCGAGCGCTTTATCGAAGCTGATGCTCATGGCGCAAACCTTTTGGGTGACCAGAATGTACGTAGGCAGGCTTTAGCAAGCCTCGTGCCACTTTCAAAAACCCCATAAACCGGGGCCTTGCGGGCACCGGCAAGGCGGCAATGCCAGAAAAGCGGCAACGGTTTTCCGCCGGACGCCGCTTTTCTGCCGCTTCTTAAAGGCAATGACACTCCAATTGTGGGAGCGGGCTTGCTCCCACAGGGAATGGAGGTGATTGGGGGAAATCGGCAAGCATAAAAAAACGGGAGCCTTGGAGGACTCCCGTTTTTTGACCACTCAAGCCCATCACTTCGCCTGATAAATGATCCCAGGGCTGCACTGGACCATCTGGTAATGATCCGGCAAACCGTTCAACGCCTCGGAGGCGCCCAGGAACAGGTAGCCGCCCGGCTTCAGCGTGCTGTGGATGCGCATCAGGATGTCCTTCTTCACTTCGGCGGAGAAGTAGATCAGCACGTTGCGGCAGAACACGATGTCGAACTTGCCCAGGCTGGCGTAGCTGTCCAGCAAGTTGAAGGAACGGAACTCCACGCGATTCTTGATCGGCGCCTTGACCACCCATTTACCCGGCCCCTTGGGGTCGAAGTAGCGTTGCAGGCGATCCGGCGACAGACCACGGCCAATGGCCAGGCTGTCGTATTCGCCGGTCTTGCAGTTATTGAGCATGGTCCCGGACAGGTCGGTGGCGACGATCTGCACACCGCCTTTCAACTGGCCGATGTTGGTCCGCTCGAACTCATCGATGGACATCGACAGCGAATAGGGTTCCTGCCCCGACGAACAGGCTGCCGACCAGATCCGCAGGCGCTGGCCCGGGCTGGCCTTGATGGCCGCCGGCAGCACCTTGTTCTTCAACACCTCGAAGGGGTAGGTGTCGCGAAACCATAGGGTCTCGTTGGTGGTCATCGCGTCCACCACCATCTCGCGCAAGCCGCTGCGTGGCTGGCTCTGGATACGCTGTACCAGCTCGCCCAACGTCTTGAGGCCCTGTTGCTCCATCAACTTGTTGAGACGGCTCGACACCAGGTACTGCTTGTTCTCACCCAGCAAGATGCCACAGGCTTTTTCCAGGAAGACCCGGAACTGTTCGAAATCTAAATTACCCGTAGACAAGATACCGCCTCTTTCATTGTGTTGACTTGCCGGGCGCACCACGCGCCCGACCTTTATTCTGCTGCCTTGATCCGCTCGACAACCCGGGACGCCAGGTCATCGGGCCGGAACTTCGCCAAGAAGTCATCGGCACCGACCTTCTTGACCATCGCCTGGTTGAAGACCCCGGACAATGACGTATGCAAGATGATGTGCAGCTTCTGCATACGCGGGTCGCTGCGGATCTCCGACGTCAGCGTGTACCCGTCCATCTCCGGCATTTCGATGTCGGAGATCATCATCAGGAACTCCTCTTCCGGCCTCTTGCCCTCGTCGACCAGCTTGCGCAGGTAATCCAGGGCTTGCCGTCCGTCGTTCAGCGCCACCACGTCGACGCCGATCGTTTGCAGGCAACGGGTCACCTGCTTGCGCGCCACCGACGAGTCATCGACGGTCAGCACCCGCATAGACACCGCCTTGTGCTGCGTTTCGGCATCCACCACACCCACGGAAATCGTTTCCGGGGTCGGCGCCACTTCGGCGAGGATTTTCTCCACGTCGATGATTTCCACCAGTTGGTTGTCGACCCGCGTCACTGCCGTCAGGTAGTGGTCGCGACCGGTGCCCTTGGGTGGTGGATGAATCTCTTCCCAGTTCATGTTGACGATGCGCTCCACCGAGCGCACCAGGAAACCCTGGGTCTTGGTGTTGTACTCGGTGATGATCACAAACGGATTGCTCTGGTCCAGCAACCCACCGGAACCGGTGGCCATCGCCAGATCGAGAATCGGAATGGTCGCACCCCGGATATTCGCCACACCGCACACAACGGGGCTGGACTTGGGCATCAGGGTCAGCTTGGGGCATTGCAGCACCTCACGGACCTTGAACACGTTGATCCCATACATTTGCTGGCCGTCAAGACGGAACAGCAACAGCTCCAGGCGATTCTGACCGACCAACTGCGTGCGCTGGTTTACCGAATCCATTACTCCCGCCATGCCCTGACTCCTACCTAACGGCTCTGTACGAAAAGCCTTGAGACTCGTTCATGCTGCGTTGAAAACAGCCTCGGAATGCTCATGTACTCCAGTACACTGCGCTTCCTCGGCTGTTTTCGCCTTGCCTGACCTTCGTCTCAAGACTTTTCGTAACGAGCCTAACGCTAATGTGTCCGACGCGCATTCATCACTAAACGGCACGGGGCTTGCTATTGAACCGGCATGAACGCACAAACGACATTTTCTCGACGCCTGACCACTCACTGCCGCCACTGGCTCGGTGCGCTGCTGGCTGTCTGTCTGTTCACCTCGGGCGGCCCTGCCCTTGCCGCGGCTCCGGTTACCTTGCCTGATCTCCTTATCGGCGTCACTCAGGGCTTTCTTGAATTCACCGTAGAAGACTACCTGGCAACCAGTCAAACCGAAGGTCGCTACGAAATCGAAGTCAACCAGCTGGACCCCCGCCTGCGCATGCCGATGTGCGACAAGGAATTGACTGCTTCGCTGGAGAGCCCGGCCACGCCCCTGGGCCGCGTCACCGTCAAGGTTCGTTGCGACAGCGCCGCGCCGTGGACCGTGTTCGTACCGGCTCAAGTGCACCTGTTCCGGGAAATTGTCACCACCACCCGTCCGCTCAAGCGGGCCGGGATCGTCGAGCCTCAGGACGTGGTGCTGCGCGAGCGGGACGTCAGCCAGATCACCCAGGGCTTCCTGACTTCCGTCGACCAGGCCATCGGGCAAAAACTTGTCCGACCAATGGTCGCCGATCAGATCGTCACCCTGGTGCACCTGGAGCAGGCCGAAGTGGTCCGCAAGGGTGATCAGGTGGTCATCACCGCCCGCAGCGGCACCCTGGCCGTGCGCATGCCGGGCGAGGCCCTGTCCAATGGCGGCATGCGTGAACAGATACGAGTAAAAAACCTTAACTCACAACGGGTTATCAAGGCGCAGGTGATGGCCCCAGGCCAGGTGGAAGTGGCCATGTAGCGATCAGATGGAAAGGGTAGAAAGCTGGCGCTTGCCCTCGCTGTTCCCTAGACTGTGCCTTATGCAAAGGCTAGCGCAGACGTGCGCACGCTCATCGAATGATGGGCCTAAAGTTATTTTGGGAATGGCCGAAAACATGGCAAGCGTCCAAATACCCAGAGGTTTTTTACCATGGTCATCGATTTCAATCGTTTAAACAGCTCTTCACCGCTGACAGGCACTACGCGTACCAGCGCCAGCAAGGAAACCGCCGAAACCGGCAAATCCGCGCCGCTGTCTACCCCGGCCGAACAGGTCAGCACCGGAGAGTCGGTACACCTCAGCAATGAGGCTCAGCAGTTGCAGAAGGTCACTGACAAGCTGCGCGATCAACCTGTCGTCGACAACGCCCGTGTGGCCGAGTTGAAAGCAGCTATCGCCGATGGCAGCTATAAAGTCGACAGCAACCGCGTAGCCAGCAAACTGCTCAACTTCGAAGCCCAGCGCTAGGCCGCCGCCGGCGCCAGGCTTTTGGACGCTTAAGACCCAAGGCCAGCCATGCACGACACGACTTTATTGCAACTGATCACCGACGACTTTGTTCCAGTGCAACAATTGCTGGAATTGCTGCAAGCCGAATCCCTGGCACTGCACGGTCGCGACATGCCCCTGCTGGAGAATATCCTGGCGCAGAAACAGGCATTGATCATCTTGCTCGACCAGCATGGCCGCAAGCGCAGCGAGATTCTCGCCAGCCTCAACCTGCCCGCCAATCACGACGGCCTCGAGCAATTGGCCAGCCAGTCGTCGATGGGGGATCAGCTGTTGTCCCAGAGCAAAGCGCTCAATGATCTGCTCGCCCAGTGCCAGGCCGCCAACGCGCGCAATGGCCAGTCGATCCAGGTCCAGCAGGCCGCCACGGCCAACCAATTGCGCATTCTCAACGGCGGGGAAATCCCTTCACTCTATGACGCCCGCGGCTCGACCGCCCGGATGGTCAAGCATCGCCCGCTCAGCCAGGCATGAAACGAACCATGCTTGCGCCCTATCAACGCGCGATACATGCTGGCAAAATGCCGGACATACGTAGTCGTTTTTTGCCTGGAGATTGACCCCCGTGTTCAATGCCTCAAACGCGGATGATACTCCGCAGCCCCCCAAGGTCCTCAGCACGCCCCTGGAAATCTCTGGCAACCTGCGGATGCTGCAAGATAGCCACGACCCGCTGATCATCACCTTTCACGAACGCAGCCAGCGCTTCCAGAGCTATCTGGTGGACGTCGATCGCGAAAACAACGCCCTCGCCCTGGACGAAATGATTCCCCGCGACGGCGAGCGTTTCCTGTTGGCGGGCGAGCCGTTCCGTGTCGAGGGTTTCCACGAGGGCGTGCGCATCGCCTGGGAAGGCAAAGGCCAACTGACCATCGATGAATCCAAGGACGGTCGCTGCTATCGCGGCGCCCTGCCCGACGAAGTGGTCTACCACCAGCGTCGCAACGCCTTCCGTGCTGCCCTGAAACTGGCGCAACTGGTGAACGTCGAGCTCGGTGGCGAGAAACTCAAGTCCCCGGTGGACGGCAAGCTGCTGGACATCTCTGCAACCGGTTGCAAACTGCGTTTCGATGGCGACATCACCGAGCGCCTGCAATTGGGCCAGGTGTACGAGCGCTTCATCGCCGCCCTGCCCTTTGGCAACATGACCGCGCCGGTCGAGCTGCGCTACCTGCACTTCGAAGAAAGGATCAACACCACGTTCGCCGGCGTGCGCTTCCACAACATCAGTGGCCTGGTACAGCGGCAGGTGGAGCGCTTCGTTTACCAGTTGCAACGCGAAGCCCGTCGCTTCGATAAAGACGACTTCTGACACCCCCATAAAAAACGGGCAGCCCTTGCGGGACTGCCCGTTTTTTTATGCCCGGTTCAAGGCTTTTCGTGGTCTGCGCCCTCAGCCTGCGCCACAGCTTCGGTTTCAGCCATGGATTCAGGGTCAGTCTCAGCGTCGAGCGGGGCCTGCATCTGTTCCTGCACCACCTGCTCATCCACCCGCGGATCGAGACACGCCACCAACGGTGAACTCGACATACTGTCCGGCATGGCCACGTGATGCAGCGGCGCATCGTCGACCTGATGCAGGTTCGTCACCGCTTTCGGCCGGATCCGCCACACCAGCACCAACGCAAAGAACGCCGAAAAGGCATACAGCATCTGGCTGCCAAACAGCTTCATCAGCACCCCGGCCACCAGCGGCCCGACACTGGCGCCGACACCGTAGGTCACCAGCAGCATGGCCGTCAGCGACACCCGCCGATCGCCCTCGACATGGTCGTTGGAAAACGCCACCGCCAAGGGGTACAGGCAGAACTGCATCAGCGAACAAAAGAAGCCGGCCACAAACAGCACTTCCAGCGGCGCTTCGCCCAGGATCGCCAAGGGCAGCGCGCACAGTGCCAGGAACAACGCAACGCAGCGGATCAGCAGCGCCCGGTCGTAACGGTCGGATAACCATCCCAGCGGCCACTGCACCAGCAGGCCGGCAAAAATGCAGCAGCCCATGAACAGACCCACCTGTTCGGTCGAAAGCCCCTGCTGGGAGGCATACAGTGGTGCCAGGCCATAGAACGAGCCGACGATCAGCCCAGAACCCAGCACCGTACTCAACGATTGCGGCACCCGCTGGATGAAGAAGCGCGGCTCCATCGGCGCCGGACGCAGTGGTGCGGGGTGAATCCGCCGGGTCAGCGCCACGGGCACCAGGCACAGGGCGAAACACAGCGCCACCAGCATCAGCAATTCCAGGCCCAGGGCCGGGTGCATGACCAGGATCAGTTGGCCCAGCACCAGCCCCAGGTACGAGGCGATCATGTAGCCACTGAACACCACTCCGCGCTGCTTGGCATCGGCCTGCTCATTGAGCCAGCTCTCGATGACCATGTACTGGCACATCATGCCCAGGCCGACAATCATCCGCAGTACGATCCAGGCCGGCAGCCAATCCACCAGGCCGTGACCCAGTACCGCCGCGCCGACGATCCCGGCGCAGGCCGAATAGGCACGGATATGCCCGACACGGGCAATCAGCCGATGGCCGATCTTGCCGCCCAGCACCAGGCCGAAATAGTTGGCGGCCATCAGCGCACCGACCCAGAGGCTGTCCACATGGTCGGCGGCCAGGCGCAAAGCCAGGTAGGTGCTCAACAGGCCCGAGCCGATGAGCATCATCAGCGAGGCGAAATACAGCGCTCGAAAGGGTTTCCAGATTTGGCGCATCGGCGTTCCGAGCGGCTCCTTGCAGTGAGGACGGGCTACCGATGACGATAGCCCGAGAACAACGGTTCGTTAGGCCTGAGCCGCTAGAACACGCCGCTCCCAGGGGGTTATTTCATCGAAGAAGCTCGTCAGCTCAAGGGTTTTCGAAGCGATGTAGCCCTCGATGAACTCCGTACCGAACAGCTCCTTCGCCAGATCACTACGCTTCAGACGTTCCAGCGCAGCGTGCAGGGTACATGGCAACGCGAGATTATCCGGCACTTCGAACTCGCCCTGGATCGCGGCGCTGGGCTCCAGGCAGTTCTCGATGCCGTGAAGGCCGGCGGCCAGGCTGGCGGCAATCGCCAGATAAGGGTTGGCGTCCGCGCCTGGCAAGCGATTTTCGACCCGGCGAGCTACCGGCGAACTGGCAGGGATACGCAACCCGGCCGAACGATTGTCATGGGACCAGCAGGCATTGTTCGGCGACGCGAACGGATGGCACAGGCGCTGGTAGGAGTTGACGTTCGGCGCAAACAGCGCCGTGAAGTCAGCCATGGCAACCTGTTGCCCGCCGATGAAATGCCGGAACGTTGCCGTCGGCTCGCCCGTCTCATCGCTGAATACATTGCGACCGCTGCCCAACTCGACGACGCTCTGGTGGATGTGCATCGAACTGCCCGCCGTGTGGGCCAGCGGCTTGGCCATGCAGACGACATTCAGGCCATGCTTGAGGGCCACTTCCTTGAGCAGGTGCTTGAACAGGAACGTCTGGTCGGCCAGCAGCAACGGATCGCCGTGCAGCAGATTGATCTCGAACTGGCTCACGCCCATTTCATGCATGAAGGTATCGCGCGGCAAGCCCAGCGCCGCCATGCATTCGTAGACTTCACTGAAGAACGGGCGCAGACCGTTGTTGGAACTGATGCTGAACGCCGACTGGCCGTCTTCGCGACGCCCGTCCAGGCCCAACGGCGGCTGGAACGGCTGGGTCGGGTCCGGGTTGGGGGCGAATACGAAGAACTCCAGCTCGGTCGCCACCACGGGCGCCAGCCCCCGGGCTGCATAGCGGGCGATCACGGCCTTGAGCTGGCCGCGCGTCGAAAGCCGGGAGCTTGCGCCGGACAGTTCATCGGCGTCGCAAATCGCCAGCGCGCGCGGTTGCGCACTCCAAGGCAAGCGATGGATTTGCCTCGAATCCGCCACCAGGGCCAGGTCGCCATCGTCACTGCCATAAAAGCGCGACGGCGGGTAGCCGCCCATGATGCATTGCAGCAGCACGCCCTTGGCCAACTGCAACCGTCGACCTTCGAGGAAACCCTCGGCGGTCATCACCTTGCCCCGCGGCACGCCATTCAAATCCGGCGTAACACATTCAATCTCATCAATGCCGGTCAGTCGCTGCGCGAGTGAACGCTGGCCATCGGTCGTCATGACGCAATCCTTGTTATGTGCGAGCCGCGAACGGCAACCCGTACAAAATAGGCTTCGGCTATTCGGAATATCAAGCATCCACGGGCAATAAACACTTAGGGTGGAGAATGTGTGACTCCCTGTGGAAGCGGGCTTGTGTTGAGGAGGAAAATTTGCCGGACAGGCTCAGGGCAGATAAAGCCTGAACACCCCTCCACCCAACACGCCGCCATTGGCAATCTCGGTACGCCCACAGACGCCACCGCGCTGATGCAGCCCGGCGATCCGTGCGGCGAAGTACAGGCCCAACCCGGTGCTGCCGCTGCTGTGGTTGATGCCCTGCACGTACTCGGCCTGACGCTCGATCATATCGGCAGGGTAGCCGTCGCCGTCGTCATTGATGGTCAGCACCAGTTGCCCGGCCTCGTCGCTCACCGTGATCAGCAGCGCCTGGCGTGCGTGACGGATGGCGTTGTTGATGCAGTTGTCGAGCACCGAAGCGACCAACTCGCGATCGAAAAAGCCCAGGGGGCTCAGCGGGTCGACTTCGTAAGTGGCCATGATCCCGCGACTGCGGAACACGTCCTGATGACCGGCCAGCTGCGCCTCGATGAAGTCATCCAACTCATGGTAGGCCGGGTGCAGCGGCAACTGGTTGACGCCGAGTTTGTACAGCCCCAGCAGCTGCACCAGCAGACCGTTGAGATGGGCGAACTCGAACTCGATGACGCCCTGCTCGGTAGTCTGGCGCTGCCCATCCGGCAACCGTTCAAGCCATTGCGCATGCGCCTGCATGAGCAAGGTCAGGGAGTTCTTCATGTCGTGCACGGTAGACGCGATCACCGTGGAAAAATCGAGAGCCTGTTCGCTGTCATTCATCGCCAAATGCCTTGCTTCGCAGTTTCTGATAACGCGCAAAACGCGCGTCGGTGTCGGGCATCATGCCCACCAGTTTCAGGCAGGCACGGCACTCCTGCAACAGCTCCGAATCCACGCTGGTGTCGGTGCCATGCAGCAGGGATTGCGCCATGTTCAGGGCAATACTGATGTTCTTCGGCTGCATCTTCAGGGCACGGCGGAACAGCTCCCGCGCCTCCGGCAGCGCGCCGGTCTTGTAGACGCGCACGCCTTCGCGGTTCACCTCGGCGGCCGCGTTGCCCTGATTCAGAATGTTCGGGTCATCGGTGAGCTTGGCAATGCCTTGCATCACCGTCGGATCATCACCGTAGATTTCCGCGCAGTTCTTGAGCATCGACTCGCCGGCACTGGTCTGGCCAAGCATTTGCAGTTGCTTGGCCACCAGCAGCGCGGCTTCGGCACTCATGAACTGCTCCATGCCATCGAGGCGCTGCAAGGCCTGTTCGGTGAGCTTTTCGGCCGTCTCGGCATCGTTGAGCAACAGGCTCGTGGCCTTCATCAGCCGCGCCCGGACCTGCAACCCGGGATCGCTGGGGTTGTCCTTCGCCACGGCGCTGAGGGTCGTGTTGATCTCCAGCCGCGTGCGGGTATCGAGGCCTTTTTCGCTGCCCTTGCTGATCAGCGCGTGGGCCAGGCCAAGGTTGCTTTCCGGGTCCTTGAAGCGCGACTGCGCGCCCTGCCCGACCGCCTGTCGATAAGCCCGGGACGCCGTGTCGTAGTCTTCGTTGGTCATCGCCAGCTTGCCCAGCAACGATTGACGGCGCACGGCCAATGGCGACAGGCGTACCGCTTCTTCCAGCACGCTCTGCGCCTGTTTCGTGTCGCCTTCTGCCACAAGCACATCAGCCATGCCGTCGTACAGCGCCGGCATCATCGGGAAAACTTTCAGGGCTTTTTCATAGACAGCCTTGGCCTGCGCGACCTGGCCGCGCTTGAACATCAACTTCCCCAACCCCGCATAGGCCCACGGCAACGGACGGTCGCCCAGGATGCTGTTGTACAGGCGCTCCAGCGCTTCGTTCTGATTCAGATCGCGCAACGCATCGGCCCGATAGCGCAGGCACAACGGCCCATAGCGCGGGTCTTGCTTGCACAGGGCGATGCAGGCATTGAGCACCTCCATCGGCTTGCCGCGATCGAGGGCTTGCAGGATCGGCTTGAGCAACGTCTTGCGCTGCTCCAGCCGCTCCAGCCGCTGGGCCAGGCCGGAGCGGTTGAACGGTTTGGTCAGGTACGCATCGGGCTCATGCTCCAGGGCGCTGAGCACCATCGCCTGGCTAGTCTCGGCGGTCACCATGAGGAAAACACTTTCATGGCTGATCAACTTCTCGACCATCAGGTCTTCCAGCACTTGCTGACCGTTCTTGCGGCCATCGCCCAGGTGATAGTCCTGCAAGATGAAGTCGTAGCGCTTCTGCGAGCACATGCGCAGCGCCGCTTCACCGGTATCGGCGGTGTCCACGTCCTTGACCCCCAGCTCACGCAACATGGAGCGGAGGGAACTGCGGAAATCCGAGAAATCATCGACGATCAGAAAGCTTTTTTGGTGGTACGCCAGCATCGAGGATGTCCAGGCAAGTAAAAGAAAACGGGGCTCATCAGGTTATCGGCCGCAGATGGCGTTCCGTTAAGTCGATCGCGACTAAGGAACAAACGCCATTACGGAAACAGGCGAACCCGATCCGTCTTTCAGGCGAAGCACGCCGATGACCAGCGTCGTACCCTTGGCAGGCAACTGATCGAGATGAGTCAGGCATTCCAGGACAATGCCATTTTTTGCCAGAATCTGGCCGTTCGTGGCATAGACCGAGTCCTGGCCAGGGTCGACGCCATGGGTATCGATCCCCACACCGGCTATCCGCCGCTCTTGCAGCAAAAACTGCGTGGTGGCCGCACCTACACCGGGAAAATGCGGCCCCTTCGCATCAGCATTGATAAAGCGCTCGGGATCGCCCCACAGCGCTTGCCAACCCGTATGGAACAGCACAACGCTGCCCTGGTCGATACGCCCGTGCACCCGCTCCCACTCTTCGATGTCGTGGACACCAATCACGTAATCGGCGTCATCCCCCGCCTGGGCTCGTACGTCAATCACGACAGCCCGCCGCACCAGGGACTCCGGCTCATAGGCATCAATCCCAATGGCGCTGGGATCAAAACTGTTAGGCGCATTCATATGGGTTGCACTGTGCTCACCCATGCTGAAGCGTCGCAGGTAGTAGCCGTCTTTTTCCTGCTCAGCCACGACATCGAACACCACCGGCGGATCGCCCGGCCAACGGGCAATGGCCGGGCTGATGACATGGCTCAGGTCGATGACTTTTCGGAACTCGATGCACTGCATTTCGTTGATGTCCTTGTTCCCTGCAAAACCTGAGGAAAGACGACTGGGCGGCTTTGTCAATTCGGTGCAACAGGAAGGCAGAGGGTTTGGCCTGGAGCCATAAGAAGAGAGGTTTACAAGAGGGAGCCGCGAAACCCGCGCATTGCCGCGCAGGCGTATTGAAATGGTGTCCCAGGGCAGGTTCGAACTGCCAACCTTCCCCTTAGGAGGGGGATGCTCTATCCAATTGAGCTACTGAGACACAAGTCGACCACCAGAAGATGGTACGAAAGGACGGCGTGCATGTTAACGGCCTACCCTGCGTTTGTCATGTCGGCCGTGGCTATTTAAGTGTAGGCAAAGGATGCAACCCAGGGCCCTGGCCGGTGGCGGCGCTAAAATTCTCGCTGCAGCTCATCTATCTTGGCAGTTTGATCTAGTAAATCGGCATTTTGCCACTATCCTATACAAGACAAGGACAGCACGTGACGTTGCGCCAGGGTGCTTTACCGCCCAACGGTATGGCACATCGACACGATGCGACGGTCACACCCTGCAGACCTGGTGTTTTTTTCAAACCAGTCCGCAGTTTTTGATGAAGGGTACTGGCATAACGCCTTTACCCGGATCAGAATTTGTCACAGAATTGGCGCCAATGATCTGGCAATTTTGAGGCATGATGCGGGCCTCTTAACAATTCAGGTTGAACATTTGGCTGCGGCGCTTGTCCTATCGACATCCTGCGGCCAATCCCGAGAACCGCTCCCCTGAACTAACCGGTTAAATATATGCGCCCATTGAAACAGGCAATCTATTCCAGCCGTACGGCTGACAAGTTCGTCGTACGTCTGCCAGACGGAATGCGTGAACGCATTGCCGAGGTGGCTCGCAATCATCACCGCAGCATGAACTCCGAAATCATTGCGCGCCTTGAGCAAAGCCTCATCCAGGAAGGTGCGCTAGGTGAAGAGCTCAGCATGCGCCTGGACAGCCCTGAGTTGTCCCTGCATGAGCGCGAGTTGCTTCAACGCTTCCGACAACTCTCTCATCGCCAGCAAAACGCCCTCGTTTCGCTGATTGCCCATGATGCCGAAATGGCCGCAGACGCGTCCTGATTCCATCAAAGATATTCAAGCCAGCCCCGCGCTGGCTTTTTTTTGCCTTGGATTCGGCCCGGGACATTTCGAACGCCCACAAAAAAGCCCACCGGATGGGTGGGCTTCGTTGAAGCGTGTTTCAAAGCAGGAAAACGGTCGCCAGCCCCAAAAAGATAAAGAACCCGCCGCTGTCGGTCATGGCCGTGATCATCACACTGGCCCCCATGGCCGGATCGCGCCCCATCCGAGCCAGGGTCATGGGGATCAATACCCCCATCAAGGCGGCCAGCAGCAAATTGAGTGTCATCGCCGCCGTCATGACCACCCCCAGTGACCAACTGCCATAGAGCAGGTACGCCACCGCGCCGATCACGCCACCCCAGATCACGCCATTGATCAGCGCCACCGCCAGTTCCTTGCGCATCAAGCGCGAAGTGTTGCCGGTGCTGACCTGGTCCAGCGCCATGGCGCGGACGATCATGGTGATGGTCTGGTTGCCGGAGTTACCCCCGATACCGGCCACGATAGGCATCAGGGCCGCGAGCGCCACCAGCTTCTCGATGGAGCCTTCGAACAAGCCGATGACCCGAGAGGCGACAAACGCGGTGATCAGGTTGATTGCCAGCCAGGCCCAGCGGTTGCGCAGGGATTTCCAGACCGAGGCAAAAATGTCTTCTTCCTCGCGCAGACCGGCCATGCTGAGGACTTCGCTTTCGCTCTCCTCACGAATCAGGTCGACCATTTCATCGATGGTCAGACGGCCGATCAGCTTGCCGTTCTTGTCGACTACCGGCGCGGAAATCAAGTCATAACGTTCGAATGCCTGGGCCGCATCGTAGGCGTCTTCATCCGGGTGAAAGCTCACCGGATCGCTGGCCATGACTTCGGCCACCTGCTTCTCCGGATCGTTGACGAGCAGGCGCTTGATCGGCAGCACGCCCTTGAGCACGCCGTCGTAGTCGACCACGAACAGTTTGTCAGTATGGCCGGGCAATTCCTTGAGACGGCGCAGGTAACGCAAGACCACTTCAAGACTGACATCCTCGCGGATCGTCACCATCTCGAAGTCCATCAGCGCACCGACCTGCTCCTCGTCGTAGGACAACGCCGAACGCACACGCTCGCGCTGCTGGCCGTCGAGGGCTTCCATCAGTTCGTGGACAACGTCCCGGGGCAGTTCGGGGGCAAGGTCGGCGAGTTCATCGGCGTCCATTTCCTTGGCCGCCGCCAGCAACTCGTGATCATCCATGTCGGCGATCAGGGTTTCCCGAACCGAGTCCGACACTTCGAGCAGGATGTCACCGTCGCGATCAGCCTTGACCAACTGCCAGACCGTCAGACGCTCTTCCAGTGGCAAGGCTTCAAGGATGTAGGCGACGTCGGCGGAGTGCAGGTCATCGAGCTTGCGTTGCAGCTCGACAAGGTTCTGCCGGTGGACCAGGTTCTCGACCCGGTCATGATGCGCACCTTCCTGGCGATGCGTCAGGTCTTCGACGACCCGCTGGCGCTGCAGCAGCTCAACGACTTGAGCGAGACGATCCTGAAGGCTTTCCTGCGTTTTCTTTACTTCTACTTCAGTCATAGGCGAACTCCACTCCCAGCAGTGGAGCACGCCGGAAGGTTCAATCAGTTAATTCATGATTGGCAAAACGAGATATTGAGTAACTACTGGGTAAGTCCATGGGAATTTTCCAAAGCCCCGACGGGGCTGACGGGCGCAATCATACACTGCTTAACACGCAAAGACGTTAAAAAATCTCGGCAAGAACAAGCGCTTGCGGCTCAAACCTGAACGTGAGCTGAACCTGCACCTTGCGATGACTCATCCGGAAAAGAAACCGCGCACGCCCTCTGAAATGCAGCGGCTACCCTTCTCTTTTTCATCGTCAAGGAAGACGCCAAATGCTGGCTCACCGCTACCTGTTTATGCTCGCCTGCCTGCCCTTGTGGGCCGTCGGGCAAACGGTGCATCGCTGCGAAAATATTGCAGGACACGTCACCTTCACGACGCTGAGTTGCGCCCCAGACGAGGATCTGTCGCTACAGCAGATCCATCCCTACCATCCCGGAACCTTCGCGCCACTGCTGCCTGAAGCCGCGCATCGGCAAACAGCCGGCAACAAAACCAGCCGCAAGGAAGCGGCCGTCATCGGACAATCAGAGGACCGTTGCGGGAACCTCATCAGCGCCGGGCAACGCCGCACAGCCATCATGGACCGACGAGTCATCGCCGGCATGAGCCAACAAGACGTAGAAAGCGCCCTGGGCAAGCCCGATTCGATCAAAGTCAGGAATTCGAGCACTCGGTACACCTACAAGACCAAAAAAGGTCGTAGCGCCGAGATCGTGTTCGATGAGAGAGGATGCGTGAAAGGCAAATCGTAGACAGCAAAAAGCCCGCGTTAAACGCGGGCTTCTTGGTGTATGGTGCACTCGACAGGATTCGAACCTGTGACCGCTCGGTTCGTAGCCGAGTACT
>NZ_JBMDJD010000052.1:0-24848 GCF_057809015.1 Pseudomonas sp. FG6
CGATCTGGCGAGCATTCTCGCCTAAATGGGTGTCCGGTTTCATTAGACCACTACATCTCCTATTCAAAGAGCAGACTTGCGATCAGGAGCGTCGGCGTATCGGAGCACCTCATCCGGCGCGTTCTTCAGGCAGGTTGGACTTTTTCGGCTTGCATGCCTTTTTGTCCCTGGACGGCTTCATAGGTCACTTTTTGTCCTTCTTTCAGCGTCTTGAAGCCACCGCCTTCTATGGCTTTGTAATGAACGAAGAGGTCTGCCCCGCCATCGTCCGGCGTGATAAAGCCAAAACCCTTCTCATCGTTGAACCACTTGACTGTTCCGACATTACTCATGGTGTTCTCGCCTTGCTGAATGGTTGATGCGTAAAGCGATGGGATCGCTTGTACTTCTTTGGTGCGTGTTTGAGATTAAACCTATGGAAAGGGTTGGCTACTGTCAGGGTTGACAGTGGATAAGGTATATACGAAATAACAGTTCGTTCTGTTATACCTAATGGTGTTGATAGCCTTGTCGATAGTTCAAAGAGATTTTGGATGGTTCGAACAGTGCCGCAAATTTTATCTGGAGGAATGTTCGCCTGTCTGCGGTTACCTTGGCGCAGTCGGGTAAAGTCCCATTTATGGTTATGGGGCACACGCAGTGGGGTAAAGGGATGTTTTAAGCTCGTCTTATTGAGGTCGCGGGGTGGAACGTTACAGAATTGTATGGGGGTAATATTTCTCCTTTGTACTTATAGGGTTTACGCTTTTTATGAAGGTAGAGCCCATTCAATTTCGTCATGTCTGGTTCGGCTAGTGTTGACTTTAGTTTATAGATCTTTGTAGTTCGGACAGGGCCGTGAAATGCTTTTACAGGTTTTTTTGTCAAATTTGCAAATTCTTGCCCAAAGGGATGGGCGGTGTCAGCCGAATGGCAGACCAAAAATCTTGTTGATTTGTACTTTTTAAAGTCAACTCCTTGTCTGATGAGTCCGTCATATAGATATTGCGGCGAGACAGGGTGATTTTCGTCGACCACTAAGACAAAGGATCCCTCTTCGGTGACCGCGCCATGAGCGATGATATTTAGTCGTGATTTTTCATCGTCAAAAATATCCAAGCCGCTTACGATATTTTTGGGATTGTTAACTGTTTGCTTAACGACAGGGCTCGGCTTTCGCATATGAAAAATATTCTTGATGCCTTTCCATAGATTGCCGAGGTGTCCTGTAGGATCTATCCGATTCACTGGGTCCCCAGTGCAATACGCGTACGCATTCAAACCGCCCTCTCCAAATGGGCTCCAACTGTCCGGGCTATTGAACCGCATCAACACGGGATTGAACGCCCGATACCCATTGCCCAATAAATAATGCCCCGTCACCGGGTCGGGTCGTTCGCCATTGAAGCCAAGCAGGCTGAGTAAACCGTTTTCCGCAGGGCGATGGCCGTACGGTGTATAGACGAGAGAGTGAGGTAGCGTGGCATCAAGTGCGTGCAACACCGAGCGTTGTTGATCGGTGGCGAGCAAGATGGTTTTGACGATGTCATCCTGGCGCTGTTGTTGCGCCAGGAGCTGGTCCTCCTGCTGGAAAGTCGAGTGTTGTGTCGTGCCTTGAAGTTCGGTAGTCAGACGGTCCTTCAGGTGAAAGCGCTGATGGTTCGGAAGGTCGGTCGATGTGCAGGCCACCATGCGGTCGAGTGGATCGTAGTGGTACTGGAAGAGCAGGGGGCGTGTCGATGGCATGGAGTGGTTCCCAGAAAGACCGGGTTATTGGATATGGTTTGGTCGCATTAGCCGCAGCCTTTTCGAAACCCCTGACACGGCGCCCCCATGGGTAAAAGCGATGGGGGTGCTTATGCTTTTTTGATACGTGTTTGAGATTAAACCTATGGAAAGGGTTGGCTACTGTCAGGGTTGACAGTGGATTAGACCCGTTTGAAATAATATTGACCCCTGCCGGGGCGTTTGACTTGTTATGAAGAAACGCAATTTATAGGGGGCGATTAGTCACTCTCATTGATATCGATAATCGTCGGAGGGTTTCTCGGCATGATCCCGATGTCCTTTAATCAGGAAGCGCGTGTTGAGCGTACGCGTTTGTGAAGATTGAAAATCTTGCTTATGTCTGGTTCAGGATTGGCCTCGTCTCTTCTGAAATGCACAAGTTTTACGTCGGAGTACATGTTCTTCATTATGATCAATTCATTGGCGCGTGATTCAAATCTATAGTCTATGTTTATATTCTTGGTTTTGGCACCTTTCACATAAACAGCAAGCATGCCGTCAAAGTTTGTTTCAAATAGTTTTAAGGAGTTGGCGTCGGCATACCCCTGTGCTTTATGGATGTCCGGTGTCGTGTAAAAGCCGGGGCCGAAAGACAGGCTAGGTTTTGTATCAAACTCTGCTTTGGGGCTAGTAAGATGCATTTTTTTTGCGTAGTCTGCAGAGGTTCCATGATATCCAACGAGTTCGTATGCATGGTTCTCACTATTAAATGATGTCGGTGGGACTGTTCGCTCTAAAGTGGTTCTCGTCTTTGAGGGGTAAGCACTAGATGGTGATTTTCTTATAAGTCCAAAATTTCTAAGCATAGGTTTTAGGAAGTTAAGTATATGCCCCGTCGGATCGCTATGATTTATCGGATCTCCCGCACAATATGCATAAGCATTCAGCCCACCTCTCCCAAACGGACTCAAACTGTCCGGGCTATTGAAACGCATCAACACTGGATTGAACGCCCGATACCCATTGCCCAACAAATAATGTCCCGTCACCGGGTCCGGTCGTTCGCCGTTGAAGCCAAGCAGGCTAAGTAAACCGCTTTCCGCAGGGCGATGGCCGTACGGCGTGTAGGCAAGAGAGTGAGGTTGCGTGACATTGAGTGCGTGTAATACCGAGCGTTGCTGATCGGTAGCGAGCAAGGTGGTTTCAGCCGCGCCGTCCTGACGCTGTTGTTGCGCCAGGAGTTGGTCTGCCTGTTGGAAAATCGAGCGCCGTGTCGTGCCTTGAATCTCGGTGGCGAGACGGCCCCTCTGGTAGAAGCGCTGGGTGATCGCTTGCTCCGATGGTCTGCAATCGGCCAGGCGATCCAGTGGGTCATAGTAGTAGCGGCATGACCAGATTTGGCGAGTGTATTCCATTGGCGCAATACCGTGGTAGTCCGATGCGAGCATGGGGAATAGCTTCGTGATTTCGCGTAAATTATTTAGTGCGCTATGAGTTTCGGAGGGTGATACGAAGCCACAATTCAGTATCCTTCCCATTTCTAATAACTTCTTGGGCATGATTGTATCGATCAATGCCAATTATCTTGATCATCTTCGCTTTCTTTATTGCTTCAAGCGTCTGAGGGCTTTGCTGCTCAGAAGTAGTTTCTAAACGCCGAGGGCGTGATACGGGTGATTTGTGTTCTGGTACGTCATAGAACAAACCTTTTAAAAACTCCGGCTCAGAATTAGGCCGCACGGTATGCAACCGTGCATGTGGAGTTAGATCTGGCAATGGTCTTGTTTGCTGGGTAATTTGTTCTGTAGCTTGACTGCCCGGGACCTGAGCGTAAATGGAATTTTGGGAAGAATGCCCGAGTGATGATTGAGCAATAGACGATGCTGGTGATTCCTTTCGCATCGTCGAGCTTGGGGCGGTGGCGTGAACATTGCTGGTCCTAGCACCTTCGGTGGTAGCCGCCCGGGTTCTTGGTGCTTGAGGCCGCAGAAAACCTTTCAGGAATTTCAGGAAGAAAGGAAGGTGTCCGGAGGGGTCGGTTCTATTAACCGGATCACCAACACAGTATGCATATGCATTCAGTCCACCTTCCCCAAAAGGACTCAAGCTATCCGGGCTATTGAACCGCATCAGCACTGGATTGAACGCCCGATACCCATTGCCCAACAAATAATGTCCCGTCACTGGGGCTGGTCGTTCGCCGTTGAAGCCAAGCAGGCTAAGTAAACCGCTTTCCGCAGGGCGATGGCCGTACGGCGTGTAGGCAAGAGAGTGAGGTTGCGTGACATTGAGTGCGTGTAATACCGAGCGTTGCTGATCGGTGGCGAGTAAGGTGGTTTCAGCCGCGCCGTCCTGACGCTGTTGTTGCGCCAGGAGTTGGTCTGCCTGTTGGAAAATCGAGCGCCGTGTCGTGCCTTGAATCTCGGTGGCGAGACGGTTCTTCAGGTAGAAGCGCCGGGTATTTGCTTGCTCCGATGGCGTGCAGTCGGCGAGTCGGTCCAGTGGATCGTATTGATAGCGGCAGAGTAGCGTTGCTTGATTCTTGAACATGGCTGGCTTTCTCCAAAGGCCCCTCGTTAGTCCGGCGTCACTCTCGTGGCTTGCATGCCTTTTTCGCCTTTCTCGATTTCAAAAGAGACACTCTGCCTTTCCTTCAGCGTTTTATAACCCTCACCGGCAATCGCCGAATAATGAACGAACAGTTCCGCGCCGCCTTTGCCGCACGTAATGAAGCCATAGCCCTTTGCATCGTTAAACCATTTCACGGTTCCTTTGATTCGGTCGCTCATTTTTATTGTCCTGCTTGCCCGAATGAAGAAAGGCACAGGGACTAGGGTTTGCCCATGGCCTTGTTTTTCCTTGTGTCGTCAGCAGCTTAGAACCGGCTCCTGGGGCTGCCAACTGTCAGAGCTGACAGTTGGCAATACCCAGAGGAAATAACTGATCGCCGATGATATTCAAATGGCTGTCACGCGGCGGTCATGCCATGGTTTGCGCCTGCAACAGTCGCCGATTACGTCAAAATGGGCAGCTTGTGCATCGGCTTCGGCTTGGGCTGGGCCAAATCCCAAGGCTTCTACCCAACTAGACTCCGGTGACGAAGTACAACCGCCAACTGATGCAGGCGGGACCGTATCAACATTGCCGGGCTGCCGGAGATGATTAATCTTGCCTAATGGCCATAAATTTTTGTGGGCGATAGTTAAAAAAACGGCCAAGATTCCGGTCCTTGACCACCATGTATTCGGTAACTGTATCGTCTATGGCCCCGTTCGGTAGATTGCTTCTAGGCGTCTGCACTGGTCCAGAGAGCACGCGACCCGAGAATGCCTTTACGGGTTTACCAGTTAGCTCTGAAAACGTTAAGCCGAATGGATTTTCGCCATCGGCCGAGCAGCAGATAAGCAGTCGAATGGTGTGGTATTTTTTTAGATCGACACGATTTTTAACTCTGAAATGTAATTGGGCTGGCGTTATGAAACGATCATCGGCCAAGATGTACGGAAATTTATTTTCAAAGGGCGGTTCGCTATGGGCTTCTATGTTTAAGCGACGTAAGCCTGCGGCTCCTTTATGAGTATCGTCGAAGATGGCAACTCCTTTTGCAATAGATCTGTAGTTTGTGATTTTCTTTTCCGTAATTCCGAATGATAAGTTAATCGAGTTTCTGCCGAGCCTATGCAGTGCATTGCCTAATCTAAATAGTATATGTCCTGTTGGATCCATTCGATTAACCGGGTCGCCCGCACAATACATATATGCATTCAACCCTCCTCTCCCAAACGGACTCCAACTGTCTGGACTGCCGAACCGCATCAACACCGGGTTGAATGCCCGGTAGCCATTGCCCAGCAAATAATGCCCGGTCACCAGGTCGGGGCGTTCACCATTGAAGCCCAGCAGGCTAAGCAAAGCGTTTTCTCTGGCGTGGTGACCATAAGGCGTGTAAGCGAGGGGGTGAGGCTGCCTTGCATCGAGTGCATGCAATACCGAGCGTTGTTGATCAGTGGCGAGCAGCGTGGTTTCGATGGCGTTATTGCGGAGCTGCTGTTGCGCCAGGAGTTGATCGCCCTGCTGGAAAATCGAACGCTGCATAGATCCTTGGATTTCGGTGGTCAGCCGTTTTTCCAGGTAGAAGCGCTGAATGCTTATATGGGTTGATAGAGTGCAATTGACCAGACGATCCAGTGGGTCGTAATGATAGCGGCAAAGCAGCGCTTCACGGTTCGTCGGCATAGCTGACTCCCTGAATCGACCGGTGGTTATTCCGGCGTCTGCAATCCTTTGTGCCCGAATGAAGGAAGGCACAGGAACCGCCGTTTGCCCCCTGCCTTGTTTTTTGTTGTCTCGACCGAAGCTTAGAATCGACACAAACGGCTGCCTACTGTCAGAGCTGACAGTAGGCAATACCGAGAGGGAATAACCGGTTGCAGGTGATATTCAAACGACCGTCACGCGGCGGTCATGCCATGGCTTGCGCCTGCAACCGTCGGCCGATCACGTCCAGCACATCGCAGCCGTCGCGCAGTGGAATCGCCAGCAACAGGGCGAAGTCGTGGAGGACAACGGCGTCGGCACTGAGCTCTTCGCGAAAGGCGATGTTCTCCAGCACTTGGGTAACGGCGCGGATGCGGTAGGCAGCGGTTTCGTGGAGGACGTCGAGGGGGGCTTGGGTATCGATGAGCAGGGAAGCGGGGGTGCAGTCGACGCCGGTGAGGGGCATGTATCGGTTCATTGGGTAGATCTCCATGGTTCGATGATGCCGCCACTCACTCGTCGCCAAACGAATGGGTGGCAGCTGTACGCAGGTTGGCGAACCGGACACCATGGAGAAGCCGGCAGACCCGAAGGTCTCCCGCGCACAACTGCCATTGAGCAGTTCTGCGAGTGCAAAAGCCCGTGCCAAAAAGCAGGGCTTCTGACCATAGTATATCGAGTCGCCAAACCCGAGTCGCCATGTGGACGACGGGAAGAACTATAGGCAGCGCACTCTGACCCGGGCAAGGCTCGCTATTGCGGGGGATTTCCCAAGTATTTGTGGGATTTTTAGTCGAGACACCGCTGTGGCCAGAGATTGCTCCCGCTGGGTCGGTCCGACGCCTCGGGCGAAGCGGCCCCCGCTTTTCAATTGCCGACGGCGAGTGCTTTGCACTCGAGCGGGAGCAAGCTCCCTCGCCACGTTTAATTGTCCAAGGGAACAAGACAAGCAGTGGCAGGGGGTTGAGAAGGGGAACTGCGATGGGTAGATCTAGGTTGACTGTCAGAAACTCAGATTGAGCTCATCGGCCTTTATTAACGTGCACAACGTAGCATCCGGGCTTTCGCAGCGACGGTTCGACCATGGGGAAAGTGCCGGGCCCTGTACTGTCAGATACTCCAACGTCAGGTTGAGGGTGCCTAACTTACAGATGATGGTGGCCTGGGTCGGTGATTGTTCATCGGCTTCGGTTTCCGGGACAACGAACTCGGCGCTGTTGAACTGCGCCATGGCCGGGTCGGCGACGTCGATGAGCCGTTGACTCTCCCATTGGCGATTTTCCTGCGCTTCTACCGGCTTGATCGTCCTCTGGATTTGAGTGACGCCAGGGCAGGTGATTTCCCCTGCGTGGACTTGCCCGACGATCCACAAAAAGAGCCCTGCCGCGCCGCCGGCCATCAGTTTTGCCATTATCTTTCGCATTTGCCAGCCCTCCAATGTTCTGGTCCGAGGCCATGGTTACGGCTATGTCTGGCGCGGGCTACTGTCAGGGCTGACAGTTATTTATGCCTATTTGGAATTTACTCCGGATTCTTCTTGGATATTTAGCGATAACAAATCACCTGTGAACACCGCTCATCGTGGCCACCCTTTTCTCATCCTGACGGGCAGTGTGCACAGGGAACAATCGACCAGGCCGCCAGTCCAACGCTCGATTCTGCGCCGCCCCCACGAGGCGGCTTTTTCATGGCTCAAGAGGACGTTCCGGAATGAAGGTTTTACGCGGTTTTGCACTGTCCTGCCTGTTGTCGCTGGCAGCCAGCCCGACCTTCGCGCAGTTCAGCCTCAGTGATGCGGTGTCGGCCATGCAGGGCAACCAGGAGGCGGGCGCCGGGGCCACCGCGCCGAAAGCCGCCGGGCTGCTCGATACCCTGGGCTCGGAACTCAACATCACGCCGGAACAAGCGATCGGCGGCGCCGGCGCGATGCTGGGGCTGGCGAGGAACCAGCTTAGCGAGCCGCAGTTTTCCGAGTTGAGCAAAAGTGTCCCGGGCCTCGACCAGCTCGCCGGCAACGGCGCCCTCGGCGGGCTTAGTGGCCTGGGCAGCTTGCTCGGCGGCGGGTCGGAAAAAAATCCACTGCTCGACGGCTTGCTGGGTAACGTCAAGGACACCAACGACCTGAACAACACTTTCAGTGCCTTGGGCATGGACGGTGGGATGATTGGCCGGTTTGCGCCGATTATTCTGCAGTTCCTGGGGCAGCAGGGGGTGGGGAGTTCGTTGTTGCAGAATCTGGGTGGGATTTGGGGGGCTGGTGTCGGGAGCTGAGCCGCCGCTGCCAGCTATCAGAACCGTCAGGCATCCCTTGCTTCGTTGCGCAAGGCTGCGATGCGCCGGTCCTTCTCGGTCCAGAGCCGGTTGACCCAGTCCTGCACGTACTGGCGGAACACCGGGTCGTTTTCGTAATCGCCGCGCCACAGCGCCGGGTCCAGTTCGCGGGTCTGGATGTCGATGATGACCCGTGGCACGGCGCCGCTGAGCAAGTCCCAGAAACCGGGAATTCGTTGTTGCGGATACACCACCGTCACGTCCAGCACGGCGTCCAGTTGTTCACCCATCGCCGCTAGGACGAAGGCCACGCCGCCGGCCTTGGGCTTGAGCAGGTGGGTGAAGGGCGCTGCTTGCTGCTGGTTTTTGGCGGCGCTGAAGCGCGTGCCTTCCAGGTAGTTCACCACCGTGACCGGTTGGCGCTTGAACAGCTCGCAAGCGGCCTTGGTGATTTCCAGGTCCTTGCCCGCCAGTTCCGGGTTTTTCGCCAGGAACGCCTTGGAATAGCGCTTCATGAACGGGTAGTCCAGCGCCCACCAGGCCAGCCCCAGGAACGGTACCCAGATCAGTTCTTTCTTGAGGAAGAATTTGAAGAACGGCGTGTGTCGGTTGAGGGCCTGGATCAGGGCGGGGATGTCCACCCAGGTTTGGTGATTGCTGATCACCAGGTACGACGTATCACCGCGCAAGCCTTCGCCACCGCGGATGTCCCAGCGCGTGGGAATGCACAGGGTGAAGATCAATTTGTCGATTTCGGCCCAGGTCTCGGCGATCCACATTACCGACCACGAGGCATAGTCGCGAAGGCGCCCGGGCAGGACCAGCTTGAGCAGCGCAAAGACCATCAGCGGCCCGAACAGCACCAGGGTGTTGAGCAACAGCAGCAGCGTGACAAGACAGCCGGTGAGCAGGCGGCGCATAAATGACTCTTGCTAACGGGTGGGCGGGCCATGATAAGCAGCTTCGGGTGACAGACCAAATCGGCTTGGACGAAAGTTTCACTTTGGTCCCGGTAGATTGGGAGTGCTTTTGTCGCCAGAGACTGCTCCCGCTCGACTGCGCAGCAGTCGCAAAGCCGGACAACGGGGGCTGTCTAAAGAACTGCAGGGGCCGCTTCGCCCGAGGCGTCGGACCGACCCAGCGGGAGCAAGCTCCCTCGCCACAGGGACTGTGCATGTGATCGTGGTAAACCGAACGAATTCATCAACCACGGTCTAAAAAAACCACCCACACAGAGGAAGCCCTACCGCATGAAATCCCTTCTCGCCCTGCTCTCCCTGGTGGCCCTTCCAGTGCTGGCCGCCGAGCCGACCCTGTACGGGCGCTACGAATACATCGCGCTGCCGGAAGTCGGCGGCGAGGTGCTCAAGGCCAAGATGGACACCGGCGCCCTGACTGCCTCCCTGTCCGCCAAGGACATCGAAATGTTCACCCGTGACGGCGATGACTGGGTGCGCTTCCGTCTCGCGACCAAGGGGGCGAGCAACAAAGTCTACGAACACAAGATCGCCCGCATCAGCAAGATCAAGACGCGTTCTGAAGAGGACGAGGAAGACGACGAAAAGATCGCCCCCAGCAAGCGTCCGGTGGTGGAGATGGAAATGTGCCTGGGCAACGTCAAGCGCACGGTGGAGGTCAACCTGACCGACCGCAGCAGTTTCAATTACCCGTTGTTGATCGGCGCCAAGGCGTTGCGCGAGTTTGGCGCGGCGGTGAACCCGGCGCGGCGGTTTACGGCGGATAAGCCGGAGTGCTGATTTTCCCTGATTGACGCGCTTCGAGGCTTGGGGCACCGTTCCGGCAACTTTACTGTCGGGCTCGTAAGCCATGCCTCATATTCTGATTGTCGAAGACGAAGCCGCCATCGCCGATACGCTGGTGTTTGCCCTGCAAGGGGAGGGCTTTGATACCACTTGGCTGAGCCTCGGCGCGGCCGCCCTCGAACACCAGAAAAGCACCCCGGCGGACCTGATCATCCTCGATGTGGGCCTGCCGGATATCAGTGGATTCGAGACTTGTAAAAATCTCAGACGTTTCAGCGACGTTCCGGTCATTTTTCTTACAGCCCGGGATGGTGAGATCGACCGTGTGGTGGGCCTGGAGATCGGTGCCGACGATTATGTGGTCAAGCCCTTCAGTCCCCGGGAAGTGGCGGCGCGGGTCCGGGCGATTCTCAAGCGCGTGGCGCCGCGCCCGGTCGCGGAGCTGGGTTCGGCGCTGTTTCTGGTGGACCCCGACCGGGTGCAGATCAGCTACCGCGGCAAGCCGCTGAACCTCACTCGCCATGAGTTTCGCTTGCTCAATTGCCTGCTGGAGCAGCCTGAGCGGGTGTTCAGCCGCGAACAATTGCTCGATGCCCTGGGCGTGGCCAGCGATGCCGGCTACGAGCGCAGCATCGACAGCCACATCAAGAGCGTGCGCGCCAAGTTGCGCCTGGTGCGCGCCGAGGCCGAGCCGATCCAGACCCATCGGGGCCTGGGCTACAGCTACAGCCCGGGGCACAGCTGATGTCGCTGGGGATCCGGATTTTCCTGGTGTATGTGCTGTTCATCGCCCTGACCGGTTATTTCGTGCTCAACACGGTGATGGAAGAGATCCGCCCCGGTGTGCGCCAGTCCACCGAAGAAACCCTGGTGGACACGGCCAACCTGATGGCCGAGATCCTGCGGGACGATTTCAAGGCCGGCACCCTCAACCAGAATCGCTGGCCGCAGTTGCTCAAGGCCTACGGCGAGCGCCAGCCGGCGGCGAAGATCTGGGGGCTGCCGAAGAACCAGGTCAACCATCGCATTTATGTCACGGACGCCAAGGGCATTGTGGTGCTCGACTCCAGCGGCACGGCGGTGGGCCAGGATTATTCGCGCTGGAATGACGTCTACCTGACCTTGCGCGGCCATTACGGGGCCCGTTCGACCCGCAGTGATCCGGATGACGCGACGTCGTCGGTGATGCACGTCGGCGCGCCGATTCGCGACAACGGCCAGATCATCGGCGTGGTCACCGTCGCCAAGCCCAACAGCTCGTTGCAACCTTATGTCGACCGCACCGAACGGCGCTTGCTCGCCTACGGGGCCGGGTTGATCGGCCTGGGCCTGTTGCTGGGCGCCTTGCTGTCGTGGTGGCTCAGCGCGGCGTTGCGTCGCCTGACTGCGTATGCCGAAGCCGTCAGCCAGGGGCGTCGGGTGGAAGTGCCGCATTATCGTGGCGGTGAGTTCGAACAACTGGCTGGCGCGGTGGAACATATGCGAACCCAGTTGGAAGGCAAGGCCTACGTCGAGCGCTACGTGCACACCCTGACCCACGAACTCAAGAGTCCGTTGGCAGCGATTCGCGGAGCTGCCGAGTTGCTGCAAAGCGACATGCCCCCCGCCCAGCGCCAGCGCTTTGTCGGCAACATCGACAGCGAAAGCGTGCGCATGCAGCAACTGATCGAGCGTTTGCTCAACCTGGCCCAGGTCGAACAGCGCCAGGGGCTGGAGGAAGAAGTCGCCGTGCCGTTGGCGGGGTTGTTCGATGAGCTGCTGCAAGGGTGCAGCGGCCGGATCGAGCGTCGGCAATTGACGGTCGAACGGCGCATCGCCCAGGACCTGGTGCTGACGGGCGAGCCGTTCCTGTTGCGCCAGGCCCTGGGCAACCTGCTGGAAAATGCCCTGGACTTCACACCGGTCGGTGGCGCCTTGCGCATCAGCGCCGAGCGCATGGGCAACCGCATTGAGATCCGCCTGTTCAATCAGGCTGAACCGATCCCCGACTACGCCCTGCCGCGCTTGAGCGAGCGCTTCTACTCTCTGCCGCGCCCGGACAGCGGCCGCAAGAGCACCGGCCTGGGGCTCAATTTCGTGGCCGAGGTGGTGCAGTTGCATGGGGGGGAATTTGCGATTGGCAATGTTGAGGGTGGGGTGGAGGTGGTGTTGCGGTTACCCTGAAACGGCGGCGCGGCCTTCGCGAGCAAGCCCGCTCCCACAGGGACCGCGCTGAATCTGTGGGAGCGAGCTCGCTCGCGAAGGGGCCCTCTCAGTCTCCACACAATCTCCACATTCGCTCCATAACCCCAGCACACAGCGCCCCCAGACTCTCCCTCATTCGAACAGGGAGAGCCCCACATGAACCGCAGCCTCGCCATAAAACTGGGCATGATTGCCCTCTTGATTCTCTTGCTGATGATCCCGCTGTTGATGATCAACGGCCTCATCGACGAGCGCCAGGAGCTGCGCGACGGTGTGTTGCAAGACATCGCCCGCAGTTCCAGCAACAGCCAGCAACTGGTCGGGCCGCTGCTCGTGGTGCCGTATCGCCGGGATGTGCGGGTATGGAACACCAATGAGAAGACCGGTGTGCGTTTCCAGGAAACGGTCGAGCGACGCGGCGAGTTGTATTTTTTGCCGGAGCAATTCGAGCTCGACGGCCAGGTCCGCACCGAAACCCGCGCCCGAGGGATCTACGAGGCGCGGTTGTTTCATGCCGACAACCGTATCGATGGCCGCTTCAAGGTGCCTGAGAACTATGGCGTCGCCGCCAAGGACCTGGCCAGCTACCACTTCGAAGAACCGTACCTGAGCGTGGGCATCAGTGACATTCGTGGCATCGAGAATGCGCTGGCCTTGACGTTGAACCAGAAGACTATCGATTTTCTGCCCGGCTCGCGCGTCGGCTGGCTGGGGCAAGGCGTGCATGTGCCACTGCCGATGGTCAATGGCCAGGGCAGTGCGGACCTGACCTTCGGTTTCGACCTGCGCCTGCAAGGTACCGGCGAGTTGCAGATCCTGCCGGTGGGCAAGAGCAGCAAAGTGCACTTGGCCGCAGACTGGCCGCACCCCAGCTTCATCGGCAACTACTTGCCAGTCACTCGCGACATCAATGAGCAGGGCTTCAACGCCGATTGGCAGACGTCGTTCTTCTCCACCAACCTCGAAGAAGCGCTGCAAAACTGTATGCCCAGCGATAACTGTGAAGAATTTCGCAGCCGCGCCTTCGGTGTGAGTTTCATCGACCCCGTGGACCAGTACCTCAAGAGCGACCGGGCGATCAAATATGCGCTGCTGTTCGTTGCCCTGACCTTCGCCGGCTTCTTCCTTTTCGAAGTGCTCAAGAGCCTGGCAGTGCACCCGATCCAGTACGCTTTGGTGGGCGTGGCGCTGGCGTTCTTCTACCTGTTGCTGCTGTCGCTGTCGGAACACATCGGCTTCGCCCTGGCGTACCTGGCCTCGGCCAGCGCCTGTGTCGTGTTGATCGGCTTCTATGTCTGCCACGTGTTGCGCAGCGTCAGCCACGGCTTGGGCTTCTCGGCAGGATTGGCGACGTTGTATGCCTTGCTCTACGGGCTGTTGAGCGCCGAAGACTATGCGTTGTTGATGGGTTCGCTGTTGCTGTTTGGCCTGCTGGGCGCGTTCATGGTGCTGACCCGCAAACTGGATTGGTACGGGGTTGGGGCGAAACCGGCGGCGGCCATGAGCTTCGATCTGGGAGAGGTGAAATGAGCCGGTCGTTGGGGTTGCGGGAGGACCGGCAATTACGGGAAGTGTTGGTGATGCAGATTGTCGGGCTGTTTCCTCGGGATCCGGTACGCTGCCATCGCGGGCAAGCCATGCTCCCACAGCTGGAACGGGATCTCTGTGGAAGCAAGGCTTGCCCGCGGTGAGGCCGGGCCGGTCAGTGCAGAGCTAAACCCTGGGCACCGTCTCGACCATCGAAGGCCGCAAGCTCACCTCGGCAAACCACGCCGCCAGCTGCGGGTTGGCCTGGCGCCATTCCAGGTCGGGATGGCGCAGGTCCAGGTAGCCCAGGGCGCAGGCCACGCTGATGGAGGCTACGTCGAAATGGCAGGCCAGTTCGGCAATCGCCTCGGCTTCGAGCACACCCAGAGCGCGGCGGATCTTGTCCCGTTGTGCATCGAGCCATTCGTCCCAGTGTTTCTCGGCGGGGCGTAGGGCGGTTTCGTAACGGATCATCACTGCCGCGTCCATGATCCCGTCGGCCAGGGAGGCCAGGGTCAGGCGCCGCCAGCGGGCCGCGCCATCGCGTGGGATCAGCGGGTTGCCGACATGCTGGTGGTCGAGGTAATCGAGGATGACGCGGCTGTCATGGATCACCGTCCCGTTGGCCAGGCGCAGGGCCGGGATCTTGCTCAGCGGGTTGTCGTCGATGAGCGCACGGTCCGGCTTGACCGGCGTGAGTTGGCTGAGCTGCAACGCCACGCGGTCTTGCTGGCCGGTTTCGTACAGCAGCACCAGGACCTTGCGAACGAAGGGCGAGGCAGGGTTGTAGAACAGCGTCATGCTGGGGGTGGACATGGCAACGTCTCGATCAGTGGGACTTGTTGCGCAGCATAGCGCGTTCAGCGCGGCGCAAGGCAGGTGCGACCGAGCTGGAAGCGTCGGTCGCACCGGGCGATCAGGCGGCCGGTTGCAGCGCTTGCGGTTCGGGCGACGGCGTTGTCGGTTGCTGCTTGAGCTCCCGGGCAACGGTCCAGACGATGAAGGCGGCGACCACGTCGAAGATCGCCAGCAGCACGAACAGCGGGCTGTAGCCGATCTTGGTGACCATCACGCCGAACAGCAGGGTGAAGGCGGCAGCGCCCAGGTAGCCGAACATCCCACCCATGCCGGTGGCGGTGGCGACTTCATGCTTGCCGAACGAGTCAGAGGTAATGGCATACAGCGCGCCGGACAGGGTCTGGTGGGCAAAACCGCCGATGCACAGCAGGGCGATGGCCGTGTACGGGCTCTCGACCAGGCCGATGCAGGCCGGGCCGAGCATGCACGAGGCGCCGAACAGCAGGACCATTTTGCGCGAGGTGAACAGCGAGACCTTGCAGTACTTGTGGAAGAACGGGCTCAGGTAGCCGCCGAGCACGCAACCCAGGTCGGCGGCCAGGAACGGCAGCCAGGCGAACATGGCGATTTCCTTGATGTTCATGTGCCGCTCGGTCATCAGGTACAGCGGGATCCAGGCGTTGAACGTCTGCCAGGCCGGTTCGGAGAGGATCCGCGCGCTGGCGATGGCGTAGAAGTTGCGGCTGGCGATGATGCTTTTCCAGCTGCCTTTTTTCGTGCCCTGGTCTTTGAAGTGGTCTTCCTGGCCGCTGATGATGTAGTCGCGCTCGGTGTCGCTCAGGTGTTTCTGGTCGCGCGGGTGTTTGTAGAAGACCAGCCAGAGAAACGTCCAGGCCACGCCCAGGCCGCCGACGATCAGGAACGCCAGTTCCCAGCCGCTGTTGAGGATCGCCCAGACCACCAACGGCGGCGCCAGCACCGCGCCGATCGAGGAGCCGATGTTGAACCAGCCGATGGCGACCGAACGCTCCTTGGCCGGGAACCATTCGGTCGAGGTCTTGACGGCGGCGGGCAGCCCGGCCGCTTCGGTCAGGCCCAGCAAACCGCGGAAAAACGCCAGGCCTTGCCAGCCCGACGCCATGGCCGCTGCGGCGCAGGCGATGGACCAGGCGAAGGCGAAAATCGCGAAGCCCATCTTGGTGCCGATGGCGTCGATGATGTAACCGGCCACCGGTTGCATCAGCGCGTAGCAGATCTGCCAGGCCACGACGATGTGGGAGTACTGCTCGGTGGAGATGTTCATTTCGCTCATCAGGGTCGGAGCGGCCACCGAGAGGGTATTGCGAGCCAGGTAGTTGACCATCAGGCCGGCTGTCACCAGGCCGACCATCCACCAGCGGATGCCTTTGATTTTCATCACTTCACCATCGTTATTTTTGGAGTTGGTGTCGCTTGGGTGCTGTTGTAGGTTGTCGTACAACGTGCGCCTTTATATGAGCGCAATGATAAATTTGTCAACAAATATGTCAGAGTTAAACCGGTGGTTGGTGAGTGGCAAAAGAGCTGTCGTCGTATGACTCGCGACAAAAGGGCGTCCGGCTACTGAGGTGATGCCCGCAGGATCAGCGTCGTGGGATCAGGCCCCACACGGCAAGCACGCAGGGGATGCCCAAGCCCAGCCAACTCACCGCGTCCCACAGGCCATCACCCAGCAAGGCGCTGAACAGTCCTGCGGCACACAGGACGCCGATGACCACGGGCGCGCCGAACACCTTCCGGAAACTCGATTGCCGGGGCTTCACGAGACGGTCCCCGTGCCGACCGTTGCGCGGTTGGCGGCCTTGCGCCGCACCCGCCACAGGTACACGCCGCTGCCGAGGACGATGACGGTCAGCACATCGAGGATCGCCCAGAAAATCTGCATCGGCCGGCCGCCGTAGTCGCCGAAATGCAGCGGCAGCGACAGGCTCATGGCGTCCATGTACCACGGCCGTTCGGCCACGGCGGTGACGTCGAGGGTGCTGGCGTCGATCAGCACCGGCGTCAGCAAATGAGCCGTCAGGTGCGTGCGGCCTTTCATGAACACGCCATAGTGGTGCTCGCTGGAGAACAGCGTGCCGGGAAAGGCAATAAAGCTCGGTGCCATGCCTGGCGCGGCGTCCCGGGCGATGTCCAGCAAACGGCTGGCAGGGGCCCGTTGCGTCAGCGGCGGGGCGTTGCGGTAGGGTTCGACCATGGCGCTGAGGCTGTCGTTGCGCCAGGCGCCAATGATCAGCTCGGCGCACGCGGCGATGACTCCGGTGACGCCCACGGTCAGCGCCCAAACCAGCGTGACCACGCCGATCAGGTTATGCAGGTCGAGCCAGCGCAGGCGGGTGGATTTGTCCTGGCGCACGGTGGCGAATTTCAAGCGGCGCATGAACGGCAGGTACAGGACCAGGCCGGAGATGATGGCGATCACGAACAGCAGGCCCATGGATGCCAGCAACCATTTGCCCGGCAACCCGGCGAACAGGTCCACGTGCAGGCGCCGCACGACCATCATGAAACCGCCATTGGCCGCGGGCGTCTCCAGGGCTTGGCCCGTGCGGCCGTCGAGCAGGAAAGTGTGGGAGGCGTTGGGCTCGGTGCCCGGCGTCGGCGCCATGATGGTGATGACGCCGTTGGGTTCGTCATCGTCCCAGGCAAGATACTGGACCACCTCTCCCGGGCGATGGGCCTTGGCTTTTTCCACCAGCTGCTGCAGGTCCAACGGCGGCGTGTCGGCGGGCATTTCCCGAAGCTCGGGCGCATCACCGAGCAGGTGCTCGATGTCATGGTGGAAGATCAACGGCAACCCGGTGATCGCCAGCATCAGCAGGAACACCGTGCAGATCAGGCTGGTCCAGGTGTGGACGAAGGACCAGCGGCGGATGGTTTTGCTTTTCATGGTGGGTCCGAATGCAAGAGGGCAATAGGTGACTGATGCAAAACGTCACCGACAAAACCTGTGATGAGGGAGTTATCTGTGGCGAGGGGATTTATCCCCGCTGGGCTGCGTAGCGGCCCCAAAACCAGGCAACTCGGTGTACCGGTAAGATTGAGTTCACTGCTTTAGGGCTGCTACGCAGCCCAGCGGGGATAAATCCCCTCGCCACAAAAGCTGTGCCTGCCTTCCATGGCTTCACCACTTGTAATTCACACTCGCGACAACGTTGCGCTGGTCGCCGTAATAGCAGTAGAAGCCGTCGCAGGTGGACAGGTAGTCCTTGTTGAAAATGTTCTTGGCGTCCACCGCCAGCGAGACACCCTTGAGGCTCTTGTTCAAGCGACCCAGGTCGTAGTGAGCCGAGGCGTCATACACGGTGTAGGAGCCGACGTGGCCCCAGTCGGTGTTGGTGGTGTTGCCGTAGGTGTCGCCGACGTACCGCACGCCCGCGCCGACGCCAAAGCCGTCCAGCGGGCCGTTGTGCCAGGTGTAGTCGGCCCAGGCGGTGGCTTGGTGGCGCGGCACTTGGGCCATGCGCTTGCCGGTCTCGGCGATGGAGCCTTTGGTGATTTCGCTGTCGTTGTAGGTGTAGGAACCCATCAGTTTCAGGTTGTCGGTGACGTCGCCGGTGGCCTCCAGTTCCAAGCCGCGCACCTGCACCTCGCCCACCTGGCGCGTGATGCTGTTTTCGGTGACGGAGGTGTTTTTCTGGGTCAGGTCGAACACCGCCGCCGTCAACAGGGTCTTGGTGCCGGGCGGCTGGTACTTGATGCCGGCTTCGTACTGTTCGCCTTCGGTGGGCTTGAACGCATCGGTGCTGTTGACGGTGGAGCCGTTCGCAGCCTGGAACGATTGGGCGAAGGAAAGGTACGGCGTCACGCCGTTATCGAAGACGTAGCTGAGCGCCGCGTTACCGCTGAATTTCTTGTCGCGCTGGGTGTTGGTCGCGTCGTTCTGGTTGTGGAAAACGGTGCCGGTGTGAATCCAGTCTTCACGCCCGCCGAGGGTCAGGCGCCAGTTGTCCAGGGCGATCTGGTCCTGCACATAGAGACCGGTCTGCTGGGTCTTCTGGTTGTAGTCGTACATGGTGAAGTACTGGACGTTGGAGAAGTCCTGCCCATAGATCGGGTGGTTGACGTTGCTGGTCGGCACACCGGCAGAACCCCACTTCCAACGGGCATTGCTGTTGGCGCGCTGGTGGTCCAGGCCCAGCAGCAAGGTGTGGCTCAGGGCGCCGGTCTGGAAGTCAGCCTGGAAGTTGTTGTCCACGGCGAACTGGCTGATGTCTTCGTCAACCATGCTGGCGCTGCGTTTGACGGTGCCGTCGGCGCTGACGGCGGTGTCCGGACCGTCGGGCCAGAACGAGCCACCAGCGGAAATGCCCTGGAACGACAAGTCGCTCTTGGTGTAGCGCAGGTTCTGGCGGAACTGCCAGGTGTCGTCGAAACGATGTTCGAGGGCATAGCCGAGTGCGTAGTAGGTGCGGTCGTAGAATTCCCAGTCCGGGTCGCCCAGGTTCTTGTGGTGGGAGAGCTTTCCCGCCGGTGAGGAGAGCTTGGTGCCTTGCAGCGGCAGGAATTGCCCGGTGATGCCGGTGTCGTCGCGGGTGTACTGGGACAGGAAGGTCAGGCGGGTGTCGTCGTTGATGTTCCAGGTCAGGCTCGGCGCGAGGTTGTAGCGCTTGTCCGGGATGTGATCGACCTGGGAATTGCTGTCGCGCACGGTGCCGCTGAGTCGGTAGAGAAACTGGCCGTCGTCATCGACCTTGCCGGTGCTGTCGACGTTGATTTGCTTGTGTTCGTAGCGGCCGGCCTGCAACTCGACCTCGTGGCTGCTTTCGGCCTGTGGGCGACGGCTGACCATGTCCAGCAGGCCGCCGGGAGGTGTCTGGCCATACACCGACGAGGCCGGCCCGCGCAGCACGGCGATGCGCTCAAGGTTCCACGGTTCGATTTTTGGCGTGACGTAGTTGCCCTTGGGCAATGGCAGGCCATCGAGGAACTGGGTCGGCACGAAACCGCGCACCAGCAGCCAGTCGTTGCGCGAGTCCGAACCGTAGCCGCTGCTCTGCACGCCGGCGGTGTAGCGCAGGGCGTCGTTGAGGTTGAGGACCGAGCGGTCTTCCATCTGCTGGCGCGTGACCACCGAGACCGAACGCGGCAGTTCGACGATCGGCGTGTCGGTCTTGGTGCCGGCGGCGGTGCGGGTGGCGACGTAGCCTTCGGTCGGCCCCCAGGCGGTTTCGCTGGTGCCGTTGCCGATCACGTTGGTTTCCGGCAACTCCATGACCCCTTCAGGGACGGCCACCAGGCTATAAGTGCCGGCGCTGCTCTGTTCCAGTTGCAGGCCGGTGCCGCGCAGGGCTTGGCGCAATGCGCCGGTGGCGTCGAATTCACCCTGGACCGGTGCCGAGGTCTTGCCCGAGGCCAGGGACGGATTCAGGCTCAAGGCGAGGCCGGCCTGGCTGGCGATCTGGGTCAGGGTGCCGGTCAGTGGCGCGGCGGGCAGGTTGTAGGTGCGCACGCTCAAGGCTTGTTCGGCCGCCCACAGCGGGCCACTGGCTAACGGAGCGGCAAAGGCGATGGCAACGGCCAACAGGCTGGGGCGCAACAGGTTGTCTAGCGGGCGGGACATACGGCGGCTCCTGAATGGAAATATTTCTCAATTGCCTGGAGGCCGGATGAAATCTGGAAAGTGATAGGGCTGGATGAAAATAATTTCGATTCAGGTGACGGTTGTTCTGCTGATGTTGTGTTGATGCAACTGGTGCCATCGCGAGCAAGCCCGCTCCTACAGTGACCGTGTGTGCTGCAAATCTACTGTGGGAGCGGGCTTGCTCGCGAAGGCGGACCTGCTGGCCCAGCATCCTTCAGGGTTTGGCTGCGGTCCTCGGCCCCACCACCACCCACCACCGCGTGTGATGCTCGATCTGCACCGGCAAGGTCGGCAGCAATGCGGCCAGGGCCAGGTCGGTGTCGTGCAACGGGAAGCTGCCGGTGATGCGCAGGTCCGCCACGGGTGGCTCGACGCTCAGGTAGCCGCGACGATAGCGGTTCATTTCATGAATCAGGTCTTCGAGACGGACGTTGTCCACCACCAGCATGCCGCGGGTCCAGGCATCCGCGCCGGGGCTCAGGGCCACGGTCGGGCCGAGGCCGTCGCGGCGCATGAGCACCTGCTGGCCTTCGCGCAGGATCTGTTGCTGGTCCGTGGCCTGCGGGTGTGCCGCCACGGCCGACTGCAACACGCTCAGGCGTGTGCCTGCGTCCTCGCGCTTGACCAGGAATCGCGTGCCCAGTGCGCGCAGGCTGCCTTCGCGGGTCTCGACGATGAACGGACGCGGGTCGTTGTGGCCGGTTTCCACGAGGATCTCGCCTTCCTGCAGGACGATGCGCCGTTGCTTATCATCAAAACGCACGTCGAGTGCGCTGTGGGTGTTGAGGTCGATCCGCGTGCCGTCGGCCAGGCGCAGGGTGCGTTGCTCGCCGGTGGCGGTACGTTGGTCGGCCAGCCAGTAATCCAGCGGCAGGTAGCGATTGCCGGCGAACAACGCCAGGCCGATCACCGCAACGACGCTGGCCAGACCCGTACCCAGCTTGCGCACCCGGCGACGGATGCTCACCCGCGTCTGCAACAACGCGGCCCTTGCCGGCCCGCTGGCGACGCTGAAACGCTGGTCGAGCAGGCCCAGTTGCCGCCAGGCCCGGGCGTGTTCTTCATCGGCGGCGTGCCACTGGGCGAACGCTTCGCGCTCTTGTGGACTGCCGCCACCTCCATCCAGCGACAACTGCCAGGCGATGGCGGCGTCCAGCACCCGGGCCGAGACCGGTTTGGCGTGCGCCGCGTTCATGTCGGTTCACCATAGAGTGCGATGTAGCACTGGCGCAGGCCCTGGGCCAGGTATTGCCGGACACGTGGCACGGAAACCCCCAGGCGCTCGGCGATTTCGGCATGGCCCAGGCCGTCGAGGCGGTTGTAGAGAAACGCTGCGCGGGCCTTGCTGGACAGTTTGCCGAGCAGCCGATCGATGTGCTTGAGGTCTTCGAGGATCAATTGCTGTTCTTCCACCGAAGGCTGCTCGGCCTCGGGGATCAGCATCAGTTCGGTGAGGTACGCCTGCTCCAGCGCCGCGCGCCGGAAATAATCGAACAGCAGCCCTTTGGCGATCGCCACCAGGAACGCCCTGGGCTCGCGCGGCGCCATCAGTTCCCGGCGCCCCAGCAAGCGCACGAACGTGTCCTGGCTCAGGTCTTCGGCGCGTTGCGCACAGGCCACATTGCGCCGCAGCCACGCCAATAGCCAGGCGCGGTGGTCGCGGTACAACGCGCCGACTAAATCATTGTGGGAGCTGGGGGCTGACGACACGGCGTATCACCGGTGCTTTAGGTAACGAGAATTGTTCGCGATTGTGGCAGAGGCGGGGGAGAGAAAGCAATTGGCGCTGGTCGGAGCCTGATCTATGGCGCCGAATGAATCTGTGGGAGCAAGGCTTGCCCGCGATGCAGGCGACTCGGTCGGTCTGCCGATCCAAGGCGACGCCATCGTGGGCGAGCCTTGCTCCCACAGGTGAGCCGCCCTCGATTTAGAACGAAGGCGCCTCCTGCCGCCGCTTCCACTGCCCCAGGCGCTGTTGCAGGGCGTGTGGGCTGTCGATCTGTTGCTGGCGGGCGCGGCTGAACAGGATCAAGGCCAATTCGGCGGTGGCCAGGGCGTCGGCGCTGGCGTTGTGGCGGTCGAAGACTTGCAGCTTGAACCAGTCGATCCATTCATCCAGGCCGGCTTTGCGCAGGGGCGCCTGGGGGCAGAGCAGCGGGGCCAGGTCGGCCACGTCCAGGAAGGGATGCTGCAAGCGATAACCCAACGCGTCCTTGAGCGCCCGCCCGAGCATGTGGGCGTCGAACGGTGCATGGAACGCCAGCAGCGGGCTGTCGCCCACGAATTCCATGAACGCCAGCAGCGCTTCGGCCGGGTCGCTGCCGGCGGCAATCGCACTCGGCGCCAAGCCATGGATCAGCACGCTCGGCCCGAGCTTTTGCTGATCGCATTGCAGGGTGCGCTCGAACTGCTGGCTGAAATCGATCGCGCCGTCTTCGATCACCACCGCGCCGATGGACAGCACCTGATCCTTGTTCAGGTGCAAGCCGGTGGTTTCCAGGTCCACCACCACCCAGCGTTGCGCCCGCAGGCTGCTTTCGCTCAACGGCGCAGGCGCGGGCAGCCGTTCCAGGCGCTGCTGCAATGCCTGGGGCAGCATCGGCGGGGCCGGACGCAGCCAGGAAAACAGGTTCACAACTGATACCTCAGCGTCAGGCTGCTTTGCAGGCGTTGGGCCTGGCGCAGGGACTCGCGCAGGATACGGCGGTCCAGGTGATTGAGGCTGTCGGGGTCGACGCGGTTGGAGTAGGGCAGGTTCTCGCGGGTCTGCAGTTGGTGTTGCTGCATGCGGGTCTGCTGGATGAAGTGATAGGCCTCTTCATAGGCGGCGCCGTCGAGCGGTTCGATCACTTCCTTCACCACCAGTTGCCGCAAGCGCTCCAGGGTGTTGATGGCGCTGATGCCACTGGCCAGCGCCAGCAGGCGGGCACCGTCGACGAAGGGCGTCAGGCCTTGCACCTTCAGGTCGAGGGTGGCTTTTTCGCCATTCTTGCGGCTCAGCACGAAATCCCTGAAGCGTCCCACGGGCGGGCGATGGCGCAGGGCGTTGTCGGCCATCATGCGCTGGAACAAGCGATTGTCGGCCACCTGGTCGAGGATCTGCCGGCGCAACTGCTCGCAGCCTCGCTCGTCGCCCCAGACCACCCGCAGGTCGAAATAGATGCTTGAGCCGAGCAGGTTTTCCGGCGTCGCCTCGCGGATGAACGCCGCGAAGCGCCGGGACCATTCGGCACGGGACAGGCACAGCTCGGGATTGCCGGCCATGATGTTGCCCTTGCACAACGTGAAGCCGCAGAGCGCCAGGCTCTGGTTGATCTGCTGGGCGATGGGCAGCAGCAGGCCACGGATCCGCGCCGCCTCGGCGGCGTCCCGGGCTTCGAACAGAATGCCGTTGTCCTGGTCGGTGTGCAGCGTCTGCTCGCGCCGGCCTTCGCTGCCAAAACACAGCCAGCTGAACGGCACGCCAGGGTCGCCCTTGTCGGCCAGCGTCAGCTCGATGACCCGGCACACGGTGTGGTCGTTGAGCAGGGTGATGATGTGGGTGATCTGGGTCGACGACGCACCGTGGGCCAGCATGCGTTCCACCAGTTGGCCGATCTCGCCGCGCAGGGCCACCAGGTTCTCCACCCGTGGTGCGTTGCGTATGGTCCGCGCCAGGTGAACCAGGTCGACGCGTTGCAGGGAAAACAGGTCGCGCTCCGACACCACGCCACACAGGCGCTGGTCCTTGACCAGGCAGACGTGGGCGATGTGCCGTTCGGTCATGGCGATGGCCGCGTCGAAGGCGCTGTGGTCCGGCGTGAGGTAGAACGGTGCCTGGGTCATGTGGGCCGCGATAGGTTGGGAAAAGTCCCCGGTACCCTCGGCCACGACATGCCGCAGGTCGCGCAGGGTAAAGATCCCCTGCGGCGTTTTCTGTTCGCTCACCACCACGATGCTGCCGACCTGTTGCTCGTGCATCAGCTTTACGGCTTCGCGCAAGGGCGTTTCGGGGCCGCAGCTCACGGGGTGACGCATCGCCAGTTCACCCAGGCGCGTATTGAGCGAGTACTGGGTGCCGAGGGTCTGCGCGGATTTTTGCTGGACCTGCTGATTGACCTGGTCGAGCAGGCTGCTGACGCCGCGCAGGGCGAAGTCACGAAACGGGCCGGACAAGGCGAACAGCTTGATGAAGGCCTGCTTGTTCAGTTGCAGGCAGAAGGTGTCTTCGCCGGCACGGTGCTCGGTACGCGTGGCCCGCTCGCCCAGCAACGCGGCCAGGGGGAAACACTCTCCGGTGGTGATTTCGAAGGTGGTCTCGGTACCGCCCTTGGCCGAATGCGGACGCTCCCCGACCACCCGGCCCTGCTTGACGATGTAGAAGTGTTCCACCGGGCCGTCGGCCGGTTTGATGATGGTCTCGCCCGGCGCATAGAAGCGCAGCAGGCATTGCTCCACCAGGTAGGCCAGGTGGGCATTTTCCATCTGGTTGAACGGCGGAAAGCGCTGGAGAAACTGCAGCGTGCCCTGGATGTTCTGCAACACCGCGGTTTTCCCTGCCTGGATGAAGGCGTCCGCTTTTTTCATAACCATGGCGCAATCTTTTTCGAATTGTTGTGGTCGGATCTGTTCCCCATGGTCGGCCCCTGAACACAGAGTGCCCATTGGACGTAAGTCTAGGCTGTGTACGAAATCGCTTGAAACTTGGTTATGCGGCGTTAAAAACCGGCTCGGAATGC
>NZ_JBMDJD010000053.1:0-24494 GCF_057809015.1 Pseudomonas sp. FG6
CTATCCCTTATCGTAAGGGGGAAACGGTGTCCTGTCTTTCATGGGGCTCGTTCAACGAGCTACCGCGTTACACGTATGGACACAGCATGACTAAAAATATCGTCTTGATCGGTCTGACGCTTGCCCTCGGCGGTTGTCAGAGCATGAAAGATCTCGGGAACAGCACCGTCGAGTACATCAAAGAGTCCCGCACCACGCCGATGGAGCGTTACCTCGCGGAGCAGCGCAATCCTTTTGTACCGCTTGGCACCTTCGACCCCGGGTTGGGTGGCAGCCAAGGCGAGGCGTGTCGCGACACGACCCATAACCGAACTGTTTCACCGGTCGACGTGCAGTTCGTCATGGCCGCCAGCAAGGCTGGCAATTCGACTTGCCAGCATGTGCTTGGCACGTTCTACGAGAGTGGCAACGGCGTGAGCCGGAACACTGCCACTGCCAGGAAACTTTACCTGCAAGCGGCGCCAGCCGATCCATACGCCTATGTGGAACTCGGACGCATGGCGCGGGACGGGATTGATGAGCCGGTCGATTGGGTGAAAGCCCGCGATTATTACACCCGAGCCGGCATAGGCGGTGTGGTGGGGTTGGGTGATCTGATGGAGCAGGGCAAGGGCGGTGCGCAGGATGAGTCGGGTGCTTTGAAGCTGTACGTCGATGCTACCGAAAAATATGACGACCCGGCTTGGACGGCAACGCGCCCGCTGTTGGCCAGAGGGCTGAAGCTCGATGCTGAGCGAGAGCAGAAATACAATCGAATATGGACTGAGGGGCTTATACGCGCTGTACGTTTAAAATTCTGGCGTTCATCTGAGCTCAGTCGGCTCGATTTTCCCGATCAGCCAAGGACCGTCAAAATACTTTTTCGGTTCTCGGCCGGCAATCCAAAACCCAAGGTTTACTTGGCTGAGAGTTGCGGGGATTCAGGAATCGACAACGTCGTAGCGTCTACGGTGTATCGGTTGGAAATGAAAGATCCCTATAGGGTTCCAGAGGGGCAGGAAACGTTCGACTTCGTGGCGCCGATCGTCCTGTCCCGGAGTGCCAAACGGGGTTAATGGAATGGAAGGGGCGGATATATTTGTTCTTGAATAAATCCGTACCCTTCTCTTAATGATGTACTTGGAGTTATTCATGAGAAAAACCGCACTGCTGATGTTGAGCCTGGTTCTGACGTTGCCTGGCTGTAAATCCAATGTCAGGGATTCCTCTCCCTCACTGCTTAACAACGGTATCCAACTCCAGCAGAACAAGGTCGATGTCGATGACCAGCACGCCAAGGTCATCATGAAAGCGACAGGCACCGTCATCCCGGTGGAGTTTTCGATCAGGCGCGCGGCGGATCCTGATCGGCGCATGGACGTGCAGGGAACCGTGGTGGATTCCGGTCGTGGCAAAGTGTTCGGCTGGATTGCCAAGCTTAACGAGGTGACCCACAGCGCGACCTTGAAGCACTTCCCCCAATTGGAAGTACAGGCTGATCCCGATCAGCCATTCGAGGTAGCGGCCTATGCCACTGGCCAGAGTATCGGACATGGTTACCGCTGCGGTCCGATCAGCAGAACGTTCACACCGCAGAAGGGTAAGGTTTATCTGGCGGAGGTTCAGTTTGTCAGTGGGGGTTGTGAACTGCATGTCTATGACACTACGCAGCCTCAGGAGCGCATTCCTGTTGCAGAAAGCTCACAAGCCAATGGCTAGAAGAAGCACAGATGGTATTTGAGGAACGTTGCAATTTTGCGTAAAGGGGAGAAGGGCGGATTTATTGGATTCGCTAGATTGATAGATAAATCTGCCCTCCTCTGTTTTCGCATTTGAACGTAAAACGGGCGACCTTATAGCCGCCCGTTTTCATTCATTCAGCCGCCTGCGCCCGCAATCGCCTACCCAGCACATCCATCACATCACACCCATCGCGCAGCGCTATCGTCAGCATTTTGCAAAAGTCGGAAAGCACCAGCGTGTCCGAGCTGATGTCCGAGCGGAACGCGATGTTTTCCAGCAGCTGAGTCACGGTGCGGATGCGGTAGTCAGCGGTTTCGAAGAGGACGTCCAGCGGGGCTTCGGTGTCGATCAGCAGGGTAGCGGGGATGCAGTCGATGCCAGTGATGGGCATGTATCGATTCATGAGTTGTAACCTCGTTTTTAAGTGAGAGCTACCAACTAATCGTCGCCAAACGAATGGTGGCAGCTGTACGCGGGTTGGCGAACCGGAACGAGGTACCGGCAGACCCGGAGATCTCCCGCGTACAACTACCATTGTGGTGGCAGTATCACTGATGCGGGGACGCCTGCAAACAAGCAGATCGCTCTCGCACCTCGTTGCCGGGTCGCCAAACCCGAGTCGCCATTTGGGCGACGAGGAACTATAGGCCGCCCCACTCAAGCGCCACAAGACACCGCTTTCCGATCTTCACGTAGGACCTTGGCCCTTGAGGTCGCTGTATTCCCCTACATCAACGTGCAGCTATCAACGGGGTGGAATCAGTCGTCCAGTTCGACCAATCACCATGGCCTGAATTCCTCAGGGAGCGAAGAAGAGGCGAAAAAAAGCCCAGCCAAAGGGCCGGGCTCGTTTCATTCCTTCTCTCTTGATTCATCATCTTCATCAAGGGGCATTCTTGGTTTTTTTTGCCGCTGTCGGATGACAAACACCCCGGCAATGGCCGCCATTGTCGTGCCAACCAAGCCGGCTGCTGGGCCGACGTGCCCTAGCACTGTCATCAAGGTTCCCAGCAGGAGAACGCCGAATGCCAACGCAGCACCGTAATGTTGCCCTCGACCTTCCCGGCTTTTTATATGTTGAACAGTGGTTTGGCGTAGTTGCGCTTCGCTGCGCTGTATTTCGTGGCGATGGGCCTGTTCCCGCTCCGCCATCTGGAAAATGCGCTCAGCTCCTCCCGGTACGGCTTTATCATATTCGATTAACTGGCGAGGTGGCGGTAGCGGGCCGGAGTGCCGTTCTTCATGAACAGCAATGGCAGTAATCAGGATCTGTTGTATTGCGGCTTTGCCTTGAGGGGTCTGAAGAAGCTGCTGAATGGCCTCTGTCGGTTCATCTTCAAGGGTTTCCAGTGCTTGCCTTACTTCTGCCTTCAGTTCGTATGATTCATGATCTTCGTGTTCAACGTCGTTTTCTTCACGAGCCATACTTTATAGCGTCCAGATCTTTTTGAATTCTCGGTGATAACTCGGTGCTTCTCAGAAGCTTATCGGCCTTGGCTATATCGATACCGATATTTTTCCAGTCCCTCGCCAACGCATGACTATCGGCGCTCATGCTAATCAAATTCTTATAATCTGTTTTATGGCGAGACTTGATATGCGCTGTCGCACTGTCATGGAGGACGTAGTGGTTGCTAATGTTGTCCTGAGGGTAGGTCAGCATCTCCTGGCACTTAGCGTAGTAACGCTCCATCTCATCGCCCGGCTCCGTATCCGGATAAATTTCCAGCAACGAGCCCAGCGAGTCGAGGTCGAGGTAGAAAGTGGAGGACGATTTTAGCTTCTTCATTTCCGGGAGCGCCTTGAGTGAGCGACCGCTAGCCTGAGTGCTGGGAAGCCTTTTATACAGGATCTGGACCTGATGCGTGAAGAGGTGAGGTGTTTCTCAATATAGTCAAAACTGCTGGACGATAGACATCCTTTTGATGAGAAGGTGCTCGCGAGGCTTACCATCCCGTCAGGCTGCATCCGGTGTGCGGATCTGGGATTTGATCAATGTTGATCGATCAAACCCATTTTTTGCGGCAGCATACGTCGCATGCTCACACGGACTCGTAGACCATGCAGAACCCTTCCCGCAACGCGCTGACGGCCCAACTCTCCACCACCCCCGACGACATCCCCACCCGCACCGCGCTGTACCGCGACCTGCTCGATACCGGCGAGGCCTCCCTGGATGGCCTGCGAGTTGCGGCCGGCCTGGGTGACCCAGCGGCTATCAGCGCCGTGGGCCAGTTGAACGCCACGCCCCATATCAATCGCCCGGGTCCGTTGCTGGCGCAGCTTCGCGGTTTGCCGGTCGATCATCTGGAGTTGGAGGATGCCGAGCCGCAGTGGTGCGATGCCTTGGCCGGGTTGCCGTTGCGCACCTTGGCGCTCCATTACCCGCGTTTCAGTTGCAGCCAGGAGATCTGGGACCGTTTGCCGACCGCTGTCCTGGAGGCGTTGGAGATCAACGGTTACTGGCGCAATGACGGCGATACCTCTTTGCCGTCGCTCGAACGCCTGCGTCGGTTGAAGTTGGAAACCCGTAGCCAGGATTTCGACGATGACTTCTTTCGCCAACTGGGCAGTGGCCGGTTGGAGGCGTTGTGGCTGAACAATTGTGATGAAGTAACCGACGAAGGCCTTCGCGCCCTGGCGCCTCTCAAGTTGCGCTCGCTCACCTTGCACGACGCGGGGGAGCTTACGTCGCGGGGGATGGCGCAGTTGTGCGGTCATCCGCTCGAACAGCTGTCGATCAGCAATGGCCGCAGGATTCTGGATGAGCCTTCCTGGCTTCGTGATTTGGGCAAGTTGCGTTCCCTGAGCCTGAACGACTGCTCCGCAACGGATGCCATGCTGCCTTTCATCCGCGACCTGCCGATTGAACGGCTTGCGCTCGGTTCTTCGTATGTTTGCGAGGAAGGGCTTGAGGCGCTCGAAGGCATGCCGTTGGCCGAGCTGGATCTCAAGGCGTCGCGGATGGTGATCGAGCGGCTCGATGTGCTGCACGCTTTCCCACTCAAGCGCCTGGTGCTCGCCGATATCCAGGGGATCGACGCGCAGACCTTGGGCGACTTGCGTGGCTTGGCCTTGGAGTCGTTGGATCTGTCGCTGAACGAGCTGGGCTGGAAGGAGCTGAAACAATTGGCCGGCCTGCCGCTTAAACGACTGAGCCTGAGTTTTTGCCAGGGTGTCGATGGCAAGGTCTTGCGCAAGCTCGTCGACCTGGGATTGCCCTTGGAGCAGCTTGAGATCAGCGGCCTGGATTTGCGCGATGACGACCTGGCCTGCCTGCGCCATCTGCCGCTGCAACGCCTTGGCCTGTATGAAAGCCCGTGGCTCACCGATGCCGGCGTCGCGCATCTTGCGCATTTGCCGTTACGGGACCTGACGCTTGAGGCCGGGCCTGGGGAGTCGCAGCTCACGTCCGCCATGGTGTCGGTGTTGGAGCAGTTGCCGCTGCAACGGTTGTCCTTGCGTAACGGCGCCGGGATCAGCGCGCAGGGGTGGGATCGCCTGGCCCGGTTGCCTGCGCGAGTGGTGGGGCCGGGTATCTGACGCGGTGTTCGCAGGCGCAAAAAAAGGCACTGGCGATTACCGCCAAGTGCCTGGTTTACCGGGGTTCGCTCAGGAGTGAGACGCAGCGGGTACGCGTCTGCCCAGGCGGATCAGTTCATTGGAGAAACACAGCCCGAGGATAATCAACCCCGCGCCGGCGTACAGGCTGTCCCTCGGTACTTCATTGAGCACCACAAAGGCCAGCAGCGCCGCGAACAGCGGTTCGGTCAGTTCCAGTGCCTGCACTTGGGACGGCTTGAGGTATTCAATGGCTTTGGTGGTGCAGAAGAAGCCGAGGATGGTCGGCAGCGCCGCCAGGGCCAGCAACGCGGCAATCGCCAGGGTGGAGAATTCACCGATCACGAAGCCGTCTGCCGCCGCCGGCATCAGCAGGTAAAGGCTGCCGAAAAACAGCAACTGGCGAGTGAAGTGCAGCCCGCCCGACACGCCCATGCCTTTCATCGCCACCGAAAACGCGCCATAGCCACAGCCCGCCATGACGGCCAGCGCCGCGCCCTGTAGCGTAAAGCCCTGCTGGAGATCGGCGCCGAAAATCACCGCGATCCCGGCGATGGCCAGTGCCGCGCCGACCGTGGCATTCGCCGTGATCGTATCCTTCAGGAAGAGGCGCCCCAGGATAATCGAGGAAATGGACGCGCTCGCCATCAGCATCACCACCACACCCGCCGCCGCGTAATGCCGGTAAGCGGAGGTTTCGAAGTGGAACAGCACGAAGATGCCCAGAAACGCGCAAATCGCCGCCTGCCACCACTTGGCCTTCGTCGCCGGCCCCTTGAGGAAAAACAGCAGGACCGAGAGCAACAAGCACCCCAAAACAGTCTTGATGACGGCGACGCTGCTCGCCGTGAAGCCGCTGCTCATCAACACTTTGCTGAGGACACCGATGGTGGCGTTCAGCGCGGCGGCGCAGAGGGCAAAGATCACGCCTTTGCCGAAGTGGGTTTGCATGGGGAACGGTCCTTGTTATTGAGAGGCGTGCGGCAGGATACCGGGGTGTATCGAGGGAGCAAAGATCACTTCAGTGATCATCCATCAGTGGCCGTGGCGCGACTTCCAGGACATGAATTCTGATGGTCGTAACCCGTAGCGTGCTAGTACCCCTTCATGCAGGCGGCGGAGTTCTTCGACGATCAGTGCTTGCACTTCTGGCTGCTCTCTTTCTGAAACGTGTTCCGCTACCGAACGTTGAATACATGACAACGGGTCAAGCTCTGGGTGAGTGATGGTTTCTCGAATGGTCTTTTTGATGAGGTCTCGCCATGCCAGGCGTAAAGGGTCCGGCTCCGCAAGATCTTGCTTGATTGCCAGATACTCCAGCGTCGAGCGTTCGTAGGCCCAGATGTACAGGTCGCGAAGCAGCTCTACACGGGTCATTTCGTACACGCCCAACGTAGCGCGGCTGTAGGCCTGCTCCGGTACATCCAGAAAGGTCAGCGGACAAAGGTTGGCACGGAACAAGGGGAGATTCGCTGCCAGTCGGGATGTGCGTTTATTGATGTCGGCAAACGGCTGTAAATAGGGCAAGTGCACCATCATGAAGAAAGATTGCTCGAACGGGTCGGCAATCTGATTGGCTTTGCCAAGCAGGACGTCCAGCGCATCTTCGATTTGCTGTGGCGTTGAGAGTGGGCGATAGGTGCTTTTTCCGATGTCGACGGCGTGCTGGCGAATTCGGCCCTCGTCCGCTGGATTGGGCAGCAGGTTTTCGGCCAGGGCGCTATGCAGGTTCATCAATGTGTAACGGTTGAACTCGGCACTCTCGATGTTCTCGACCAAAAGCTCGATAGCTGTCTTATGATTCAAGATCATCTGCGTTTCTATAGCGGCCTTGCCCTGTGCTGCCTTGCCTTGCTCAATGAGTTGTCGCGTGTCGAGCCGTGAGTAAGTGTTTCCCTCCAGATGGCTGGATGCCCACGACAGATCAATCAGCAAACGATTCAGGACCGCCCGGCTGTAGGTGCCTGCTGGCTCCGTCGCATCAGCGGTTTTACCCATCCGGTGCAATTGGCGCCGCAACGACTCAGGTAAGTACCACGTCTCGTTAGGGCGATAGGTGTCCAGAAAATCACGCTGGTAGCCCACGGGCTTGCGCGCTTCAGTGGGCTGATTGATATAGGCGAGTATGTCCTGGCTGTCAGCAGACAATGGGATAAAGGCTGGGAAGGCGTCGGTGTCGGTGTTCGAAGCGTGGGTTTCAGCCCGGTGTTCTGTTGCGAAATAACGCCGTGCCCTGCCTTCGCCTTGCGCAGTGATCTGGCTGCTTTCAATCAAGTTTGCAAGGATGCGCTGCGCCGTTCGCCGGGCAATTTCAGGGTGCCGGGTCAAGAGCTCTGAGAGGCTCACCCCGTTCCCTGATGCCTGGATACTGTTCAGTATGTCGGTGGTCGAAGGCATGGTTGTTGGCGCTGTTTGAGGAGATCTTGGCGCAATTATGGCGCAGTTCTCAGAACTGCGCCATTTTCGGGGGAGGGTTTGGCGCAGTTTTGATGAACTGCGCCAAACGTCATCGCATTCCTCAGCGTCTCGCTAGGCCGTCATTAAACCGGGATGGCGAGCGAAAACACTCATTCGAGCACAAAAATGCACTTGCGATGATCGCTAAAAGTGCCTTCGTTCTCACAGAAGTCGCTATTGCCAAAGCCAGTTGTTTGTCAGTCATCAAGGGCGGGTTGTAGGTCGCATGATAATACGAAGCCGCCTGCTCGAACGACGCACCGCGGATCTCCCCATCCGAACCGATGAACGTAAGGGCGTCACTCTTTGCCGATTTGAAGAGCTCTGGGATGTGGGATATCAGCGCTGTCGTTCCCCCGATGAGTAGTAATGGCGACAACGTAACAACCGAGAGTGCTCTTTCCACCGGGTTGTCGATCTGACGGGCCGGGCTTTCCACGCTGATCGACGCCATGAAGGTGATAGCCAGTACTTTCCATGATTCCATTCTTATCCGCTTCCTTTCGTGCCACGAGTTTTTCAGCGGAACGTCAAACAGCGTTGCAACCAGGCTTTCGTTTGGGCTTGTCTGCGCTCATGCTGAATTTCCCTGACTATCAGAGCCAAGCTGTGCCAAATCGTGCTTTCTCGATGCCAAAGAAAAACCCCTGAAATCCATGATTTCAGGGGTTTGGGATTGGTGGGCCGGGGTAAGTTGAACCTGGGCTTTATCATATTGTTTTTCATAATTAATGTCTGTTAGGATTTTTAGCTGGAATACCAACTGGAATACCAACTGGAATACCTTGCGAAATTGCACTCCGCTTTATCGCCTGCTTGCATTCGATATGAAGGCCGTTCACATCCGCGCTGACTATGCTCGTGTGCATGATGAGTGATCAACTGCATGCAGCTCTGGCGGGGCAACAGGAAGCAATCGGCCAGAAGTAGGCGCTGGGAGATGTCGACGAAAACAGTGCCTATACAGTCGCGCTCCCAATTGCAGTCGAACTGACATAGTCGGCTACTGAAATTAATTTTTCTACCATTTTCACCAAAGGCCAAGTGCTTGGTAGCGCTGCTGCTTCAAGTCAAGCTCCGGTGAACTTTTCACTAGTCTTAATACGTGTCTCAAATACCCCGCTGCAGCGGCATAGTCGCGCATTTGCTCGCACACTTGAATGAGGCGGACCAGTACATGTGGTTTGGATGGTGATTTTCGGTTAATTGCCTCAAGAGCTTTTCGAGCCGCCGAAAAATTTGCTTCCAATCCATATACAGTCGCCAAGAGGAAATCATATTCCAGAGAGTCTATACCTAACACCTTTTCGTCAAGAAGCATCGCTTTTGCAAGATCAATTTCTCGGAGAGACAAGTAGGTTTTAATAGCCAGAATATGTATCGACTTAGCGTCGTCGCCTTGAAATTTAGCGTTCAGGCTTTCGCGCTCGAACATATCTTTAAATTCGAAAAGTCTATCGGCACGATAAAGCGCATTGAGTTGCTGTAGCAGTGCATCATAGTCGTGAGTTCGAGAAAACTCTATTTCGGCAATCCTTGCAGCCTTTAAATAATCACGCTCCTCTAGAGCGTCAACGACCGATGTCGACCAATCTGATCCAGCAAGCTCACTCGAATTGGTTACAGCGTGTCTCGGACTATTTAATTGATGTTGTCTGGCTGAATCAAATGCAATGCGCAGAGAGTCAATGTCAGAATACCTATCCGATGGCACTCTTTCCAAGCAACGAAGGATGAAAGCGTCAATTGAGGGCGCGATACTTGCGTTAACTTCACTTGGTCGCCTGAAAGGAGCATGGCGACGAACCTGAGATGGCGTGTCATGGGGAAGCTGACCAGTGAGAAGTTGGTAAAGCAATACGCCAAGGCTGTATATGTCACCACGAAGCAGATCTTCGAAAGAACCTTTGCGAGAAACGCTGTCGGAGTACTCAGGAGCAGCATAAAGAACTGTACCGCCATTCTCTCTTGTCCTGACATAAATTTCTTCAGGAAGGGCGGAACTTCCAAAGTCTGTCAGTTTCACCAAGTCCCCTGTGCCAACGAGAATGTTGTGTGGCTTGATATCTCCGTGGGAAATCGGAGTTTGGAAGTTTGCCAGAAAACCAACAGCGTCGAGAACCTGAGCATAGATTCCGAACAAGCGCTCAAATGTGTTACCAAAGTGCTGAGCTCTTTGCTCCAGTTTTTGCGCCAGGCTCTGACTGGGAAAGTATTCCATCTCAATGAAGAACCACTCGTTCTCCGGAGGTACTCTTCCCATATCTAAAATGCGAACAATGTTTTTATGTGTGTCAATGTTAAGAAGCTCTTTTCCTTCCGCGAGCATTCGATCATCTTTGGTCAAATCTTTGGGGATTTTAACCGCTACGATCGCACCATCAATAAGTCTCTCTGCACGCCACACCCAGCCGTGACTGCCATCACCCAAGCATTCAAGAAGAAGGTATTTGTCACCCAAACGCTTGTTAGTGCCGGGTAAAAAGTGTGCAGATTTTATATTCATAGCAACCTCTCGCAACGAACCTGAGTTAGCAGCAGGCTTGCGCGGCCTTCAATCTCAAAGATGAGTCGACTGAACAGTACCACCGTATTTCGAACTGGCGGTACCTGAACCCCAGCTGCTGATTTAAAACCTCGCGTGCATCGTTCCAGAAACCTCTCTTTGTTAGGTGCAGAGACGACCCCTTTGCTCCACGCGCAGAGAATCAAAACCGAAGGGGAATCCCCCCATCTCATGGAGGTTTCAAGCAAATTGCAAAGCTTTTCATCAAGCTTTCGTTGCCCCCGATCAGTACCGTCGAATCTCTCAAACTCGATCAGGACATCAGGAGTTCGACTCTCAAGACTAAACCAAGTCGAGTCTGGTCGAATATCCGCACCATGTGTCATTGGCGCCGGGCATTCGGTGACTGCCATAAAACCAAGCTTATGACCTAATAGATTCCAAGCGCTGCAGCCCAGGCTATGAACCAGCACATCTTCGTCGCGCACTCCCCAGCTGCTTAGCATTGGGTAACAGCTATCTATGAAACCTAGTGAGCTCATCGAGTCCCTGATGCAGGCAACCAAATCAGTCATCCAAGGAGCCCCAGACGCGTAAAACTTCAGGTGATTCACCACCATGAATCAAAGCTTTACCACCGACCTTTACTAGAAGGGGTGCAGGAATTGATCGGCCACACACAAGAGCCTCACCTGTTGAGAGACTAGAAAGCTCATCCAAATCTGCCTTGCTCACCATGTCCGACGCTTTGGCAATAAAGCGCTGATCATCTGGATTCTTCAGACGCATCGTGATCAACGTGTTGCATTGCGATGTTACGTCCGCATCAAGCTTCGATGGACGCTGACTGACAATCGCAAAGCCAACCCCAAACTTACGGCCTTCACCTGCGATCTTTTTGATGATGCGATGACTAACGGCGTTACCACCCGCGGGAGCAAAGTTGTGGCCTTCCTCATAGACCAAAAAACATGGCCTCAAAGGATCCGTCTTACTCGAGGCAGCTTTTAGAATCTCACTGGATATCAATGCACAGATGACTTGCTTTGCAGTGTCACTCAAGCCTTGAAGATCGACCACAACCAGCCGCCCCTGACGATTCGAGGGGCGACCCACCATCCTGTAAATATCAGTTGGCGCGGCCATTGCTGCTGAGTAGAAACTTTGTGCCTCATTGAGCACACGCGATAGCTTCATCGATGCTACGGCGGCGCTTCGGCCATTCAATGCCTTGGACTCTGCCTCTGACAGGTCATCCCACTCTCGCAGCTCCTCTAGCCCGTCACCTAAAAGGTGACGCAGGCGATTGATATCCCTTGGTTCGATTTTATCCGCGGTCCTCCAATAGCGGATGGCTACATCCAGGACTCGCTGCTGAGGCTCACTTAAACCCGGCAAAATCTCAGCCACATCATCCATTTCGAAGTGATCAAACTGAAGCGCAAGCTGAATATTTTTGCCTGCGTATTTATGCTTGAAGGATTCAATTTGAGGCGTGTACACCTCAACGCCAGCGCCGACCTTTTGCAGTCGTTCAAGGGTGTCCCGAATTTTTGGAAGAGCTTCACGATCGCGCTCATCTTCAATATCCGAAAGGCCATCTGAAAAATTAAGCTGTCCTTTGGCTAATGCTTTGCCGTATTCGCCATGCGGATCAAAGACGACGACAGTTCCGTTATTGAGCGCTACAAGCCGCTCAATAATGCGGCCAACGGTGTATGACTTGCCCGAGCCCGTCATGGCCAGCACAGCCATGTGCTCGGTCACTAGTTTGTTTACATCCAGAAAGACCGGTACCGTGTTCTCGCCACGCTCATAACCAACGAGATTGCCCAAGTGAAGGCTGGTGTGCTCGTTGAATTCATAAAAATCGCTTAGAAACTGAAAGTCCACTGTTTCCACTGCTGCCCCAGGATCAAGGGGGCGACGTGGAATTTTGATCTGGCGCGATTCTGGGTCTCGGTAGCCGACGAGCTCAAGGTTGGCGAATAGATTTTCACCTGTGACACTGGCCCCGGGCAGTAACTCAAGCTCTGTCGCTCCGTCACCAAAGCCTGCGTTGAAAAGCATGTTAGTCCGGGTTATGCGCGTCACGCGCCCAAGCACAGGAACAACGCCTTCATCTACTCGCTCCTGATGCATGATGCGCACGAACTCACCTCGGCGCACAGAGAAAGAGTCCTGCACGACCATCGTCAGTTGCGCCGCGTCACCGGTATTGCCGACCAGCTTTCCTAGTACCTTATGCTTCATGACTCGAACCCTTCGTCAAGACCGGACAGCCACGTGCTCTCTACCTCATTATTACGCAGCGCTTCGTTTAAACCCTGCCGGTAGTAGGCGGTGAATTTTTCCAAAATTTGTAGTTGCTGCCTGCTCAAGAGCTGCGGCAATGGCATTGCTTTTTTCTGGCTTTGCATATCCAAAATCATTAGGCGCGATGCCACAGTATCCAGCTCATTGGCACTCCAGTCAGACTCCTCACCGGCCAACTGGGCCATTTTTATTTCGCTTGAGCGAGCGCTTCGATAATGAAATCCAATCAGACCTTGTCCGACTTCACTAGCGGGTTCCATACGCGGACTATTTTCAGTCATCCGAAACGCAATCGTCCGGTTAAAGCTGCCTAAAATCCCGTTTATAAAACGAGTGTCACCGATGCCCAGCAAACGTTCTTCCAACCCCTCAAGCTTCGCAGTGGAATCGGAAGAAAAACCATCAGTAAGCAAGATGTGCTTACGCCCTTCTTCGGTTCGCAAATCCTGCCGAGCAATGCTTACTATGGCGCTAAATCGCTCAGCCAGAATGCTTGCTAGTACTGGACCTTCCTGATTCCAGGGAAAGAGATCCTGCCGGTGTTTTTGCCAAAATCGTTCAATTGCAACCTGCGTTTTCTCATACTCGGACCAGTGGCGTGCATTCCGCTTCAAAGGGGCCATGTCCCGGTCAATAAAGAATGGCGTATCAATCAGAATCAGATTGGCTGCTCCACCTTGCGCCAAAAGGCGCTCCACTAGGGCATAGCAGTGGCGCATCTCCACCAGATCCAGACGCTTTCTCTGAGCTTCGAAGTCAATATCATCCAGCTCCGACACAGAGTCAGAGCCTATTGTGCTGACCTTGTTGTCATGTATAAGGAGATCTGTCCTTACTGCAGCAGACGCATAAATGAAACCGCCGAGCGCGCGCTGGATACATGAATGGCTAGCGATACCGGACACCGCCAGATTGACCACCGAGGGTCTATTAACGGCCTTAATGAGACCTGTGTCCCGGAATAAGGGAGCCATAAGTTCGATGTCTCGGATCTGCTTAAGAAGACGGCCTGCGCTTCCGGGTAAGCGCAGTTGGCTATCAATCGCCAGAGCCTGTGCGAGATTTGTTGTCTTCATGAGTTACGCTTCCCCCTTCAGGTTTTCTGCAAACGCCCAGTACTTTGATGTCTGCAGAAAAGCCAAGCCCGCCTGAGTCAGACCTTGCTGATTGAGTAATCCACCCTGCTGCAATCGGTCAATACTTTCAGGCAAGTCAAAATGTGCCAGATTCAGCAGAGGCACTGCGAAACCATGTAGCCGGTCCATTAGGCTTGCGGCTGTTGCGACTTCGAAGCCGTAGCAGCAAACCATCACGGTCAAGTCCTGTGGATACAACATAATCTCAGACTGATCATCTTTTGCGACGGGCGCCAATGCTTTGCCTGTGTGCCGGTTAAGGTCTTCGAGGAACTCCGTTACCAAATGAGCGTGATCCAGTAAACTGATGGACCATAGCGGCAGCATTGTTGCGGCAAACAGGCCGCTGCTTGAATGAGACTTCCAGTAACGGGTATGGCCTCGATGATCTCCACCTTGCACTCCTTGCAATTGATACATCACTTCTTGCGCGACGATGCTCTCTGCCGAGTTCGCCCCAAGGACAATAGGATGATCAGATGAAAACTCAACAACCCAATCCAGAGCTGAAAGGAGTGGGCCTTCTTTGTAAGGCGGTAGCAGAAGCAATGTGCATCCCGGCTGACGTGCCCAAGTCGAGCATGCCGTCTGCAGCTCGCTCGACTCCTGGAGCTGCTTACCTGTCATAAGGACAAATCCAGACTCTGGCAACTCAACAGCCGACGACGTCTCAATAGCCAAGAGGCTAGACAAAAAGCGACCACGCCGATGAGCAAGCAATTCGGGAGTTAAATAGAGTTTCACGCTCCGTCCCCGAAGTAGAGTTGCATCTTCAAAATGCCCTTGCCGACCAGTGCCTCTTGTACTGCATTAGTGAGCATTGGATTGTTACCAGCATCAATGGCGGCCGCCAGCTGCTGCCAGCTGGCATAGTCAAGCCCGGTACCGTTCAACAACTGGCTAGCTCGCTTCTCCCATTGCATGCGCTGCGCATCCAGAGTCATCTGCAGATCATGCAGGCTTAGCTGAGCTACCTTTGCCAATTGCACAGGCTCAGGAGAAGGTTCTTTGCAAGCAAAAAACAATGGCATAAGTACAGGCACATACTGCTCGTTCAGCCCCCTCACTTGATAATCGCGACGAGTCTGAATTGCATTTTCGATTTTCGTGATCGCACCGCCAACCGTATGCAATTGGGCATACACTGGGTTCAACAGACGGTCCGGCACCTCGCGGATTGCACCAAACTGCCCCTTTCGGGCTTGCTCTCGAAATTTCTCTCGCTCGTTTTTTGCGGACTCTCCCAAATCCTCAAACGCATCGCCAATCAGAGCCAGCTTCTGCATCAGTTGGGCCAATTCTTTAAGATGAGCTGGCTCTGCATAGTCGGCTGGCATTGGCTCAAGCTGGTGTGCAGCTACTTTGCAGCGTGTTTGCAACTCGGCCAGATAGCCTGTCACTTTGACAAACTTCTCCTTGCCAGCCCGATAGGCGCTCATGATGTGGCCGCTGTTATCCGCAAAACTTTGCTGTGAGCCTGTATCGATATTGACGCCTGCTTCATCTGACAGCAGGCGTAGCCGCTCCGCTGCCTTGTCGAGCTGTAGTGAGCGCAGGTAATGCAACAAGGTCTCTGAACTGGCAGATCCTTCGGTTTTCGCCGTACCACTGTCGTTCTGATCTTGCAAAGCACCGTCCAAAATGTTCGATACCGTCTGCAACGAAAGCGTGAACAAGCTGCGGGGAAATAAACTCAAGCCTTGGCTATCCGCATCGATATCGCTGATAAGGTTATTCATGCTCTGCTTGATCTGCTGGGCAGCCTTATCCACGTACTCGGCAAACAAGCGTGCCTGCTCTACACGTTGGAAGAGTGGCTGCGCTTTATCGTCCAGTCGCAAGGTGTTGACGTTTCCAAGGGTGATGACGGGAGTCAACTCTGGTTTGACCCGCGCTACGCGTGTAATTACTTCTGTGCGACCTTGCAGCAGCGATGGAAGTTTTTCGGCAACCAAGACCAACTCATCTGTGGCCACCAAGCCCAGAGCCTCTTCATCGACTTTGAGCTTGTCGAACGCTTTACGTGCCGCCTTGAGCTGGTCGTTCGCCTCGACCGTCTCTATACCCGCTGGAGATTTACCTAAGGGTGCAAACAAGCCTGGAACTCGGTCGTAGCCAAATACACGCTCCAGCATGGCGACAGTCGCTCTATAGCCATCAGAGGTTCCCCCATCAAACCAGTTCTTAGCTTCAACAATGGAGTTATCGAGTTTAGCGCGAGGATATGTTTGCCATTTCGCGTAACTTGCCGTGGCATCAGTCAACTGCAACAAGTGCAACTCTCCGCACCACCACATCCAGTCGTCAAACACATTCTTCGGTGTCAAGCCCGCGTGCGACAGATATCCCCAATACCAGTCGCGCTTTGCCTTTGCCAAAGTCCACTCCTGGGTCTTGGCCGGGTTAGAGATACGTGCCAGAAAGTGTGGAAACTGGACTTGTGATTGCTGTGGATTGGCCAGCTCGGAGAACAGCCCAGCGTGCTCCTCTTTACCATATCCAAGACTTAGAAGTTTGTTCGGCAATGCCAAGCGTTGCATCAGCGACGCGACCTCTTCGGCGTCTATGCCATATCGGGTTTCCAGATCATTCAAACCTAACAGGTTGGGCTCTTTAACTGCAAACAGAGTCCATGCGCCTAGCAACAATTCTCGATCCTGCGCATTGATCTTGCCTGTAGGTTTCAGCGGCCAGGCGATCAGACCCCGCTCATTAAGCCGCCGCCGCCATTGCTGCATGGCTTGATAAGCGAAATCTCGTAGCGCATTAAGCTTGCTCTTAAACTTACTTGTTAACCGCGAATCGTCCAGCACAAAACCTTTGCACTGCTCAGGCAGCAATCCAATGCGTTCCAGCTGGTCCACTTCACTGGGGTTCAAGTAGTAGAGCAGCAAGTCGTCCTTAAACTTCTCGCTTACATCGCCCCGGTTGTATTGCTCCATCAAATGCGTTGATGTGGTAAACGCCATTACCGGGAAGCGGCCTTCGTCGGAATGGCGCATGGTGGCCAATTGGTGCAAACGGTCCAGTTCATCACGGTTATTCACCCAGGCAAACCAAACGAGGTTTTCCGGGTGCAACTTTAACGCATCGCAGAACAACAACCCACCGCGCTGTCCAGAGCCTTGACCGCTTAGGCTAGTTTGAACTGTGATGCTCTCATTGTTGGCATAGGGCGTCTTCGAGTACTGCCAGTTTTTGTCCAGTAAGCGCATCAAGCCTGTCAGACGCACCTGAAAGCGCAGACCGATATTTTTTCCGCCGTCCTTTAGTAAACCCTTCATAGCTACTTCGTGCGCGTCGGCATCGGCTGGATCTCGGAAGATCATCGAGTTGTGCTGCTGGTTGCGGTAGCGCAGGTCCAGCCGTAGCAGCATCGCCACGCTGGGACCGATGTGCGTGGCTTCTTCATCTGGAAGTTGCTGTTCGCTGCCTATCAGTTTTTGCCAGAGCGCATCTGCCGCAAATTCCACAGCCGGATGGTCGTACAACAAACTCAGCAGATGCTTGAATTCAGCACGCGACAGTGGCAGCAGCAGCACATTTTGTTCTGCCTCGTTGATTGCAAAAGTTCGCAGATTTTGCAGCAAAACGCTCAAGCTGAGTGCTTGCTCGACTGCGGGGTAAAGCCATTCGTCTTTCTCACGTTTGAATTTGGCATCTTCCAATGCTTGGCGACATTGCAACTGATCAAACGGAATTTTCCGGTAGAGGCTAGCCACCGGCTCACCGTCTTCGTTAGCAAGAGTTAACAGCTCTATGCCGCGCGGCGGACATTGACTTAAGGAGAGTGGCAGTTGCCCATAAAGCAGCTCCTGCGCAACCGCCCTCAGGCCGTGGTCGCGGGTCTTGATGCCTTCAATGGCGTGGGCATCCAGAACATGCCCTGCGACACGCCCCGAGCTTTCAGCCACCGCATCGAACAACTCGCCTATAGCGGGGATGGATTTTCCTGCAGCTTCGTACTGGGCCAGCACGGCATCCACATTGGCCATGATCACGTTGAACCAACCAAAGTTGGCACCGCTCATGGCGTAAGCCGCTTCGACCAAGCCGGTGGGGTAATCGTGCGCCAGTTTGCGTTCGGCCTTCAGTTGTCCCACATAGTCTGAGACATCGGCAAAAGCATTGTGCTCCAGCTCCACCAACTCGAAGCGGCGAGCTACTGACTGAATCTCACGCAGTTGCTGGCCCAGCAGTGGCGAACACAAGGCCACGTAGCGCAACCATGGCAATTTACGACGTGGGTCTTCTTCTTTGATAGCCTTACCAATCAGACGAATAGCTTGGCCATCAAGACGTTTGGCATCGTCCTGCTCCATTCCAAAGGTCGCGGCCTCAGCAACGGTTTCCAGTTCATCAAGCACTACTAGCAAATAGGCAATACCGAACTTTTGCAGATAGGCATAAGCCGCCTGCACCAGCCGCACCACCAAGCCGTCCTCCTCATAAAGCGCTTCATCGCTGTGTAGTTTATCCAGCTCCAAAAGGTTTGCGAGTTGACTGGTATCAAAGCCTGCCGGATTGAGGCGATGCAGCGCCTGCTCAGCAATCTTGCTCTGGATCGAGCCATCGAATTTGCGTGTAGCCAATGGCAACAGAGCTTTGTACAGGCCGAAGCCAAACCAGTTGTCCGAGTTCTGGTAGTCCGATGCTACTTGCGAGTAGCGGATATACAGCGCTAGGTACTTATCTTGCGTAGCCTGATCAAACAGTTTTTGGTCAGCCAATGTGCCGCTCTGATCGCGCACAAACCAGCCTTTTGAACAGTCGTTGATCTGCGCAATTAGCTCATGCCCCAAACGTGACTTGCCTCGACCCCACTCCGCCTCTACGGCGAATACATGGGCGAAGTGATCAGCATCTTGGTCCACGGTTTGAATGAAGGTACGGTAGCGCTTAAAAAAGCGACTCTGGCCCACAAGGGGGTCGCGCGGCGGGTAGTCCGACACACCGGTCGCCGCCCAATTGTGGCGTTTGGTAAGGTTATCGATCACCTCGGTATTCAGCTGATCCATTTTGCTCACGACACTTCTCCATTGTTCGCGATACCACGCGAGCTACATCTGCGTTCATCGCGCATCGCTTCTGCGCTGAGTCTAACGGCCTGCCACAATAAGCGGCCGGTACGATTGAAAACCTTGCTACCCGGCAGCCTAAAGCAGGCATCGGCAAACAATGGATTAATTTGGTACTGGCCGTTCTGGCCGCTTGATCCGTCTTGGTAACGCCACACTCGGCGGCTCAATAGTAATCCTACCAGCGGTGCGAGCTGTGCGTTCAACTCGACAGGTGTCGGTGTATAGGGGAAGCAATGTATCCCCAAAAGGCTAAGGCTCTTCAGTAGCAACTCGGCCAAGCTGCCACAACGGGTTTCATCACCCTCTGGCCCCTGTACCAAAATCGAGATTTCACCTGGGCTGAAGGCGTTCTGCCCACTGGAAAGCTCCAGTAACAATCCTCCACGAGCCTCGGCTTTCCACACATCCTGGACGTACACCACCATGGTCAGCAGTAGTGACCAAGGAGTTGCCAACACCCAGCCCATGCTGGGCTGATCGCCAGTTTCGGGAGCCGCGTCAAACGAACCGTGCAGTACGTAGTTCACACCAATGGGGCGCGTCACCTCTAATATCCCTGGCAAAGCCAACAAGCGGCCTTTGATCCAATTCTGCTGCGCCTCCATGCCCTGAGCATCTATCGGCGGTAAAGCGGGCAGCACATCTTGCAGGTGTTGAGACAGCTCCGCAGCCACAGCCAGCACGCGCATTAGCGCAGGCATCGCGGCGGGTTGCTCAAAACTAACATCCAGCAGTTCACGTTCAAGCGAAGAAAAGGGGCTGGCGGTGAGTCGCGCGTCGGGGATACCTGCTTCTACCCATGCCGCAGCCCCCTGGAGTGCACTCACCAAGCCCCGCAGGGGTTCACCGTCTGGCATTTGCCCGGCTTCTTTACAGCGCGCCGCTGCGAGAGCGACCCAACTGTTTCGCACTTCGGTTAGCTGTGCCAGCAACGCACATACCAGCTCATCATCACTTGCCAATCTGGGGCGAACTGCAAGCAGGCGGTGACTAATTACCCAGCCGACCTGAGAAGTTTCCGCCATGGGATGTACCAAACCACCCAAAAGATCAGCTAGCCCGCCGTCGGCATCTGCCGCCAAGCCGTTGGCAAGCAATTTGCGCAGACGTTGGATCAGAGAGGGCAAGGCAACGGCCACGGGCTAATACTCCTGCGCTTGGGCCAGCAGACGGTACAGCTCGTCCAGGTCGCTAAACAGCTGCTGGCCGCTTCCATCGATGCCATCGGTTTTTAGGCGATTCAAAATGCTACGATCGACGCTTTCATTACCGCCTTCAAGTAATACTTGAGCTGCTTTCAGTAAACTTTCATCGAGCCGGCCTTCGATCACGGCTTCGACTAAAAATCTAGCCGCCCTAGTTAACTCTTGAGCAAAGTCGACTGCCTTTCCCGCTGATGAAAACTGGTCATCTGCAATGTGCGCAATTGAATCCCAGCCCTTTATTTTTAAAGGTAACGGGATTCTAATTCGCGATACGTCGCCTGGATGTATTCCAGCGGAAACTCCTCTCGCGACTGACTGCCACTGTATGTAACCAGCATCAGAAGTCAAATAAGAGTGCACGTACGACGCCGGCAGCGAACCCTCTTTAATCCTTATAACTAACACCTTCGAGGAGGGAAGATTTTCGCCATCGGCATGATAAATGGATACATCTCTACCAATATATTTTTTGTCGTGAGCTCCACAAGTAAGCAATATATCAAATTTCTTTAGATACTTACCTCTTGATGGTCTTTCAACCTTGTTGAACGGCCCTTTTAAAAAAAGACCGGTGCAGCTCCTAGAGGTTGCCTGCGCAACAGCCTCAGAGCTGTTTTCGGACTCTTCTCGAGTATTGCCAGTAAAAATTTCAGAAGATATTTCACCTAGGGTGACAAATTCATTTTCACGAAAATACTGGTCAATTTCGGGAGGGTAGGACTCAGGTGTTAAGACATCGAATGCAGCTTTAAAACTCATCCGAAAAAACTGTGATTTATATTTTTTGTAATCTGATAGCGCAGCATACTGCTCTGAGTAGATTGCATTTTGACCAGCGACAATTTTTCTAGCCCAAGCTTTAAGGCTCTCGGCTTGATGAATTTTTTCGCCAATGTAAATTTGAGCGCCATTATGAAGCTTGAGTAACGGGAGGCGCTTAAAATTATAAAGATAAATATGTTGCTGAACTGCTCCCCCGGCCTCTCGACTCATAAATGCTTGACCGTATTTTGTGGTAAGCCAAGCTGCAACGAAGTGCGAATTGTAATTGGTGCCTGTCAGGCTGAATTTGATGGTGTCTTGATTTGAGTTAGCGACAGGTATCGAATCAGGAAGTACAGCTAGTCGCCCAACCGTACCTGAGGTTGAAACAATTATATCCCCTGCTTTAAGTGCAGACTTCGATAAAGTGGAATGGGTTTTTTGGGTCACGTAGGAGAGTGAGGCCTCATCAATTAGTGGGCTCTCAATTGCCTCCGCCTTTATAAAAGGAACCCCTGCTTCCGCACCATCCCAAACAATATCATTACAAAGTGCGTAGGCGCCAAATTGCCAAGGCTCACAAACTGAACCAATCGCCTCCAGCTCAAATCCAGCGTTCTCGATTAACTCTCTCGCTGAATAGAACTCCTTCGAATAAAAACCAGTATCCAATCTTTCAGGCGAAAAGTCTGCAGCGGGAACTCGGACGATAGACTCCATCACTCACCCCGCTTATAGGCGCCAACGATTTTATCGAGGTCGTTGGGCACCCCCGCTGAGTAATCCTCGATATTGTTCTTCACCACATAGCCCAGCGTTTCGGCTACAGCCATAAACACATCGCCTTGCGGTTCCGGCAGGAATTGCTCGGTGTGCTCCTTGCTGGCGTTACGCTTTTGCAAGTAAACCACAGAAGTTTTGGCACCTGTTCCGGACAGTTTGAAGGTGTCGGATGGCAGTGACAAAACGGCTTTGACGATGGCCTTACCACCGACAAACTGGCCAGTTATCTCATCCTTTTTACCCATGATGTATTCACGCACATATCGGTCGCCAGAGTTACACAACACGCCATCGGGTAACACGATCATCAGGCGACCACCAGGACGTAGCAATTGGAGGCAGCGGTCGATGAATAACACCGCAGGGTCGATGTTAGCCCCAACCGGTTTCCAATTGCCTTTGCCATCCGGCTTGCTACCCAATGCCAGGCCGCTAGTAGAGGGGAATAATTTGTATTGTGCCTTTTTGCTGGTGGAAATATTACGCAAATCGGTACGGTAGCCAGGCCACTTGGGCACGCCGTCTTCATTCAGGTACAAGTCACCGGTGTCCTCCCACTTCATCTGGAGGTGGTCATAGTAGGCAACGTATTCATCCACAACTTTTTCAGTGGGACGGAAACCACCGAGCACCTGTTCCATTTGGGCTTCGTAGCGCTCTTTGGATTCCTTGCCCTTTTTATCGCTGGTGAACTTGGGCGTTCCAAAAGGTGGGTTGGTGCAGATTAGATCAAAGCAGTTGGGCTTGAATGCGTTGGTGGTGAGCGAGTTGTCGGTGTAAAAAATTTTGGCTTTTGGAGCACCTTGCAACGCCATGTTTACGCGTGCCAGCATCACCATGCGCGGCGCAGCATCGGCACCAGTAAATGCAGTGTCGCGTAGAGTTTGCTTGAGCTTCTCTTTTTGCGCGTCGCTCATACCACCTAGGTGATCGACCACGCTTTCGATATGACTAAGCGCCACCGAGCCAAACCCGAAGGAGCCGCAAGTGGGGTCACAGAAGCGAAAAGCGCCCGAGACAAGGCGCTCCATGATGGCGTTGTCTTGCTGGATATCGTGCATGGCGATTTCCAACATTGCCTGTTTCACCGGATTAGGCGTGAGGTAAACGCCCAGACCCCCCTTAGATTCAAAGTTTGCGCGTAGGAATACGTCGAACACGCGGCCCAGCAGATCGCCTGCCACATCAGCCAAGGTGCCCTCTTCTTTGCCCGCGATCGCGCGGCCTTGGTTGTCGGTTACCGGCCCCAAGTTTTGCATAGCTTCTAGCAAGGTGTGGTAGTTTTCCGGCCGGGTTAGACGCAGATGCGAGTCGCTAGGGAAAATGGCGTTACGGCTTCCGTCGTCACTGACAACCACATAGTCTTCGTGGGCTTTGAACACTTCGAACGCGGCTTTGATCTGTTCCACCGCCTTTGCGCCATGCTTGGCAACATACTCGTAATCGAAAACCTCGCGGAAACCCTGGGTTCTTCCCTCATGGTCTGTAAAGTTGAGCTCTTCGCCATGGTGCACGCGGAAGGTCTCGAGAAAGAGCAGTTTTGCTACTTCTTCGATGATGTCGTTCTTGTCGTTGACTCGGTCTTTTACGGTCTGAAACACTTGCTCGTGGAAGGCATCAAATCTATGCATCAGTCTGGTGTAGATGCGCATCGACCAGCGGAAGGTCGGGTCTTTTTCCAGCTTTTCGTAATTGCGTATCAGCTCGATGGACGGCACCTCATCCACCGAGTGCGTACCGTCGCTACCATCTACACCAAACAAGCTGTAGCAACGGCTATTCTTGTTGTCTTGCATATGAGCAAATACTGGCCAGTCGCCGTTCACGCTGGACAGCAATTCATAGGCGAGTTGGTCAAGCTTGTCTTCTCGCGAGTATTCCCAATGACCAGGCTCCAGTGCGACCAGCAGCACTGATGGTGTCTGATTTCCTTGGTCCTCGCCCCAGATTAGTCCGGCTTTTACGAAATCGTGTTCAGACGCCAGCGGCGTATGCTCGGTGTACTCAAGGTACTGAGTGCGGATTTCTTGGTAGCGTTGGTCCAGTGTTTGTACGTTTGCCATGGTTATCCTGTGTTCCGTTTCAAGCCAGCTTCAGCAGCGGGCCTTTAAATTCGAGTCGTGCATCTTGCGTTGCAGCCGTGCGTAGCATGGGTTCGGTGACCACCATCCCAGCAGCCAACTTGCCCATCAATTGCGTCAGCGGCATGGGGCGCCCGGCTTTTTCCAGCAAAGCCACCAGTTCATCCGCCAGGCTATTACTCTGCCTGCTTGATATGGCCTCCAGCTCATAGGCACGTTCACCGGTTGGTAAATCACAGCGACGCACGCCAGGCAAACAAGCCAACCAGAGGCGAACTTGTTCCTCGCGCCAATCCAATTGTTGCCACAGTGAGGCGTGCTCAGCGACTAGTTGTTCGAGCGTGGATGGCCCACTTTCCAGCGTGTGCTGCACGGCGTCGACAAGATTGAGCGGACTCATCTGGCCTGCTCCCCCTCTGAGCCAGCATCACGGTTACCGCATTGCTGGGATTTGATCCAAGCCTCCAGCTCACTTCGCTTAAAGCGCCAAGAATTGCCCACCTTGAAAGCCGGTAATCCCGAATTGGCAGCGAGCCGATAAATCGTCCGCTCGTTCACCTTTAGGTACTCAGCCACTTCCTTGATGGTCATAACTTCATCATTCATAGCAATTTTCCATGCTTGGAAATTCAGCCGAATACAGAGAATGTCAAAAGAGTACAAAGAAATACAGTTGTTTTTGACAGTTTCGCGCTGATATTTGCGTGCAGTTGTACACCGTCGTATTCGGGATTTTTAAGCCCCGTAAAAAGAGCGGGGCGCTGGACTGCTCATTTTTTAGGAGCGGACGCCTTTTTTCATAGGTAAGCGTCCGGGCCATAATTGACGTTTGTAGTGGTCAACTAATCCCGGACACGACGTTAAGTTTTTCCTCGGCCCGCGCT
>NZ_JBMDJD010000054.1:0-23590 GCF_057809015.1 Pseudomonas sp. FG6
CTATCCCTTATCGTAAGGGGGAAACGGTGTCCTGTCTTTCATGGGGCTCGTTCAGCTATGAACGGGTGATCGGCAATCCTCCCCCAGATAAGATGCGCAGCCATGATGCCTCAGGGTTGCCGATTCTGATCGATCCACCGCCATTAACACGGGAGGAATTGGCAGCCATTGAGCGTCTTTGGCGAGACGCCCAAATCAACGGCCTGCGCTGGCTGCGCGAACGCCATCGGGACGAGGTAGATTCAGCACGCCCCACAACACTCACCACAGAGCAATCAGCAGAGCTGCTGGACTATGTCCAGGCCTTGCGCGACTGGCCGGTAGCCGCCGATTTTCCGCGCTCAGAATGTCGACCTGTAGGTCCGTCGTGGGTAGCAGGGCAGACTCGATAAGCCCGGGTGTAATACCCCGCTCTTTTTAACGGCAAGCACCGAAACTACAGCCACATCCCCCGTTACACCGGATGCAGGTCTTAAGGCTACATCGCCTTGCGCCTTTGCCTACAACTACGCCAGAATCCGCCCGCTTGTGCGCCAGGGTACGCGGCGGTAGCTTAGTTTCTGTCACTGCTCATCAGTGATCGGGTTTAGCAGCCCAGAACCTTTGACGCACAATGCTGCACACTTGCAGCAGGCTTTAGTGCCTGCTCATTATGTAATGGCGGTTGTGCGTGGGAGACCTTCGGGTCTGCCGGTTTAAGAGGTCCGGTCTGCTAACCCGCGTACAGCCGCCACCCTTTTTCGTTTAGCAGCGAAACAAGGCGGTTCCACCACCTCTTAGAGTGTTAATTATGTTCAAGGTAACTCCCAATCCCCCGGCATCAGACCCCACCTCTTCCTACTCAAGCCTCGATCCGGAAAAATTCCACGAAGCCACTGAGCGGGCGCTTGATTATTATTTGAAGCCGGAACAGGCCAAACCCAAAATCGATCCACCAGCGGACCCGCTCTTCAGTGTCCATGAAAACATCGACACTGAAACCCTGCTCGCCAACCTCAGCGAAAACCTGGCCTCCGCCAATGCCATGATCAGTGATCTTGCATTCGATCTTGAAGGTTCTCGCCGGCACGTTGCACTGGGTATCCAGCAAGTCATCGAGGTCAGTGAACTGCTGGCAAATCGGGCGCTGGATATCGTCGAGCCGCGTGAATAACGGGGCCTTAATCGAGAGGACTCGCTGGCGCTTGTAGCTCCCCCTGCCTACAAGGCCGCCAGCTCGCCCAACCGGTGCAAGCGCGGCAGCCTGTGCAGTGTCAATTCCAACACTGCACAGGCAACCCATGGCCGATTATCTTCATGGCGTGCGGGTCATCGAACTCAACGACGGCACCCGCCCCATTCGTTCTATTCCCACCGCGGTAGTCGGCATGGTCTGCACGGCCGATGACGCCGACGCGGCCGTTTTCCCCTTTGACACACCAGTCTTGCTAACCAACGTTCAAACTGCCATTGGCAAAGCCGGCACCAAGGGCACTCTCGCACCAAGTCTTCAGGCCATCGCGAACCAGACCAGGCCCTACACCATCGTCGTGCGCGTGAAAGAAGGCGCCACCGAAGAAGACACCACCAGCGCCCTGATCGGGACCACCACCGCCGAAGGTAAATACACCGGCATGAAAGCCCTGCTCGCCGCCAAAGCCCGCGTCGGCATGGTGCCGCGCATCCTGGGTGTGCCAGGCCTCGACAGCCTGCCGGTCGCCACCGCCCTGGTGTCTATCGCCCAACAGGTACGCGGCTTCGCCTACGTCAGTGCCTGGGGCTGCAAAACCAAAGAGGAAGTAGTCGCTTACCGGGCCAACTTCGGCGCCCGCGAAGCCATGGTCATCTGGCCGGAATTCCAAAACTGGAGCACCGTCACCAACGCCACGGTGACCACCTCGGCGGTGGCCCGCGCCTTGGGTTTGCGCGCCAAGATCGATCAGGAAGTGGGCTGGCACAAAACCCTGTCCAACGTCCCGGTCAACGGCGTCACCGGCATCAGTGCCGACGTGTTCTGGGATCTGCAAAACCCGGCCACCGATGCCAACTACCTCAACAGCCACGACGTGACCACGCTCATCAATGAGGGCGGCTTTCGTTTCTGGGGCAGCCGCACCACCAGCACCGACCCGTTGTTCGCTTTCGAGAATTACACCCGTACCGCGCAGATACTCGCCGACACCATGGCCGAAGCTCATATGTGGGCGGTGGACAAATCGCTGCACGCGTCTTTGGTGCGGGACCTCATTGAAGGGCTCAACGCCAAGTTTCGCGAAATGAGCGGGGCGGGCTATTTGATCGGCGGCAAGTGCTGGTACCCGGACGACGTCAACGACAAGGACACCCTCAAGGCCGGCAAGCTGTTCCTGGACTACGACTACACGCCTGTGCCACCGCTGGAAGACCTCACGCTGCGCCAGCGCATCACCGACCGCTACCTGATCGACTTTGCCAACAAGATCAATAGCTGACCCCGCACCTGCGCAACGGAGAGCCCGACATGGCCATGCCTCGCAAACTCAAGAATCTCAACCTGTTCAACGACGCCAACAGCTACCTGGGCGTGGTCAAGTCCGTCACCCTGCCGCCGCTCGGCCGCAAGATGGAAGGCTATCGCGGTGGCGGCATGAATGGCCCGGTCAAGGCTGACCTCGGTTTCTCCGACGACGGCATCCAGTTCGTCTGGAAGACCGGCGGGCTGGACCTGATCGCCCTCAGGCAGTTCGGCGCGGTCAATGCTTCGGGCATCGCATTACGTTTTTCCGGGGCCTTTCAGCAGGACGACACCGAAGCCGTCAGCGCGGTCGAGGTGGTGATGCGCGGTCGTCACGAATCCATTGAGATGGGCGAAGCCCAACCCGGGGAAGACACCGAGCACAGCATCACCACCACCTGCACCTATTACAAATTGATCGTCGACAACGAAGACATCATCGAAATCGACCTGCTCAATTTCATCGAGATCATCGATGGCGTGGACCTGCTGGAAAAGCAGCGCAAAGCCATCGGCATCTGACCCATCCCACCCTCTGGAATCCGTTATGAACGATCAAAACAACCTCGAAGCACTGCCGCCCCAGGACGACTACACCGTGCACCTGGACACCCCAATCATCCGTGGCAAGACCGTCATCGACAGCATCACCCTGCGAAAACCGCAGGCCGGCGAGCTGCGCGGCGTGCAACTGGTGGACCTGCTGAATTTGGACGTCGCCACCTTGTTCAAGATCCTGCCGCGCATCAGTCAGCCCAGTATCACGGCACCGGAAGCCACCAACCTGGACCCCGCCGACTTGCTTGCCTGCGGCACCAAGATCGCCGGTTTTTTATTGCAGAAAGCGGCGAAGCCCGATGCCTGCCTCGTTGCGTAGAAAACGCCATGGCCGACCTGGCTGTGGTTTTTCACTGGGCGCCGGCTGACATGGACACGCTGGGCCTGCAAGAACTCATGGAATGGCGCGAGCGCGCCCGTGTGCGGAGCTCCACCGATGGCGAATGACTTGAAACTGCGCGTGCTGCTCGACGCCATCGACAAAGCCAGCGGCCCATTGAAGGCCATCGATAAAAGCAGCGTCGCCACTGCTCGCGCCTTGAAAGAAACCCGTGACCGCCTCAAGGCCCTCAACGCGCAACAGCAAGATGTCAGTGCCTGGCGTGCTCAACGCTCGGCCGCCCAGCGCACTGAACAGGCACTCAACGTGGCGCGAGAAAAGGTCAAAACACTCAGTCAACAGTTCGCGGCCACCGGGGCACCGACCCGCGCCATGACCCAGCATTTCCAGAAGGCTGTCCGGGCCGCTCAGGCGCTCAAGCAACAGCATCAAAAACAAGGCGAACAGCTCCAGGCACTGCGCACCCGACTGTCCGCCGCCGGCATCAGCACCCAACACTTGGCTCGCGATGAACGCCAGCTACGGCAACAGATCAGCGCCACCACCACGAGCCTCAGTACCCAACACAAACACCTCGCCGCGTTGACGGAACAACGTCGACGCCTCAGCGCTGCACGTACCTCGATGGACGACTCTCGACGGACCGCTGGCGAGCTGGCCGCCAAAGGTGCTGTTGCAACGGCGGGCGGTGGTTCGGTTTTGTATGCCGGGGCGCGGTTGCTGTCGCCGGGCATCGACTTTGACGCCAGCATGAGCCAGGTGCAGGCCATCACTCGACTCGACGAACAGGCTAACGCGCTCAAAGCCTTGCGCACCCAGGCGCGTCAGCTGGGCGGCACGACCCAATTCACAGCGGGCCAGGCCGCCGATGCACAGGGCTATCTGGGGATGGCGGGCTTCGAGCCCCACGCCATCCAGACCGCAATGCCCGGCATGCTTAACCTCGCGGCGGCCGGCGGCACTGAACTGGCCCAAACCGCCGACATCGCGTCGAACATCCTTTCCGGGCTGGGCCTCACCGCCGATGAAATGGATCGTTTGGGCGACGTATTGGTGGGCACGTTCACCCGCTCCAATACCACTCTGCAAATGCTGGGCGACACCATGAAATACGCCGCGCCCATGGCAAAAACCTACGGCGTGGAACTGGAAGTAGCGGCGGCGATGGCCGGCAAACTTGGCGATGCAGGTTTACAAGGCAGCATGGGCGGTACCGCGCTCAGCTCGATCATGAACCGCTTGGCCGCACCGCCCAAAGGCGCAGAAAAGGCCCTGGAGCAATTGAATATCGCCACGGCCGACGCCGCTGGCAATCTGCGCCCACTGCCCGACTTGCTGAAGGAGATCCACGACAAAACCCGCGCCCTGGGTACTGCCGAGAAAGGCGGCCTTTTCAAAGCCATTGCGGGAGAAGAAGCGGTAAAGGGTATGGCCCAACTGGTGGAACAAGCTGGCACCGGGCAATTGCAAACCCTCATCGCCAGCCTACGCCAAAGCCGAGGCGAAGCCGCTCGTACGGCAAAGGTCATGGCGAACAATCTCAAGGGTGACCTGGTTACCCTCAGCAGTGCTTGGCAAGACCTGGGCATCGAACTGCAAGACCAGCAGAACGGCCCCTTGAGGGAACTGGTTCAATCCGTGACGGCGCTTGTTCGAAGCATCAAAAGCTGGACCCGGGAGAATCCCAAGCTGGCGGCCGGGCTGGTGAAAGCGGTCGCGATCATGGCGGCGTTGGCCGTCGCCGTCGGCGGTTTGATGTTGGCCCTGGCGAGTGCGCTGCTACCGTTCGCGGCGCTACGGTTTTTCCTGGTGCTGCTGGGCTTTCGCTTGCCAGGAATGATTGGTCTTTTGACGACGCTGGGCCGTACCGTGCTGCCCTTCCTCGCCAAAGGACTGTGGGTGGTCGGGCGCGCTTTGATGCTCAACCCCATTGGCTTGGCTATCACCGCCGTCGCCGGCGCGGCGTACTTGTTGTATCAGCACTGGGACGCGGTGACGGCCTATTTGCTTGGCGCTTGGGACGAGATCCAAAGCGGCTTTGATGAAGGGCTGGGCGGTATCTTGAAAGTGCTCGCAGACTTCAGTCCGGTCGGGCTGATCTACCAAGCTTTCGCCGCGGTGATGAAGTACCTGGGTGTGGATTTGCCCAACCGCTTTACCGCCTTTGGCGGGCTGATGATCGATAGCCTGGTTAAAGGGCTGACCGCCGGTATGGGCAAGCTCAAGGAGGTGGTCGACCGGCTCGGCACCCGAACAATTGGCGCGTTCAAGGAAACCCTGGGCATCCACAGCCCCTCGCGAGTGTTTGCCGAGCTGGGCGGCTTCACCATGGACGGTCTCGCCCAAGGCTTAACGCGGCGCGCCGACACCCCCGTGCGCGCCATGGCGGTCTTAAGCCAACGGCTCATCGAGGCTGGTGGGCGCTTGGCGCCCGTTGACTCAATGACGATTGATCGTCGCGCCCCGATCAGCCCTCGGCCCGCCCAGAACATCGACAGTCACGACACCTACGCCATCCACATCCACACGACACCCGGTATGGACACCAACGCGGTCGCCCGGGCTGTGCGTGCCGAGCTAACACGGCATCAAAACGAGCAAGCCGCTCGACGCCGCAGCCGCCTTGCGGACCTGGAGTAACTGACCATGATGCTTGCCCTGGGTATGTTCGTCTTCAGCCTTTCCACCGCGGCCTATCAGGCCCTGCAACGTCAAACCGAATGGCGGCACGCCAGCAACCCTCGTGTTGGCGCGGCGCCGGCTCGGCAGTTTGTCGGGCGCGGAGACGACACCATCACCCTGCCCGGCATCATCCTGCCGGAGCTGGCCGGCAGCGCCTTGAGCCTCGACGCCCTGCGCCTGATGGCAAACACCGGTAAGGCCTGGCCCATGGTTGAAGGCAGCGGTCGAATCTATGGCTTGTGGATTATCGAGAGCCTGAACGAAACCAAAACCCTGTTCTTCCGTGACGGCACGCCACGACGTATCGAGTTCACGCTCTGCCTCAAGCGCGTCGATGACGACCGCATTGACCTGCTCGGCGCAGCCACTCGCGTGGGCGTCAGCATCATGAGGGCGCTGCTGTGATCAATGCGGCGTTGTCCAAGGTCACCGGCTACATTGATGTGCTGGTCGAAGGCTACCGCCGCGATGCCGCCTACCCCGTGCCGGCGTATCGCATCACAGTCGATGGCAAGGACATCGCCCAGTTGATCAGCCCGCGCCTGATGACCCTGGACCTGACCGACAATCGCGGCATCGAGGCCGACCAGCTCAGCCTCATCCTCAGCGATCATGACGGCCTGCTGGCTATCCCGCCCAAAGGTGCAGTCATCCGTCTATGGCTGGGCTGGAGCGACACCGGCCTGGTGGACAAAGGCACCTACACGGTCGATGAAATCGAACACAGCGGCGCGCCGGACATCCTGAGCATCCGCGCCCGCTCGGCAGACCTGCGCAAGGGCTTCAAAACCAAGCGAGAGCGCAGTTGGAGCAACACCACGCTCGGCGTCGTGCTTGTCGACATCGCGTTGGGCAACGGACTCACCGCAACCATCGCCGACACCCTGGCCGAACTGCCCATCCTACAACTGGACCAGGCCAACGAATCTGATGCCAACCTGACCAGCCGCATCGGGGAAGCGTTCGACGCCGTGGTCACCGTCAAAGCCGACTGCCTGCTGTGCCTACCGGCCGGCGGCGGCAAGACCGCCAGCGGCGCCGACCTGCCGCACATCACCCTCACCCGCACCGATGGCGACCAACATCGATACCTGGAAGCTGATCGCGACAGCTACGACGGGGTGCGAGCCTATTTCTATGACGTGAACAGCGCGCAGAAACAGGAGGCCATTGCCGGCGGTGGCGATTGCCTCAAAGACCTGCGCCACACCTACAGCGACCGCCAGTCTGCCTTGCGCGCCGCTCGCGCCGAATTCAATCGATTGCAGCGCGGCAGCGCGACCCTCAGCTACACCCTCGCCTGGGGCCGGCCTGACCTGATCCCCGAATTGACCTACACCCTTCAGGGCGTGAAGCCAGAGATCGACGCGATCATCTGGTACGGCGGCAACGTGCTGCACAGCCTCAGCGCGGAAAATGGCTACACCGTCGACCTGATGCTGGAAAGCAAGCTGCCCGAGGACAGGGTTGAGGATCTGGCTGAAGAGAACAAAGGCGACTTCACCGGCATCGTCGCTCACTACCGCGACCACCGGACCGGGAAGGAAAAGGCCGTGACGACCGGTAATCAAAGCAGACCGAAGCGATTGCGCTGGTTGTATGCCACGGAAAAATCGGCAAAGCGGGCGATTGATCGGGAATGGCGACGAATGCAGGCGCAGACGCAATGACCCAGGCGCGGAATAACGATTACCAACATCTCAAGGACGATTGCATGCAGGACATACGATGCGGCCATTGCTGCCGCAAGCTGGCCGCCGCCAGCGGCTTTCAGGAACTACAGATCAAATGTCCGCGTTGCCGGACGCTCAACCATTTGAAGGCCCAGAGCCTCCCCCCAGTGTGCCGCGAGCATCCAGAACAACGAGTTCATGAATGCAGCAACCCACCATTGGAAGCCTGTTCGCAGGCATAGGAGGCTTTGATGTCGGATTTGAAAACGCGGGATACCGCAGCGCCTGGCAAGTTGAACTCAACCCCATCAACCGGGCTGTGCTTGCCGATCGATTTCCCCATGCACAGCAATTTGATGACGTGCGCACCTGTGGCGCCCACAACCTCTGCCCCGTCGACGTCCTCACCGCCGGATTCCCCTGCCAGGACATCAGCATCGCCGGATGCCGAGAGAGCAACCAAGCCACCCGAGGCCTACGCGGCGAGCGCAGCGGCCTGTTCTGGGAAGTCATACGCATCCTCAAAGAGATACAACCTGGCTGGGTGGTCCTTGAGAACGTCGTTAACCTGCTCGCTGTCAACGATAGCCAAGACTTTGAGACAGTCGTCCGGGCCCTTGCGGACTGCGGGTATGTGGGATTTTGGCGAGTGCTTAATGCTCAATATTTCGGAGTCCCCCAACAACGTCGTCGAATATTCCTGGTCGCCGGTTATCGACGAATGCCCCCCTTCGAGTTCCTGGCTGACGCCGCGCCAGTGGACGCAATACCTCCAGCGTCTCGCTCGATCCAATGGCCTCGCCCCGCGGATGCCTGGGCTGCCAATACTCTATTGGCAAACAAAGCCGGCTCCCAGATCGCTATGGGCTGTACCACTTTCGTCGCTCACCCGAACGGATGGGATCAGATGGCTCAGCGGCAGCGAGCGGCTGAAGATGATGGGTTTTGCCTCGGACTGGATGCGGCCAACCTTGCAGAGGCTTTCAGTGCCGGAAACGCCGTTGTTACGCAGGTGGCGGAGTGGGTTGGACGGGGGTTGATAGGGGCGCAGACCGTGTAGCCAAACGATACACGCGTATAGACAATAGCTACACATTGATATAGTGTTAACCACGAAGCCGACTCAACGGCATCAAATCTCAATCGATAGATCTTTCCAACGACTGATCACATTAAGCGAAGCACTGAGGCATCTCCAAGGCGGGAATTCACATGACCGTAAGTATTGAAAACGTCGAAAGATCCAAGCCCGTTCCCATCAACATGCGAGCGGATGAAAAAAAACGGAACCTGATCGATTTGGCAGCTGCTATGTCCGGTCGTGATCGAACCAGCTTTATCCTAGAGGCTGCTTGTCAGAAAGCAGAGGAAGTCATTCTGGATAAGCGTTTGTTCCTTCTCGACGACGTTGCATTTGACGCATTTGAACAGGCAATGGAAGCCAACCCGATTCGAGGTAACAAGTGCCTACTTCAACTTCTCGAAAGGCCCAAACCGTGGAGCTAAGAGCTCCCGAAAAGCTGAACGACGACCACATCCTGGACGAATTCGATTCAGGCGTGACGTCGATTAACGATTACCTTCAAAAAACAGCACGTAAAGCTCAAGCCACTAAGCAAGCCGTTGTGTACGTGGTCTGTCGCAAGGACACACCGGTCGTCATGGGCTATTACACCCTTTCGAGTGGATCGATCGCTCGGGAGAACGTCGTTCCGAAAAGCCGTCAGCGCAATTCCCCAAGTGTGCACCCAGTGACCTTGCTGGGACGCATGGGCATTACTGAGGCAGCACAGGGCCAGGGCTTCGCTATCGGCTTGCTTCAAGATGCGGTTGAACGAGCGATCATCGCGTCTGAAACCATCGGTTCTTCAGCAATGATTGTTCACCCACTGAACCAGCGTCTGTCGGACTTTTATACCAAGTACGCGGGATTTATAGCGTGCCCGGGCCTCTCGCCCATCACGTTGATGTTGCCGCTCCGGTAATGGATCGGTCCCGAACTGGTGAAACTTTGGGGTATCAAGGGGCACGATGTGGTCATTGCGACCACCCCCCCTTTTGCGCCAGGCTTGAAACGCTTGTTCTTCCCCTCCACGGCGCCTCTACATGGCAGTCACTGTCTTGTTGATCCCACAGACCCTGCACGCCTGCAATCCGGCACTTGTCGTCAGCTTCAAGCTGCCATCCTTGAAAGCCCTAAACGCACATCATTGGTGGGGTAAGGCAGTTCAACCAGGGTCCCATTGGCGTACTTCACCTCTTCTGGATTGAACATACCAGCGCGAATGCTGACGCGGATCCTCTTACACAGCGAGTTTTGCACCCGCAACTTTTCCACAGCCCGGTGAAAGTAGGTAAGTGACCACCGCCTCTTATAGTCTCTACGGTCGTCAGGAGCCTCCCGAACATGCGGCTACTGCAGTTCTCGCCTGGGCGGCCTCGGAAAGCTCCAGGCATGAGGTGCCAGCCAGCTCGCAGGCGGTTTTCTCAACCACCACATTGGATTTCTGCCGAGGTCAAATTTTAGACCGGACGATAGAAGTGGCTAAACGATAGAGATTCGCTATAAGTCCGGCTCCACAAGCCCTGCATGATCGCAGTACCTTACACTTGAATTCAGCAGAATATGTTGAGATCTAGTGCTAACGCTAGATCCTCAGCTAGCGTAATGATGTAAATACACTTTACGACTTCATTGGGCTGGAGTAAAAAATACACCAGCCGTTGTTCGACAACATTCGTTAACGCTCGGTCGCTATCGAGAGACCGATTTGGTGAAAAAAGGAAAGCCATGAGCCAATGGATCGAAAGAATCGAGAATCACAAACTATACAAAACGCTAGATGAACTTGATACGGCAATTGAAAATGCTAGCGACCCCAAGGATGAATTCAATGTAGTAGATGCTCGCACTAGAGCTCAAGCGGTTTTAACCTTCCTCCGCCACAGCCTTAACCAGGCAGACCCTTTACTTGTTTCACCGTCCCTCCTGAATAACATTGACGAAGCTTTGCAACAGGTGCTACATCACATTACAAGCTATATCTCAAATGGGAATGTTTCACATTGGGAGCACGCGCAAAACGCGCTAGATTCATGCTGTGTTTTGAGTTCCTCTATACCTCATCAAACCCCTATTGGTTTGAATGACATGAGTAAATCAGCATTAAATTTTCACAAATCAATTTCACATCTACTTTCGGCAATAAAAGCTGACGGAGATGGCGTATCTAAAATGCAGTTTGACTTACAACAAAAAATATTTGAAGCCACTACAGAAATAAGTAATCAAAAGCAGAGACTGGATACAGCTATCGCAGCGTTTCAGCAACAGTTCTCCGATTCTCAACAGATGAGACAAACTGAATTTTCCGCAGCCGAACAAGCCAGACTCACGACTGCACAAACTAGTGAGGAAGCTCGACAAATTTCATATGAAAGCTCCAGACAGCAACGTACAGAGGACTTTGAACAGATTACATCTTCGGCAAAAAAAGCACACGCCGATTTGGTTGACGAATTGAAGGAAACAGCCAAAGCCACCATAGAACTTATCACAACTCAAAAAGAACACGCACAAAAATTGGTTGGGATCATAACCAATACTGGTATGGCCTATGGATTCCAAAAAACAGCAAATGACGAGCGCAAGGGAGCATTAATATGGAGTGTCATAGCGGTCATCGCTATGTCCATATGGATTATCACTGGATGTGTATTCTTTGGTTTCACCTATGACAAAGAACTTACGCTACCTTCTGTTATTAGACAGCTCTTAATTTCAACACCTTTCGTGCTGCTCTCAGGATTTGCAGCAATTCGCGTCGCGCAGCATCAGAAAAATGAAAGGGCAATGCGAAAGTCCGAGCTGGAAATTGCTTCAATAGACCCTTTTCTCGCAACCCTCTCCGACGTGGACCGAAATGAAGTTAAACGAGAATTTGCGACCCGCTATTTTGGGCAGAAAGATATTCAGGAAAAGCAAGAGCCCACCCCATCTAACCTAGTGGATTTGGCCGGAGCCTTGGTGAAAGTCGTCCAAGACCTGACAAAAAAATAATGAAATGCGGGTGGTGCTTGGACGGAGGATGCAAAATGCTCGGATCGGAAAGGCAAGGACCTATGTCCCATAGAATCGGGGTTAACCTGTTCGATGCAGTAACTGATCAGCACTATACCCGGGAAAAGCGCACCTTAAATTACGTCAAAGCTCCGAAACGTCCATCTTAGAAAAGCGCAGTGATTTTGAGTGGCACAAGAATACCGCCTAACCATCGGTAGAGAGCCTCTGCCCACCCGAGACCCTCTACTTTGCCAACCTCAACTACAACAAATTCGTCAGTTTGATCAATAAAATTTTTCACAAACCCATGCAATATTTTTGTTCATGGAACGCACGCAAGCGCCCGGGTAACGTGCCTTATATAACCTCGGTCTGCCTCAGACAACTCTCGATACCATGTAAGAAGTTTCCGCTCATCTTGTGTTAGCTCAGAATTTTCGCGCTCGCTCTCTTTCACGCTGATGTTGTTTTTCTCATCCTGATCCAACATGCCCACTACTCCATTAAGTGCATTGCGTACGCAACGTTACTTAGGCGTATGGGAAATCAAAACCGAAATTCATCGTAACGAATCGTTTAAATACGACTAGTTATTTCTCGGTGGGGGAAAGTCCGGGGGCGTCAGCTATTGCGCTGATGATGCGATGCACAGCTTTTTGGTCATAGGCAGACAAGGTCCGGAACTGGTGCAGCAGCGCTTCTTCGGCCTCACTCAAGCCTTCGAGCGCGCGTTGCGTCCGCCTTCCGGTTAACACATACGGCACATCGGCACCCGCCTTGAGGACCGCTGTAAGGTAGACGGAATCGGGGTTTCGCTCGCCTTTCTCATAGCTACCCTGGGTATTGCGAGTGATACCGCCCAGTTGCGCAAAGGCCTCCTGATTGAGCCCGAGCCGCGTCCGCTCTTCGCGTAAGCGTTCACCCACGCCAGCGTCCACGCCTTTTTCAGATGCACAATTTTTCAAACTTTCATCCTTTACAGGCACAAATCCTTGGGCATAATTGCGCCAAATCAAACACGGATGCCCACGAATGGACACTATGCCCGCCCCTCTAACACCCGAGCAAGCCCGAGCAGTGCTTGATCGAAAAGGTATCAGCATTGCGCAGTTCGCCCGCCAGAACGCGCTGAACAGCAACCTGGTTAGCGACCTGTTGAATGGTCGGAAGAAAGGACGCCGCGGCGAAGCCCATCGGGCGGCGGTGTTATTGGGTATCAAGGTCGGCGTGGTGCCGACAAACACTTTCCCTACAGTCTTCGCGCAAGGATGTCGCCGTGAGCACTTACAAATTGGTCTGCCCCCATTGCCAATCACGGATGCGCATACGCACCAGTGAAGGCACGCATGTTTTTCTTCGCATTGCTTATTTGCAATGCACTAACGAGGCTTGTGGTTGGGCTGTTCGCGCCGAGTTTGAAATGACGCACGAGATGAGCCCCAGCGGGATGGCCAACCCGTCGGTCAAGTTACCGTTGGCAGATGTCGCGCTACGTCGTGAGGCGATGACATCAAATGTCTCTCAACTCGACCTATTAGCCCCCTCAAGGATGGAGCGGATTGAATGAACGAAAAGCCTGATTACCGCAGCAGCATGCAACAAGCCGCCCTCGCCTATCTGGCTCGACACCAGGCCGAACATCTGGCCGATGGCGATCAGTTGTTCAAAAACTGTATCCGCCACCTGATCGTCGCCCTTGAGGTGCCGTCCGACATTGCGATGAAACTGGCGCAGTTAGCCTGGACTGAGCATAACGCCGCGCCGGGCCGCGATCACTCCACCGCGCTTTAACCCTTACTCAATGACTCAACCCTACATGACCGTGGGGCTGGGTTTGTATTGCCCACCAGTTGGTGCGACATGGAACAGTCAGAAACGCTAAGGGCTGAAGTACTTCAACGGCTCAAGAACGATTTTGGATTCAAGGCGCGGCACAGCGACGTCTATTGGCGCGGGGGTAAGTGCCCAGCTTGCGGACAAAAAGAGCTCTATACCCGAGTTTCCAAGCCGTGGCTGATCATCTGCGGTCGCGAGAGCAAATGTGCAAAACGCTGGCACGTGAAAGAGCTGTATGAGGACCTGTTCGACGATTGGAGCCGTCGAGCGCCCTCTTGCGATCAATTTCCTACGGCCACTGCTCGGGCTTATCTGACGTTTGCCCGTGGGTTTCGACTTGAGCTGATTCAGGGCTGGTTCAGCCAAGAGTCCTACTATTGTCGGGAACTGAACGAAGGCAGCACTACCGTCCGTTTCGCCCTGGATAAAGGCGGGTATTGGGAACGGCTGATCGATCGTCCACACCGCTTCGGCAAGATGAAAGCTCGGCTCAAGCCTGGCGATAGTCCTCGCGGCGTTTGGTGGTGTCCACCTTGCGTGGAATTGCTAGAGGTCACCGAACTATGGATCGTCGAGGGGATCTTCGACGCCATCGCCCTGGTGCATAACGACATTGCAGCGGTGTCGTCTATGTCGTCCAACGCCTTTCCCGAAGAGTCGTTGAGAGAATTGGCACGACTGCGCGGCGGCAAGTTGCCCAAGTTGGTCTGGGCACTGGATAACGAGCCCGGTGCGCACAAATACACCAAGCAATGGGTACGACAGGCCCGCGCCTTGGGCTATGAATGCGAAGCCGCACAGATCCCTCAACCTGACAGCCGCAAGGTTGACTGGAATGACTTGCACCAGCGCTGGGCATTCATAGATGACGAGACCCAGCGTACCGAACAAGTCGAAAAAGACCTGGCTACCGCCCGCTATCACGGCTCCCTGCTGATCGCCGAAAGTGCAGCCGAGAAAGGCGCGCTGATGTACGAATGGCGCGAACGCTATGAATTTCACTTCGCATTCGAGAGCCGGTTGTACTGGTTCAAGATGGATCTGGAGAAATTCAACAGAGCCATGCAGGCGCTGGAGTCCTCGGAACGCCACGAAGACCAGTTGCTCAACGAGAAACAACGCCGAGACAAGGCACTGCGCCAATGCGGTGGCGTCGTCGAAATCGCCAATTGCTACCCCCAGGCGTTGTACTTCCAGCGCAACGAGGTCACCGACGAGTCCTGGTACTACTTCCGAGTGGACTTCCCTCACGACGGCGGCAGCGTAAAAAACACGTTCACGGGCGGCCAGGTCGCCGCCGCCAGCGAATTCAAGAAACGCTTGCTCAGCATGGCCGCCGGCGCGGTATTCACCGGCAGTGGACAGCAGCTCGACAAGATCATGAAGGAACAGCTCTACGGGCTGAAAACGGTAGAGACCATCGATTATGTCGGCTACAGCAAAGAGCACGGCGCCTATGTGTTCGGCGACATTGCCGTGCGCAATGGCATCGTCAGCCGGGTTAACAAAGAGGACTTCTTTGAGTTCGACAAACTACGGCTCAAGACGCTACAGAAGTCGATTGCAATGCACATCCAGCGTGACGCCAAACACTACCGCAACGACTGGCTACCCATGCTTTGGACATGCTTTGGTGCCAAGGGAATCGTCGCGCTGGCGTTCTGGTTCGGCTCGTTGTTCGCCGAACAGATCCGCGCACAGTACAAGTCGTTTCCCTTTCTGGAGGTCACGGGCGAAGCCGGTGCCGGCAAGACGACGCTGCTGACTTTTCTCTGGAAGCTCCTGGGCCGGGAGCACGAAGGCTTCGACCCGTCGAAATCAACCCGTGCCGGTCGCCAGCGGGCCATGGGCCAAGTTTCCAACATGCCGGTGGTGCTGATCGAGGGCGACCGCAACGAGCCGGACAAAGCGCATGCCAAGGGCTTTGACTGGGACGAGCTCAAAGACTTCTTTGGCGGCGGCACCCTCGGCACCCGAGGGATGAAAACCAGTGGTAACGAAACCTACGAACCGCCCTTTCGCGGTGTGGTCGCCATCAGCCAGAACGCCGACGTCAGCGCGTCGGAGGCGATCCTGACCCGAATTATCAAAACTCACTTTGCTCGCCCAGCCGTGACCACTGAGAGCCGTGCGGCAGCGGACAACTTGAACCTGATCCCGGTTGAACAGCTCAGCCACTTTCTGCTAATGGCTGTGCGAGCGGAAGCGCAGGTCATGGCGAAGTTCGCCGAGCGCGTAGCGGTGCATGAGCAGCGTTTGCGCCAGCTCAAGGAGATCCGCGTGGAGCGGATCATCAAGAACCACAGCCAGATCATGGCGCTGGTGGATTGCCTTTGCCTGATCTGTCCGTTGGATGAAAACCAGCAGGTCACGACCCATCAAGCCCTGACGACGATGGCGTTGGAACGCCAGACGGCGATCTGCGCTGATCACCCTTTGGTTGCCGAGTTTTGGGACGTTTATGAGTACCTGGAAAGCCTCGGCGAAGGGCCGCAGGTTAACCACAGCATCGACCCGAAGCTCATCGCCATCAACCTCAACGACTTCGCTGAAAAAGCCAGCGATCACCGCCAGAACCTCGCGGACCTAAAGACCCTGCGCTCGCTGTTGGTCAATAGCCGCAGCCGCAAGCTGCTTGAGGTCAACAAGGCCACCTACAGCGCGGTTCGAGCGGCCCAGGCAGCCAACAACACGATGATCAAGAAGTCCACGACCGTACGTTGCTGGACCTTCCAGAACGCTTGAACAGCACCGCTTTTAACCACCATCAGGCACGCAATGCCTGGACAACATCAAAGGAGCAACACCATGTCCCCTGATCGACTCATGGAAGCGTTTGACGAAATCTTTCGATACGAGAGAAGGCTCCCCGCCATTCGCCAAGCGGGCACTGAGGCACTACACCGATTGCTGCCGATCGCACAAAGTCATTCGGGACAGAGTGGCGTCATCGGCCGCTTTTTGCTCGGGCTGTACAACGGCCAGGACTACCCCTTCGACATGACGGAACTGCGGCGGCTCGATGCGGCCCTTTTCGATGACTGCATCACCGTTTTGCGACTCGATAACACGACTGAACGAGAGGTGCATCGGTACTTCGAAAACGGCGATGCGATTTGGGGAGAGCTGCGGAATCGATGGGCATGAAATGGGCATCGAAACGCGACCGTGACGGACAGGTCGTGCGCGATTGCTGGGTGACAGACAGCGGCTACACCGTCGCCAAATGCCGATTACCCGAGGCCCGTTACCCCATCACACGACCGGGAGATGGGTTGCCCTTTGCTTATGCAAAAGACCGGGACGAAGTCGTAGCAATCATTACTCAAGACCAGGCCAAGGCCTGAAAGATGGTGTCGAGGAGCGGCAACTCCCCGACACCGACCACCACCAAGGAGCAGCGCCATGCAAGCACGGAACCCAAGCGGCAGCGTCGTGGAGGCTATCACGAACGCATTGAAAGTCTATGAGGCAGTTTCCTACACCGTCGGGGGTATCGCTGTAGTTCATCACTTCCAGGGCGTCGCCCTAAAGGAGTTGGCGCGATGAACAACGGTAAATCCTTTCCTTGGAATCTCGACCTAACGGGGTTCTGCGACCAATGCGGGAAGTACCGCGCCCACGGCAACCACTACAAGTGCAGTAAGGTCCGGCAGGCCATTAACGAGCGGCGTCGGGCCGAAGAAGCCCTGTCAGGAAAAGCTTTGAAGCCCAAAAGAAGCGCCAGCTTGTTCTGGATACGCCGCCAGGACTGATCGATAGCGCTTAGCTCGAAAACAACACAGCACGGAAGGCCAGGGACGGCCTTCCCTCCCGCCAAGGTTCTGGTGGAGCTATTCATAAAATGCAAGGAGACGCATATGGCAGATGGCGTAGAGGCCCGCGGAAATTCAGTACGGGTCTATTTTCGTTTTAATGGCGAGTTGTGCAGGGAGCTTGTGCCAGGTGGCAATACACCCGAGAACCGGGAGCATGCAAAGCGTCTGGTGACGGTTATCGAATACGAAATCCAGGCAGGTACTTTCGATTACCGACGGCATTTTCCGAAGTCGACCAAACTGGCCGAAAATACCTTCGGTCATTACCTAGACCTTTGGCTGACAATCAAAAGCAACAGTGTCGCGGCAACCTCCTTTCGCGGGTACAAGAATAAGGCCGAGGTGCACGTAAGGCCACGCTGGGGACACATCCAGATCGATCAGATTGACCATCTAGACCTGCAAGAGTGGATTCAGGGACCACTGTCAAAACGGCTCAAGAACAAAACCATTCGCGACATCATTTGCAACGTGCGCCAAGTGTTCCGACTCTACCGCACCCGAAAGAAAGTCGCCCACGACCCAACGGAAGGGCTATTCGTGCGCCTTCCAGATCCAGAGGCCCCAGACCCATTCACCAGAGCGGAAATCAGACAAATCCTGGAAACCCCCACCCATCGCACCCAGGAGCTGCTGATGGTGCAGTTTATGATTTGGGCAGGACCAAGGGTTTCGGAGACTATTGCGCTGGCCTGGGAGGATGTCGATCTGGAACAGGGGATGGTCACTTTCCGTCGATCCAAAGTGCGCGGAGCATACCGTGTTACGAAAACCAGGCGCTCCACTCGCAAGGTGCGGCTGCTGGGGCCTGCGTGGGACGCGCTGCGTAAGCTAGACGCGATCAACCAGACCAAGAGAGCGGAAACGGTGGAAGTCGTCGAGCGGGACAATAAGACGATCCGCAAGCACAAGCTGCGCTTTGTTTTTCTGAATACGAAGAGCGGTTTGCCGCACGTCAGCGACTTTGTTGTGAGGGACAGGTTTTTCAAAGCACATTTGAACGCGGCTGGCGTTCGTTATCGCGGGCCTGGGCAGTGTCGGCATACCTATGCGAGCCAGTTGTTGACCACCGGCGTCGCCTCGGTTGATTGGATTGCGGAGCAGATGGGCCACACCAGCGCGAATATGATTCGGCAGCACTATGGTATGTGGATCAACGAGGATGGTCCGGACGTCATTAGCATGCTGCAAAATGCCCTAGGTCTGTAGTCGCATTCGAGACTATTGTGAAATGACCCGAAGCACCGCCCAGTGCTCCAAGCGAAAGGAACGCTTATGCCGATTATGCACTTATTCATAGATACGAATATTTTCCTGAACTTCTACACGTACCCTGACGATGACGACGGAGTAGTGGACGAATTGCTCGAAAACATCGACCCCAAAAAAATAATATTGCACCTTCCAAAACAGGTTGAAAATGAATACGAGCGAAATCGAGAGTCGAAGTTACACGTAGCTGTTACTGAATTCCAAAATGGCAAATTCCCCAGTGCAGTACCAAATCACATGAGGGGGACTGAAGCAGCAAAAAACTATCAAGAGGCATTAAAAAACGCCGAATCCGCAAAAAAAACACTGATAGCAAATGCTACAGGCCTAGCTTTACAAAATGATTTACCTATAGACAAAAAAATCGCCGATATTTTTAAAAAATCGCAAAAATATGAAGAAGATGATCAGACATTCAAACTTGCTGTAGAGCGAGCTCAGCGTGGCAATCCGCCAGGAAAAGGAGAAAGCGTAGGAGACAGATATAACTGGGAGGTATTATTACAACACGTACCGCCAGGTGATCTTTATATTGTATCAAAAGATGGCGATTACGCATCCCCTCTTGCGAACTTCGACAGAAAATCAGTTAAAGCCAAACGATATTTGTCTGAGGAATGGGCTAGAAAAAAAGACAATGGATCACTTCATATTTATACAAACATTAAATCTGTAATAGCCCACTACAAACAGCTGGTAAAACAACTCGCATTGCCAGAGCAACCGGCAATACTTCTCGACGTGCCGCCACCGCCCCCTCCACCTGTTCCGCCACCGCCTCCACCTATTCCCACTCCCCCTCCACCTCCTATACCTGGGAGAGCAGCCGTCGATGTATCAGAGGGAGCACCGAACAGACTACAAAGCCCAGAGTATTTAGCCATTTTAAAACAGAAAGACGAAGCGGTTAAATACCTAGAAAATAGCGGTAGCTTTTCCACAACGCACCATGCAATATCGCAACTTTCTAAGTACAACGGATATTTTGATGCTTCCGACGCGACGAAGCTATTCTCTGCGGCCTTAGCAAATGCTCAGGTGGGATGGATCATTTCGGATGATGACGTCTACGATTTTTATGTTAAGTTAGCAAACGAGTTTCTTACCGCTGTCAAGCCAGATCTAGCAAGTCAGATTGCTGATCTAATGGGACTCGTCCCTGCACCGCCACCACCACCGCCTCCACCACTCCCCGAATAGTAACCATAAAAAATAAATTTTCAGGCATTCGACCCAACCCAATTTTTATTAAAGATCTGGGCTGGGTTAAATGCCTTAGGCATTGAGAAAAAATTATCCATCAAATACAAAAAAAACCGACACTCTCACAATACCTAATATCGGCATATCTTTCACTCTCTTAACGTCCATACGCTAAAAAGTTTCGTCAGAGAGCGACGAAGCCAATAATCAACAATCCTTTCAAGACCTAACACTATTCGGCCTGAATGCTGAACATTATTGGTTGTGCTTAAGACAGCCGGGATCGTCTTTTTGCCGAATGGCAGAGGAATCATTCTAGGCTCGACCGGAGCCCCATAGCCCCCGTGTTCCCATGGATGTTCCCATATGGGCCTTTTTTGCCCCTCTGAAAGCACAAAACCCCTGAAAACTTCAAGGTTTTCAGGGGTTTAGCGCTTCAAAATTTGGCGGTGAAGGAGAGATTCGAACTCTCGATACAGTTTCCTGTATACACACTTTCCAGGCGTGCTCCTTAAGCCACTCGGACACTTCACCGTATCTCGTCAAACTGTTCAGTCTGTCGAGGCGCGCTAATGTAGTCGAAAGCCTTGGCGATGGCAAAGGTTTTTTTCAGAATTTTCATGCGCTTAAGGTCATCCGTCATTTCAAACGCCCTCGGGCAGGGCAAACCTGCCAATCTTCGGGGGCGCCTGTGCCGTGCTCTGTTGAGCAAGATGCGGCCGGTTGGGCGGCGCAGGGGGGTCATGGGCTCGGGAGAGTGACCGGTGAGTCAGTCACGGCGCTTTACCTGCCCTGCCCCGGTGAGTAACGTCTGCGTCACTTCTCTTACAAGGAATAGCGTCATGAGCGACTTGATTGCCTACCATCTCGAAGACGGTATCGCGACCCTGACCTTGAACAACGGCAAGGTCAATGCCATCTCGCCACAGGTGATCACCGCGTTCAACGCTGCGCTGGACCAGGCGACGGCGGATCGGGCGGTGGTGATCATTACCGGGCAACCGGGGATCCTGTCGGGCGGTTATGACTTGAAGGTGATGACCGCAGGGCCAAAGGAGGCGCTAGGCCTGGTCACGGCGGGGTCGACCTTGGCCCGTCGTATGTTGTCGCACCCCTTCCCCATCGTGGTCGCCTGCCCGGGGCACGCGGTGGCCAAAGGCGCGTTCCTGCTGCTGTCGGCGGACTACCGCATCGGTGTGGATGGCCCGTTCAGCATCGGCCTGAACGAGGTGCAGATCGGCATGACCATGCACCACGCAGGTATCGAGCTGGCCCGCGATCGACTGCGCAAGTCGGCGTTTCATCGTTCGGTGATCAATGCCGAGATGTTCAACCCGCAGGGCGCCGTGGATGCGGGCTTCCTCGACAAGGTGGTGGCAGCCGAAGAACTGCACGGTGCGGCACTGGAAGCGGCGCACCAGTTGAAGAAAATCAACATGACGGCCCACAAGAACACCAAGCTGAAAGTCCGCAAGGCCCTGCTCGATACGCTGGATAATGCGATTCTGCTGGATCAGGAGAGCTTCGGTTAACAGGCCACCTGGGCCTTGCACGAATCATTGTGGCGAGGGAGCTTGCTCCCGCCGGGTCGGCCCGGTGCCTCGGGCGCAGCAGTCGTAAAACTGCCGATCGGTTTTTCCTGATGTACTGTGGTGAATGGCTTTAGGACTGCTGCGCAGCCCAGCGGGAGCAAGCTCCCTCGCCACATGAACATCGTCCATCTCCTACCTCTATAGCGGCAATTGCTGAAAACAGTGCACGTCCGTACACTGCGCCACCTTTTTGTCCCGGTGGGGCCTGTAGATGCTGTTTGTACTGCGTATGTCGTTGATGGGTCTGCACTTTTTTCTGGCAGGCGTGCTGGGGGTGATCCTGGGCCTGTGTCGGCCATTCAACCCGGACAACAGCCGTTTATGCGCACGCTTGTATGCGCTGCCGGCGATGTGGATCTTGCGCTTGCGCGTGAAGGCCGAGGTCGACACGTTGCTGACCAAGCCCTCTAGCTGCGTGATCATCGCCAACCACCAATCCAACTATGACCTGTTCGTGTTCGGCAACGTGGTGCCGCACCGCACCGTATGCATCGGCAAGAGGAGCCTGAAATGGGTGCCGCTGTTCGGGCAGTTGTTCTGGCTGGCGGGCAATGTGTTGATCGACCGTGGCAACGCGGTCAAAGCGCGCCGGTCGATGCTGACCACGACACATACCTTGCAGCATGAGGACACGTCGATCTGGGTGTTCCCGGAGGGCACGCGCAATCTGGGCAAGGATTTGCTGCCTTTCAAGAAAGGAGCATTCCAGATGGCGATTGCGGCCGGGGTGCCGATTGTCCCGGTGTGCGTCAGCAGCTACATCAAGCACATGCGCCTCAATCGCTGGCGCAGCGGTGACATTCTCATACGTTCGTTGCCGGCAATTCCTACGGCAGGCTTGAGCATGGATGACATGCCCCGGCTCATCGCCCAGTGCCGTGAGCAGATGCGCGAGTGCATCGCCTCGATGGACCGACAGTTACAAGCCGCATGAATGAAAAACCCGCCCCTCGGCGGGTTTTCTTTGGCCGCTTGAATGCGCAAATTTTGCTGACGCCCAAGGGACAGGGCACGCTAAGCTGAACAGGTGCCTGCTACTGCCATTTTCCAATAAGAAGTGAATCACCATTATGGGTAGAGTCGTTGCTGCTGCGGTTTACAGCGCCGGTAAGAAAGTCACCAACATCACCCTCGACGAAGGCAGCGCCTGGGCTGCAAAACCAGGGCATTTTGTCTGGATCGGCCTGGAAGAGCCGAGCGCCCTGGAACTGACCAACCTGCAGCGTCAGTTCAACCTGCACGAACTGGCGATCGAAGACGCCATGGAAAAGCACAGTCGCCCCAAGCTGGAAACCTTTGGCGACGCGTTGTTTATCGTCACCTATTCGCCGATCCGCAAGGACGGCAAGCTGTTGTTCATCGAAACCCATATCTTTGCCGGCAAGGGCTACATCATCACCGCCCGCAACGGCCACTCGGCGTCCTACGCCCATGTCCGCCAACGCTGTGAGGCGCGGCCCTTGCTGCTCAAGCACGGGGAAGATTTCGTTCTCTACGCCATCCTTGATTTCGTCATTGAAAACTACCAGCCCATGGGTGAAGCCATCCACGCCGAGATCGATGAGCTGGAACGCAACGTCATGTGCAGTTCCCTGAACGAACGGGACATCCAGAACCTGCACAGCCTGCGCCGCGACGTGTTGCGCCTGCGCCGGTATGCGGCGCCGATGGTGGAGATCAGCGAGGAACTGCAAAAACTCGACTTCCCGTTCATCGACAAGAACATGGCCCCTTACTTCCGCGATGTGCAGATCCATGTCACCCGGCAGATGGAAGACCTGACGACCCTGGCCGACATTGCCAGCCAGACCATTGAAGTCGGTGTATTGCTCGAAGCCTCGCGCCAGAGCGTGGTGCAGCGCAAGTTCGCGGCCTGGGCGGCGATCCTGGCGTTTCCCACAGCCGTGGCCGGGATCTACGGGATGAACTTCCAGGACATGCCGGAGCTGAGCTGGCAATACGGCTATTTTGCGGTGCTGGGGGTGATTGCGGTGGGCTGCTCCTCGCTGTGGTGGAGCTTCAAGCGTTCGGGGTGGTTGTAGCCAAGCCTCAAACCGCACCCCGTGGGGGGGGGGGGGGG
>NZ_JBMDJD010000055.1:0-22255 GCF_057809015.1 Pseudomonas sp. FG6
GGCTGCTTCGCAGCCCAGCGGGAGCAAGCTCCCTCGCCACAGGGGGTGTGGTTGATTTGGGGGGCGGCGCTCGTTTAGGGGGGGGCCTCCGTGTATTGACCCATTTGCCACTGCCTGTGGGAGCAAAGCTTGCTCGCGATGGCGTCATCACTTTCAACATCGCTGCATGCTGACACACCGTCATCGCGGGCAAGCCTTGCTCCCACAGGTGGGTGATTGGGTTGCGGGAGATTGCGCAGGTGTATTGCACAGATCGTCAGGATCGAGCACCCGCCACCCGGTCAACACTCCCCCTGTGGCGAGGGGATTTATCCCCGCTGGGCTGCGCAGCAGCCCCAAACAAGCTGAATGCGGTCAGCCTGGAATACCTTGGTGGCAGATCTGGGGGCTGCTTTGCAGCCCAGCGGGAGCAAGCTCCCTCGCCACAGGGGGGGCCAACAGGCTTTGTCCGAATAGGCCTTCGCCCATAGCGCCCTGCTACACCGGCGAAATCGTCGCCAGTACACCGATCAGCAGGGTCAACGCCAGGAACCCGCCGAGAAAAAACGCCATCTTCGCCATGATTGCACCTGATCCTCACGAAAAAACTGCGCCATTCTGGCGTGAGGATCGGCCTCGTTACAGAGGCACCTGCCGGCAGAAAATACAGATCAGCAGCTTCCCCACCCGCCTGCAATCCGCTGCGCAACACCCTGCAAATTCCCGCTCCTTTTGCTGCATCGGACGCCCATGAAAACGGCCCGGCGTGCGTGAAAAACCGCCTGTAAGCCCCGGTTTAAAAGGACTCGAAAAAACCTGGCTCACTCCTTGATTGATGGCCGCCCCACCGGGCCACGCCTGCGCCCGGCCCGCCAATTTCAAGGAGAGCATCCATTGGCCACACCCTCGGCCTGGCTGACAGAACAGCCACTCCAGGCAGGCGAACGCCTGTACCTGGTCATCTGCAAGGCCAGCGAAGCCGATGCCCTGACCGCCCTGAACATGAGCGAACCCACCCGCCAGCTGCTGCCGATCTGGGGTGACACGCCCTACGCCTCCTGGCATGCGGTGATGCCCTACATCACAGAGCTGAAAGCCGAATCGGCATTCCTGCCCTGGGTCGCTGAAACCGATGCCCTCGACTGGGGGTGGCTGGCGGTGTCGCGCGCCGCCCCCAGCGAAGTGCTCGAACGCCTGCGCAGCCTCACCCAAGTGAACATGCCGGACGGGACCGCGGTGTTCTTCCGTTTCTGGGACGGACGCCAACTCCACCCGCTCCTCTCAGCCCTGGGGGATACGGCCTGGGAGGTCCTGCCGGTGTTCGAGCGCTACCTGATCAACGGCAAACCCTTGGCCGTCAAGCCTGGGCGAGTGCCGGCGGTGCGGGATTGGCCGTGGTGGGAAGTGCCCAGAACACTGCTCGCCACCTTGGCCCAGGAGAACCCGACGGCACGGATCGACAGCCTGATGCAATGGCTGGAAGACCAGCACCTTGACCTTTACACCGCCTGGCCCGAGGGCAACCTGCGGCTGAAGGTCGCCCGCATCGTCAGCCGCCAGGACGTGGCGGACAACCTCGAACGCGTCCTGCTGGACCACCTGCAGGCGGAGCGACGCTGATGTCGGCACAGGCGCACATCGACTTCGTCGACCAACAGCTGGACACCTTCAAGGACAGCTTGAAGCTTTATCGCAAACAGACCCAGGCCTGGTACGCACAACGAGCCGACGACATCAGTCGATTCGCCGACCTGCCCTCCCTGCTGGGCATGGACCGCGTCATCAAGGTCGGCGACAGCAGCAAGACGGTGGGCATGGCCGATGGGGATTTCGCCTCGAACGTGGTCCAGTGTCCGCTAAAAGGCCCGTTGCTGATCGAGAGCAAATTCGAATCGCTCTACGACATCCCCCTCGGCGACATCGAGGTCGACATCGTCGACGTGGCCAGCGGCGCCGTCAGCAAGGTCATGCTGGACGCCCAGGGCAAGGCCCGCTGGGACGAGGGCGAAGCCGGCCAGTACTACCAGATCCGCGTCCACAGCGAAGTGACACCCGCACAGATCGACGAACTGTTCGCCGCCTACACCGGGCTGACCGGCGAGTTGGAAAACTTCCTGCGCAACAAATGGGAAGGCCCCGGCGGGCATCGGCGACAGTGGTCGAGCGTATCGACGTCCGGCACCACCCTGGCCATCGGCAACGGCCTGCTCGAAGGCGGCTGGGAAGCCATCAAGGGTGTGTGGGACGGGATCAACCTGGTGCTCGACATCCTGCAAGACCCGGCGCAGTTCAGCGCACAACTGGGGGAAAGCGCCGAGCGCCTGATCGCCGCGGCCGAGCAAGCCCCGGACGTCATGAAAAAAGCCATGCTGCTGGCCAGTGACGAAGCCGCGCTGTTTTTGATGATGCATTGCGCGCTGGTCTGGCTCGCGAGCCTGCCGCCCATGCAAACCGCCGGCGAGTTTACCCGCATGGCCACCGCCGCGGTGATGGGCATCGCCATCGACATCGTGATTGCCGTGGTGCTGAGCGTGGCCGCGCAAGGCACGGGAGTCGTCTACCTCGCCGTGCGCCTTAAACGCTACGGCGAAATCATCTTCAACGCCGTGATGGGGTTCGTGGAATCGTTGTTCGCCATCATCCACGGGTTCATGGGCTACGTCGCCAAGTACGTTCCCGTAGCGGTACGGGGCACGGCCAAACCCATGAAGAAAGGCGCGGTCGAACTGCGGGTCGACGGCCAGCGCAACGCCCGGCTGGCCGGGCCGGTCGGCGACGACGACGCAGCCCGACAGGCAACCACGCCCGCCGGCCACAGCGCCGAACCCGTCGCCCGGACCTGCACCGACAAATGCCCAGTCTCGATGGTCACCGGCGAAGAGCTGCTGACGCTGGAAGACGGCACGCTCGACGGCTGCCTGCCCTTTGTCTTCACCCGCCTGTACCGCACCAGCGCCGTGGAAATCGACTGTGGCCTGGGCTACGGCTGGAGCCATTCGCTGGCACACCGCGTCGAGATCACCGGCGACGAAGTCGTCTGGACCGATCACGAAAACCGCGCCACGCCCTTTCCGCTGCCCAACGAACAACGCCCGGCGATCACCAACAGCCTCTCGCGGGCAGCGATTTACCTGGGGGAAAAGCCGTCCGAATTGATCCTGGCCCAGGCTGGTCAGCGCCCGGTCTTCTACCATTTCCAGCGCGACGCACAGGGCGTCACCTTGACCGCCATCAGCGACAGCCATGGCAATCGACTGCGCATTCAACGCGACTTCCTTGGGCGGATCAAACGACTCAAAAACGATGCCGGTCGGGCCTTGCTGCTGCGCTATGAGCGCAACCACATCATCGCCGTCGACTACCAGCAATTTCGCCCGGCAGACACCGAAGAGGCTTGCTGGAGCACCGTCCAGAAGCTGGTCACCTACCGTTACGATCCGCAGCAACGCCTGATCGAGGCCAGCAACGCAGCGGGCGAAACCGAGCACTACCGCTACGACGAACAGCACGTGATCGTCGAGCGGCAACTGGCCGGCGGCGCCCGTTTCTACTGGGCCTGGGAGCGCGCGGGCAAGTTGGCCCGGTGCGTTCGTCACTGGGCCAGCTTCGCGCAAATGGAGGCGCGTTACGCCTGGGACGACAACGGCAGTGTGACCGTGACCCACGCCGACGGCAGCCAGGAGGTGTATGTCCACGACGACACGGCGCGACTGGTGCGCAAGGTCGAGCCGGACGGCGGCGAGCACCTCAACGCCTACGACGAAAAAGGCCAGTTGATCGCCGAACAGGATCCGCTGGGGGCGGTCCGCGAATACCGCTACGACGAAAACGGCTGGATGATCGCCGTCATCCCGCCAGAAGACGAAGCGCACAGCTACGAGTACGTCAACGGCTTCGTCAGCGATGTTCACCGAGGCAAGGCCAGCTGGAAGTACCACCGCAACGCCCAGGGCGACATCACCCAACACACCGACCCCAACGGCCACAGCACCTTCTACAAATACGATGACCGTGGCCTGCCCCTGGTCATCAGCCATCCCGACGGCGGTTTCCACCATCTGGCCTGGAATCGCCTCGGCCAGTTGATCGAAGAAACCCTGCCGGACGGCCGGCGCCGGCGTTTTTCCTACGACGTCCAGGGACGTTTGCTCAGCCGCGAGGACGAACACGGGGCCCTCACCCAGTATCAATGGGACGCCGTCGGCCGCTTGTTGCAGCTGACCTTGCCCACGGGGGCGACCCGCGCCTGGACTTACAACGCCTACGGCAAGGTCACCGCCGAGCGCGACGAACTGGGGCGCACCACCCGCTACGAATACGCCGACGACCTGCACCTGGTCAGCCGCCGCCTCAACGCCGACGGCAGTGAGCTGAAATATCGCTACGACTCGGCGCGCCTGTTGCTCACCGACATCGAAAACGAATCCGGCGAGCACTACCGCCTCGACTACCACCCCAACGGCCTGATCCGCCAGGAAACCGGCTTCGACGGCCAACGCACCGCCTACGCCTACGACCTCAACGGCCAGTTGCTGGAGAAAACCGAGTTCGGCAGCGATGGCAGCCAGCGGGTCACGGCTTACCAGCGCGACAGCGCCGGACGCCTGCTGCGCAAAACCTTGCCCGACGGTGCCCAGGTTCACTACCGCTACGACGCCCTCGGCCGCCTGATCAGTGTCGACGACGGCCACTGGCCGCTGGCTTTCGAATACGACGCCCAGGACCGGCTGGTCAGCGAGCACCAGGGCTGGGCCAGCCTGGGCTATGGCTACGACGCCTGCGGCCAGCTCAATCACCTGCGCCTGCCGGACAACTGCACCCTCGACTACCACCACCAGCGTGGTGGCCGGTTACACCGCATCGACCTCAACGGCAGCTGTCTCACCGAGCACCGCTTTGACGGCACTCGCGAACGCCAGCGCCAGCAAGGCCGGCTGCTCAGCGAATACGCCTACGACGAACAGGGCCGCCTCAAGGCCCAGACCGTCTGGCAACAGCAATCACAGCAGGCCGAGCAACCACTGCTACCACTGCAACCGGTGCAGATGATCTGGCGCGATTACCGCTACAGCGCCAACGGCAACCTCGCGACCCTCACCGACAACCGCCGGGGCCGGCGCAACTACCAGTACGACCCGCTCGACCGACTGATTCGCATCGACCCTTTCCAGGCCGAGCCGGAACGCTTCGCCCACGACCCGGCCGGCAACCTCTTGCTGATGGACCGCCCCGGCCCCACCACCCTCAAGGGCAACCGCCTGACGATGGAGGGCGACCGCCACTACGACTACGACGCCTACGGCAACCTGGTCCGCGAACGCCGCGGCAAGGCCCAATGCCTCGTCACCGAATACCGCTACGACAGCCAGCACCGCCTGATCGGCGTCACCACCCCGGACGGCCGCGAAGCGTCCTACCGCTACGACGCCTTCGGCCGACGCATCAGCAAGACCGTCGACGGCCAGACCACCGAATTCATCTGGCAAGGCGAACAGGTCATCGCCGAAAGCGGCCCCCGGCATTACCGCAGCTACCTCTACGAACCCGGCACCTTCCGCCCCTTGGCGATGCTCGACGGCGAAGGCCCACTCAAGGCCTGCCCGTTCTACTACCACCTCGACCACCTCGGCACGCCCCAGGAACTGACCAGCTACCGCGGCGACATCGTCTGGTCGGCGCGCTACACCGGCTACGGCAAACTCCTCGACGTCCAACACGGCGGCGGCGAACAACTCGACCAACCGCTGCGTTTCCAAGGCCAGTACTTCGACGCGGAAAGCGGCCTGCATTACAACCGGCACCGCTACTACAATCCCGAGACCGGCCGCTACCTGACGCCTGACCCGAGCAAGCTGGCGGGTGGGTTGAATGGGTATAGGTACACCCTCAACCCCACGGGGTGGGTGGATCCGTTGGGGTTGAATGGATGTCCCGAGGCGGGTAGCGGGAAATCGATCGGAAAATTAGACGATCCATCTCTTACAGCCACTGTAAATGAAGGAGTCCCACCAGCTCCGGCCCCGTCGAAACCTGACAAATGGAGTCGAGAACCTAAAAGCATCCAAGATCAGATGACATTACAAGCGGCAAAAGAAGGCCATGGAGCTATTATTATTGAAGACCTCAACGATCCTTTGTTCAAAGGATTGGATAAATGGGAGCTAAGACTAAAATCAAAAAACGGAAATGACTCCGTAGTACATTATGTTCGGGACCCGAAAACCGGCGAGCTCAAAGATTTTAAATTCAAAAAACATAGTATCGACAACATCAGGCCGTGGGGAAATGATCCTGCCGTACCACCTGGAGCCAAAACAAAATGAAAGCCCTCTGTAAAATCAACAATATAAATGAAGTGCCTAAACCAGAAACCATAACACGGTTAAAAAAATATATATCCATGCCCGATGGAGAAGTAGACCTTCAAATCGGAAAGGAGTATGTCATCTACGGAATAGAATTCCGAGACAACTGCCCATGGTTCTATATTTGCTCAGAAAATGACGATGAGTACCCGAAACCTTTTGCGGCAGATCTTTTTGAAATCACCGACAAACAGCCATCCACTTACTGGCAGTTAAATTTCAAGAGCAAGGAAAACAACAAAAACCAAACCCAGTTGGTTTTTCGCGAATGGGCAGAAGACGCAAGCTATTACGAGCGTCTAGTAGATAGCGAGGAAAGTGCCATGATTATATTTGAACACTATAAAAAACTCATGAATGCTGAAAGATTCAACATGCCAAGACATGAAGATTAAGCCTCCCTTACGCGGTACGTATCGCATGACCGACGAGTTAAAGAATTACCGGAATAAAACACCTCGCGTGGCGAGGGAGCTTGCTCCCGCTGGGCTGCGTAGCAGCCCCAAGCAAGCAGTACGCGGTTTACCTGATGGACCTCGGTGACAGATTTAGGGCTGCTGCGCCCGAGGCGTCGGACCGACCCAGCGGGAGCAAGCTCCCTCGCCACAAGGTCATCGCCTGGCGTTAGTGCTGTGGTGTTCTTGATCCTGCTGGAGATGCCCTGCGCGCCACGCTCTACGCAAACACCTCTTAACCCTTCCCGCCGATATACCAAAGTATATTTCCCCACCCCCAATCATCGTAGCCATCCCCCACCACAGCGCCTAATCTTGCCGGGCGCTCAACACCGCCCATTACAAACGTCCCAACAGCCTGATCGCCAAACACCGTTGGCGCGGTCATCCCTGGCCTTGAATAAAGCAACCGAGGTGCCCCATGCGTTCTTCATTCACCGCACCTGCGTTTTCAACCGTCAAGCACAACGCCCAAGTGCCCCATGGTTCCTGGTGGGCCGATGTTGTGCTGCTGGGTTTGGTTGCGCTCGTAGGGGGCTTGGTCTTTCATGGTTTCGATCAGATGAGCCAGCCCTTGGGCGTGCTGGATTCATCGCCGTTGTCGCTGGACTTGATCCACCTGCCGGAATACACCCTGCGCACCACGTTGCGCATGTTCATCGCGTTGTTCGCCTCGTTCGTTTTCTCTCTGGTCATTGCCACGCTGGCGGCGAAAAGCCGCAAGGCAGCCGTCGTGATCCTGCCCGCGCTGGATATCCTGCAATCCGTGCCAGTGCTGGGGTTTCTCACGTTTACCGTGGTGTTTTTCATGGGGCTGTTCCCCGGCAAGGAAACGGGGGTGGAGTGCGCGGCGATCTTCGCCATTTTCACCAGCCAGGTCTGGAACATGACCTTCAGCGTCTACCAATCATTGAGGACCGTGCCTCACGACCTGTACGAAGTCAGTCGACAATTCGGCTTTTCGCCCTGGCAGCGCTTCGTCCGGCTGGAGTTGCCCTTCGCCACGCCGGGGCTGGTGTGGAACATGATGATGTCGATGTCCGGCGGCTGGTTTTTCGTGGTGGCCTCCGAAGCCATTACCGTGGGCGATACCACCGTCAACTTGCCCGGCATCGGCTCGTGGCTGGCCCTGGCGATCGAGCAGAAAAACATCGCGGCCATCGCCTGGGCGGTGTTGGCGATGGCGGTGGCGATCAAGCTGTACGACCTGTTGTTTTTCCGGCCGATCGTGGCCTGGGCGGACAAGTTTCGCTTCGAGCAGACCGCCGCGCAGAAGCGTCCTCGCTCCAGGGTCTATGAACTGTTGAGGTCCGCTCGCCTGGCGCCGTTGGTGTCCCAGGCGTTGAGGGAGATCAAGTCCTCGTTATGCCTGGACAAGCTGCCAGCGCTTCCCCTCACCCGGTTTAAAACCAGTGCCCGCTTCAACCGTGCGATGGACCGGGCCTGGATCATCCTGGTCGCCCTGGCGTGCATGGTCGGCGTGCTCCAGTTGTCGCAGTTCATTGGCAGCACGTTGGGCCTTGGAGACGTCGTCGACGCCTTTGGCCTGGGGCTGGCGACGATGGTGCGGGTCGCGGTGCTCATCGTCCTGGCGAGCCTGGTGTGGGTACCCGTCGGCGTCTGGATCGGCCTGAACCCGCGCTGGGCCGAGCGCTTGCAACCCGTCGCGCAATGGCTGGCGGCGTTCCCGGCCAACGTGCTGTTTCCGTTCGCCGTGGTGGCCATCGTTGCGCTGAAGTTGAACCCGGATATCTGGCTCTCGCCGCTGATGATACTGGGCACCCAGTGGTACATCCTGTTCAACGTGATTGCCGGGGCCAGCGCCTTGCCGACCGATCTGCGGGAGGCCGCGCGCAGTTTTCATGTGCGCGGTTGGCAGTGGTGGCGCCAGGTCGCGCTGCCTGGGGTGTTTCCTTACTACGTCACCGGAGCCCTGACCGCCGCTGGCGGGTCGTGGAACGCCAGTATCGTCGCCGAAGCGGTTTCCTGGGGCGACGAGCATGTGTACGCCTCCGGCCTGGGCGCCTACATCGCCCAGGCCACGGCGGCCGGGGATCTGCAGCGCGTGGCGCTGGGGGTCCTGGTCATGTCGATTTTTGTCGTGGGGTTCAACCGCCTGCTGTGGCGGCCCCTGTACGGTTTCGCCGAGCGTCGGCTTCGCATTGATTGAGGGGTGAGCCCAATGCACGTCATGGAAAAACGTTGCCTGGTGGATGTCCAGCAACTGGGGCATGTCTACGGCACCGCAGGCGGCGCCGAGCGAAGGGTCTTGGACAACGTCTGCATGCGCCTGGACGACGGCGAAGTGGTCGGGTTGCTGGGCCGCTCCGGCTCGGGCAAGTCGACCCTGCTGCGCTCCATCGCCGGCCTGATTGCGCCCAGTGCCGGCGGGGTGGATTTCCCGCTCGATGCGCAGGGCTTGCCGAGTTCGGTTCGCATGGTCTTCCAGAGCTTTGCCCTCTTCCCCTGGCTGACCGTGCTGCAAAACGTCGAGGTCGGCCTGGAGGCGCTGGACGTGGCAGCACCGGAACGGCGCCGACGAGCCCTGGCTGCCATCGACTTGATTGGCCTGGACGGCTTCGAAAGCGCGTTTCCCAAGGAACTCTCGGGCGGCATGCGCCAGCGCGTTGGCCTGGCGCGGGCGCTGGTCGTCGCCCCGGATGTGTTGTTGATGGACGAGCCGTTTTCGGCGCTGGACGTCCTCACCGCCGAAACCCTGCGCACCGACCTGCTGGAGCTGTGGCGCGAAGGGCGGATGCCGATCAAGTCGATCCTGATGGTCACCCACAACATCGAGGAAGCGGTGCTGATGTGTGATCGCATCTTGATTTTTTCCTCCAACCCAGGGCGCATCCAGCGCGAGATCACCGTGGACCTGCGCCAGCCACGCCATCGCTCGGACCCGGCTTTCCAAGCCCTGGTGGAGCACATTTACGTGCAGATGGCCGGCGGTGCCGATTCGGCCTCGCCTCGCCAGGGGCCGTTTGCCGGCAACGGCGTCAGCATGGTCTTGCCGTCGATCTCCAGCAATGCCCTGGCCGGTTTGATCGAGGCCGTGCACGACCAGCCTTACCAGGGCCGCGCCGATTTGCGCGAGCTTGCTGGGGCATTGCGCTCCAGCCCCAGCGATCTTTTTCCGGTGGCCGAGGTGCTGCAACTCATGCGCCTGGCCGAGATGCACGACGGCCACATCACCCTGTTGCCGGCCGGACACCGCTACGCCCAGTCGGACGTCGACGCGCGCAAGCAACTGTTTGCCCAGCAGTTGCTCAAGTACGTCCCGCTCGTGAGCCATGTGCGCCGGGTGCTCGATGACCGCCCTACCCGCACGGCACCGGCCCGGCGCTTTCGTGATCAGCTGGAAGACTTCATGTCCGAGCACGACGCCGCCATGACCCTCGATTGCGTCACGCAATGGGGACGCTACGCCGAGTTGTTCGCCTACGATGAAGTGGCGGACCTGTTCAGCCTGGACAATCCCTCGTGAGGCGATTCAAATGGCGTGATCCAGGCCGGATCAACGAGCGCAACGAGATGAACATCCAGTGAGAAGCACTCAAGTGATTCTGCGCCTGATACCGCTGTTGGGGTTGGCGCTGGGCATCGCCGCGATCGACACCGTCACCGACCTTGAAATCGCGGTCGGGGTGTTCCAGATCGGGGTGGTGCTGATCGCCGTGAGGATCCTGCCGGCGCGCGCGGTGGCAGGGATCTCGCTGTTCTGCATGGTCCTGACGATCCTGAGTTACCGGCTCACACGCTTCGGCGACACCGAGGCCGGGCTGATCAACGTGCTCATCAGCCTCGCCGCCATTGCCGGCACCACCTACCTGGCACTGCGGCTGTCGGCGGCCATCAGTGCCGTGCACACAACCCGCGCCCACCTGGCCCACATCGCCCGGGTCAACATGCTGGGCGAACTGGCCGCCTCCATCGCCCACGAAGTCAACCAGCCCTTGGCCGCCGTCGCCACCAGCGGCGGCGCGTGCCTGCGCTGGCTGGCCAGCGAACCACCCAACCTGCCCAAGGCGCGCCAAGCGGTGGAACGCATCATCGACGACACCCATCGGGCCAGCGACATCATCGCCCGGCTGCGCGGCATGGCCCGGCATCAAGCCCCGACGAAACAATGGCTGAACGTCGCCGACACACTCAACGCCGCGCTGCACCTGTTGGCCGGAGAGCTGAACGAACATAACATCGTCGTGCACGTGCACGTCGAGGAAGGCTTGCCGCCGATGCTGGCCGATGACGTGCAAATCCAGCAGGTCATCCTCAACCTGGCGATGAACGCCATCGACGCCATGCGCCAGGTGGAGCCGGAGCACAGAGTGCTGACGCTGCATGCCGGGCTGGACAACACCCGCCAACTGCTCTTCAGCGTCGGCGACCAAGGCACCGGCCTCACGCCCGGCGACCTGGAACGGGTGTTCGATGCCTTCTACAGCACCAAACACGCCGGCATGGGCATGGGCTTGGCGATCTGCCGTTCCATCATCGAAGCCCATGACGGCCGTCTCTGGGCCTCGAACAATCCGCCCTCAGGCGCGACCTTCCACTTCACCCTGCCGGCCGTGACAAGGGAACCCGATGAGCGAAACTGACACCCAGGAATCGGTGGTCTACATCGTCGACGACGACCACTCCGTGCGCGCCTCGCTGCAAGACCTGCTCGCCTCCGTGGGCCTGGCGAGCCTGGCCTTCGGCTCCGCGCGCGAGTTCATGGCCGCGACGCTGCCGGATGCCCCCGCGTGCCTGATCCTGGACGTGCGCATGCCGGGCTTGAGCGGGCTGGATTTCCAACAGGAAATGGCCCGCTTGAACATCCGCGTCCCGGTGGTGTTCATCACCGCCCACGGCGACATCCCCATGTCCGTCAAGGCCATGAAGGCCGGCGCCCTGGAATTCCTGACCAAACCCTTCCGCGAACAAGACCTGCTCGACGCCATCAGCCTGGGCCTGAACCGCGACCGCGAACGGCGCGCGGCAGAGGCGCAGGTCGATGAGTTGAAGCAACGCCATGCCGGGCTGACCGACGGCGAGCGCGACGTGATGGACCTGGTGGTGTCGGGGCTGCTGAACAAACAAGTGGCGGCGCGACTGGGCCTGAGCGAAGTGACGGTCAAGGTTCGGCGCGGCGCCCTGATGCGCAAGATGAACGCCGATTCGTTGGCCGCACTGGTGAAAATGTCGGAGCGGCTCAAGGGGACAAATTCATAGACAAGTGCGCTGTGATCGCAGCTATGATGCCGTGCGCCCCAAGACGGGCGGCGTTGCAGACAACCCTCAAGGACCCCGGTATGACTTTCCTGCCATCGCGCTCCAGCCTCTTCGTCTCCACCCTCTTGATCAGCTCCTTGTGCCTGGCCGAAGGCGAGCCCACCAGCAGCACCATCAAGGACTCGACCAAGGCCGCCGTCTCGACATTCGTCACCGCCGGCAAGAACCTCTTGGGCGGCGTCAGCGAAGGCGTGCTCGACGGCCGCGAATCGGCCCAGGGCACCGACGGCGCGGCGATTATCTCCTCCCACGAACAAATGAAAGACCGCATCACCGTCGAAGTGCTGAAGTTCGAACCCGGCGAGGAACGCGCCACCGTGACCCTGGGCTTTCGCAACAGCACCGACACCCAACTGCGCCTGATCAACCTCAAACAAACCGGCGCCCTGCTCGCCATCGACCAGGCCGGCTACGCCAACAACCTCATCAGCCAGGACAACCCCGACGACGTCACCGTCCCACCCAAAGCGGCCGTGCGGCAGAAGTTCGTGTTTGAAGGCTCGGACGAAGCCGTCAACACCGTGCGAGTGTGGGGCCAGGATTACAAGGTCAAGAAATAGCACGCTGGCGCAGGGCACAAACCCTGCGCCCCCCCAAATCCGCAGTGCGGAAGCAAGTACCCCCGCCACAAAGGCAACTGAACTCACATCCGTATCGCCAGATAAAACAATCCCCCGTGGCGAGGGAGCTTGCTCCCGCTGGGCGGCGAAGCCGACCCGAGCTTGACCAGTCAATGGTTTTGAATAAGTCAGACCCAGCCGTGTCAGAAGTCTCCGGCAAAACAGAGGCCCGACTCCTACGAAGGTTTAGGAAGCTGCCACCTTCCCGCTTGATCCACGAGCCCCCATAGTGATGTCCATCGCCCAGATGGCGATCAGGTTTGGCGACCTGAGGATCGGATCAGCCCTTTAACCTGATCGGAGTAATCCTATGAACAGATACATCCCCATCACCGGCATCGACTGCACACCCGCTTCCCTGCTCATCGATACCCAAGCGCCGCTTGACGTGATGCATGCAACGGCTGATTACCGAATACGCGTGGTGACTCAGGTACTGGAGAACATGGCGTTTCGTTCTGAGATCAGCAGCGATGCGGTGGTGCTTTCGGATTTTGCGCAGCTGCTGGTGATTCCGTTGCGGGATGGGTGTGATTTGTTGGAGGTGATTGGTCGGCGGCTTCAGGAGGATGTTAAGACTTGATAGGAGAACGGACGTTTGGGACATCCGCTTTGGGTTGGATGGTTGGGAGTCGCATCGGGTTGCTCACCCGTGTGCACGAGTGAAACCCAACCAGAAACCATCCTCGACGTCATAGCCCTTTACGATCGCGCGCTCATGTTAGCTGAACCCGAGACGCACCAAGGCCGGGGTATCTCCGGCCATTTTGCTCACGTACTATGTCAGGATGAGTGGTTGATCAGCACCTAGAGTGAAGCATGCCCAAAGATTTTTATCGAAGCCAAGGGCGACAGAGTGCGGAGAGTTATTAATGACGCGTGTACGAGCATTTAAAGTATGTTGACTTCAATTGAACTGAAAAACTTTAAGAGCTACGAAAGCGCGAGCCTGCCGCTGTCGGCCATGACTTTTTTGATCGGCGCCAATGCCTCAGGCAAAAGCAATGTGCTTGAGGCAATCCGACTTCTCAACTGGTTGGCCAAGGGAAGCCGTCTGGATGACATCACTCGCTCTATTCAAAGTGGGGACGCCGTCGTTCGAGGGCAAGCAAACGATCTGCTGCGTGATCCTCAAGCCAGCTTCAGCCTCGGAGGTCGATTCGAGGGCATACCTCAAAGCTGGGATCATTTCGAGATATCAATTGGCCTGATAGCCGATCAACTGGTCGTTACGGCAGAAAGCGTTGTGAAACCGAACGAAGCAGTACCTTTGTATCAAATCGACGGTTTGGCTAACCCCCACACTGACGAAATCAGAGTGGCATACAACAACTTCAAGCGTGGGAAGAATAAGCCCCATATTCCTTGCTCAAACCGACAGGCCATTTTTTATCAGCTTGAAACCCCAGGTCGGTTCGAGTCGGGCCACCTTGAATCGCAGCGCGTGATTCCAACCGTGACAAAAGCTTTGCGTGAGACGCTGCGCAACGTCGTGTTCCTTGATCCGCGCCCCGCGCTAATGCGTGACTATGCGTATGTGAAAGACGACCTCATCAAAGAGGACGGCAGTAACCTTTCTGCTGTTCTCTACCGAATTTCCCAAACGTCGGAGCAGAAGGCAAAGCTGCTTGCATTCATCAAGTCATTGCCAGAACAAGACATCACGGATATCGAGTTCATCAAAACTGATCGCAACGATGTAATGGTTCGGTTGGTGGAATCCTTTGGGCAGAAAAGCAGGAAGGTAGATGCCCCCCTGCTCTCTGACGGCACGCTTCGCGTTCTGGCTATCGGTGCAGCTCTGCTGACGGCTCCTGCGGGAGCACTCGTGGTCATCGAAGAAATCGACAATGGCGTTCACCCTAGCAGGGCGGAAACCTTGGTAAAGCAACTTCAAGCCATCGCCGCCGAGAGGGAGCTACGAGTTCTATTAACCTCACATAACCCAGCGCTCATGGACGCGTTGCCTGACAGCGCGTTGGCTGATGTGGTGGCGTGTTATCGCGACCCGGAAGAAGGCGATAGCCGTTTGGTACGCCTGGGCGACCTGGAGCGATACCCAGAGTTGGTAGCCCAAGGTCCGCTAGGACAGCTCATGACTCGACGGGTCCTGGATCGTTTTTTAAAGGACCCTACCACCGAGGAACAGCGCAAGGCGCAAGCGATGGATTGGTTGGCCGGGCTTCGCCAGAGCACACAAGGAGGGGCGTAATGACCGCAGTTTGTTTGATCGACACGTCCATCTTCGTAGAAGTTCTCAATGTCCCCATGAAAGCCCAGCGACACCTTGAAACGCTCCAGCAGTTAGAGCAACGCATACAAGGGGGCGAATCCTTGTTCCTCCCGATGGCGACCATACTCGAAACGGGTAATCACATCGGACAGAACGGCGACGGCGGCACGAGACGCAGCTGTGCAGAACGATTCGTTCAGCAGGTCGATGCAGCGTTGACCGGGCGCTCTCCATTCAAAGCCATCAGCTTCTTGCAAGAGGATGAAATGCGCGCCTGGCTGGCGGAGTTTCCGACGCACGCAACGCATGGCAGTGGCCTTGGTGACCTGTCCATCATTCATGACTGGCAACGTCTTTGCTCACTGAATATGGCGAGACGTGTCTATATCTGGTCTGCTGATAGCCACCTCAACTCGTATGACCGAGCAGCTCGGCTGTGATGCCCATGGCGAGTTCAGTAGTTGCTCAGCATTTGAAAAAAAGGCGCGGATATTAAATCCTTCACCTTTTTGGCTTTCGCAATCGAGGCGTAAAAAGGACGTCCCGAATCTTGCGCTATCTATCAGACCGAAATTGGCCGTTTTAGGAAGCAGCATCAGGAACGATAGGGATATCGTTTTCGACTTGTGCATCGGAAGCTTGAAACAAAACGTCTTCATGCGCCGGCTTGATGACATAGGCATGGAGGTGTCGCAGCAGAAGTTTTTCGACGGCACCCGAAACTCCAGCATGGGGTCCTGAAACAACTACTAGTCGGTCGCCGACGCGGAAGCGTAGTTTCGATAGCGCAGCTTCATCAATAGTACGCTCCCACGCTGTCTTCTTACTTAATGTTTCTGGTGATTGAATACCGAACATTCGGTCGGAGAATACGTAAGCCTTTCGCAGCGGCTCGACCGCCGCCGACGCATTCCCAATTTCGAGCAAGTTGGTTCCGAGTTGAAAGGACTCGGTACGGATTTTTTCAAGAAGCACATCGTCAAATGGATATGTGAACATTACCCATTCCGATACACGCCCTTCGGGATTCCTTAGCTGAAATTCGTAGCCTCGCCAACTCAATGATGCCTCCGGTTCGTTGTCACCACTTGAGACCTCCAAATAGTTCCCATAATAAATATTGGGTAGACGCCAGAAATATTCATTGTTCCCGCTAGGAGGAGCATTTTGGCCGTGCCGACGATAAGTGAAGACAACGCCCGGCACAAAATTATCCCCCTTGAATATGATGGCAGCTTTATACCCACGATGAAGGCCATTTTCATTGTATGGAACAAGTGACCACGTCACTTCTTGCAACAACGGCTCGACGTTTTGTCCTCCTGCGGCTGCGTGATAGCCGCGCAGCGCTACCTCTTTGGAGTGATGAAAAGGCACACGTCCAGGTTGTTTCGGCATCATGCGAGTCTGAATCATTGCAAGCCATGACAAATCTTTCATTTCCGCGCTAGTAAGTGCAAGGCGTGCAGACGTCAATGCTGACTGCGCCTGCTGCAAATCCGACGCGAGACGTACCGTCTGCGCTTCTAGATCAACCACCCTTTCGTGTGATTCGTGGCGAGCATCTCTAAGCTCTTTCTCGAGTTTGTCATGTTTGGATTTTAAGCTTTCAACTCGTTCAACTAACGACGGATCGACCTGCTCTAATACCTTGTGCCTAAGTTCCGGTGCCAACTCGTGAAATTTTTCTAACAGATAACTAACGTTCCGCTCTTCGTCCACATCAGCGGAACTTCTTAACCTTTCCAATAATTGTGGAAAGAATGTATGAAGATCGACACCTGCAAAAAACTGTACCCGAGCTCGAGGAACAGCCGGTCCGAGGCTCGTCAGCACATGGTTATATTTCTGAATGATCTCCTGTTCGTCAGATTCATAGAACGCCCAAAGAACGTCAGGATTAAGCTCAGAGTCCGCCATCAGGTCTGAGAGGCTAGACATAAAAATATCATCCCACCCACCGCACCCCATGACGACCAGGGTTCGGTTTTGCAGTAGCTTTTCGAGTGATCGTTTCAGTTTTGGCCGTGGCTGGCTAATTTGCGCTGGCACATGCAATGTATCTGTTCCGTGCCAGTATCCATGTAGATGTACAACTTGGACGCCGGGACCTTGTGATTGACCAAGTGATCCGTCGTCATGCAGCGTCGTACGAAAATAGTTTCCATGAGCGGTCTGAACTGCGACTTGTATTAGCGGGTCGAAGTTGGTGGTCAGCACAGTTTTTCCGAGACGCCCTGAGTGATTTGCGAGTAGCTGTCCCAGTGCTATCAACGAAGGACGCAGATGCCATCCAACCGGATCTGCATCCAGCCCCTCACAAACTTCAGGATCCCTCCAATTTGGCTCCCCGATTTTGACAGAGTCTGCAGCGACAGGCTTACGAGCTCGAATCACGGCCCGGCGGATCACGTCGTTGGCAGCGTCCTGCCCTCTGAAGGCTTGTAGTTGTGCAAATGCGGCGCGATAGGCCTCGCCGACCTCATTCAAAGTAGATACTGGCGCGAATGCTTGCGGAGAACCGCTGAGAGCTTCCTCGACAAGAGCAAGAACCCCGGCAACATTCGGCACACCAGGCATATCATGGGCTTCAGGAATAGAAAGCGCGGATCCAAAAAAGAACACTATTTCCCGTGAGGCGTGGCCTACACGCTCAAGGAGAACATCAATATTGTGAAAATATAGTGCGGAATTACTCATCCTCGCCCCCTGGTTTTGGCATTCCAATGATCTTATCTCATTGGTGCCCGCCTTTTGTCGTATAGAGTGAAGGGTATGCGGTGTTTGTCGTTAACGAGGCGAAGGGCAGCACCGGGTCGAAAGCAGACCGCGCCGAACTTCCGTTCCTGGTCGTTTTTTGCCTATCGCGAAGGATGGCAACCGATCCATAGCCGCCAGTCAGCAGAGGCTGAAACCTGCCATTAGTAGTACTTCGAATCGGCAAACCCTTCACCGTCACTAATTCCATGGATTTGTACCAAGAGGAGAATCCTCTACTAGATCCACATACAAAGTATCGTAGTCCCTTGTAACCCTCTGAGCCTGGTGCCATCCGGCCTCGCTTTTTACCATGCGAACCTCTTGTACTGTCCGGCCGTTCTGCGCGTGCATAAAGATATTGAAGCTCCGGCTATCCCTACCGTCCATAGGGAAGCTCCCGAACATTGAATTTGTACCCGGCAGCAGTCGCTCAATATTGAAAAAATGATCAATAGTCAGCGCATTGCCTTCTCTCAAAAGGTCCAAGTCACAAACCCTAATTTCGATGTTTGTAAGCGGGTACTCGCCGCAATGAATCGCCATCAGCATCAGAGAACCCGGATTTGTGCCATCAAACGCGCACAGTACGCGGCAATAGCTTTCTCCCCCCGTTGTATAGCCAACAATGTCTTTGGCTTGCTTTTCCAAATGATTGGCCTGCTGTTCCATATGTCCCACTAGGGCAGTTAGTCGTTGCTCAACAGATGTTAATCCACCCTCAACCTTGAGCTGTTTTCGTACCCTGAACCATTGCCCGGATAAAAAACTCAAGAAAAAAAAAGCGGGTGCAAAGGTGCCGATGCAATTCAATACTGTCTGCTGCCACCCCGTACTCGTATCAGGCACTGATAGCATGCGCAATATTGTCCATAGCACAGCAAACGTAAGCGGGAACCAGAATTCCAAGATTATCTGTTTGAGTGTTTTCATAACTTTCCTTGTTGGTTCGCAACTTTTACTGGCAGTTGACACCTCTATAAGCTCGATTGAAAGCTGCTGCCGCACCTCTCCTGCACCATGGCGCATGTTAGCTGCGACCAGTAAAATCCAAGCTCCAATAAGGGCCGCTTTTGGCCGAAAGCGATCTGCCCCCCCTACTCAACCACCCCACCAACCACAACAATCCCACCCCCCTCCTTCTTAACCACCAACCGATTCCCCTCAACCCCCGCCTCAACCAACTCCGAACACCCCTCCACCGCCCGCGTCCCATCCACTCGCTCAGCCTTGGCATCGAAACTAAACACATAAGTAGACGCCGGGCACGCATTCCCGCCCTCCCCGGTGGACACAACCACCACATACCTACCCGGCCCAAACGTGTAGGCCTTTTCAATCGCCACGTAGCCGGTGTACTCAGGCTGTTCGACGATGGATTCCATCAGGTTCACCACGCCGGCGCGGGTTTGATAATTCAGCGCGGTGCCCGTTTCTTGGGTCTGGGTGGTGAACGGCCCGGCGCGTTCGGAGGTGGCGGGCAAGGTTTCATAGACTACGCCGGGGGGTGCTGGGGGTGCGGGCTTGGTGATTTGAGGAGTGGCGGTGGGTTTTGCGACGAGGCTTTGCTGGGGTTCGGGGAGGTCGCATTGGCCGTTTTTGCAGATGAAGTCGCCTTGGCAGTCGATGTCTTCCGTGCACTGGTTGGTTTCTTCGAAGGTGCTCTGGTCGGCCTTGGCGTAGCCGACGACAGCCAGTGCCAGGAGGGTGCAGGCAAACAGACGCTTCATCAGGAAGTCCCTTTCTTGGATATGGATAGCGGCCTGATGATACCAGCCAATCTTTCGAGAGGATGCCTCAGTTGTCTGTGACAAGCCCGTGCTTGTGTGCGTAGGCGTACAGGTCCACGCGGTTGGTCAGGCCCAGCTTGCTGTAGATCGATGTGAGGTGGTTACGCAGCGTGTGCTCGCTGATGTGCAGTTTTTCGGCCACCAACTTGCCAGGGGCTGAGGGGTCGCAGGCCAGCGATGCAATGGTTTGCTGTTCGCGACGCGTGAGCCTGGCGATTTTTTGTTGTTCCGGGTCCAGGTCCCGCACGGCTTTCTGGTGCGCCAGTTCAAGGAAAATACGGCTGGTCGCATTGCGATCGATCCAGAGTTCGCCGTCATGCACTTTTTCTATGGCTTTGAGCAATGTCGACGCGGATGCCGATTCCCGCTTATCCACCACGCCACGGGCGCCCGCCAGCACTGCATCGTCATGCAGGGTCATGTCGGTCGACCCTGTCACCACCAGGATCTTGGCTTTGGTCTGGCTGTGCAAGTCGGCCAGGGACTCGACACCGCCCTCGCCGTCCAGATCCAGCACCACCACATCGGGTGCGTGTTGGGGCTGCAAAAGCAGGTATTGCGCCACCGACGACACCGACCCCGCCAGCGCCAACCTCGGTCGAGCGCTTTCCACCAGGCGCTCAAGGCCCCAGGCCACGAGCGGTAGAGCTACCAACAAGACTTGAATGGGCATACGAGTCGCTGCCTCTCTAGGCGGGTTGTGTCAGCTGCCGCTAATGATAGCAACCGCTACGGCCTGTCGCCTTTTCCAAGGGGGCTTTGGGCAACTCCTCCCATGACATTTGTCCTATAACGCCCTGTTTTCCTGACGGATTGACTCCCAGAAAAAAAGGGAGCCCGCGCTCATGTAGAAAACAGTGGTCGTTCTTAAACTGCGGCCATGAAAGACACCTATCGAGTTGAGCACCGTGAACGAGTCGTCTTGTCGCTGCAGTTGATCGGCGGGGGCAGCGGTGTCACCCGTGACATCAGCGCCTGCGGTTTGTATTTCGAAACCGACAGCGAGCAACACGTGGGCAGCTTGATTGAGTTCGAGATCGAACTCGACACCCCCGGCGGTCCCATGAAGTTCAAGGCGCAAGGACAGATTGTGCGCATTGAGCCTCAAGGTGACAGGACCGGGGCGGGTGTGAAGCTGCTGGCCAGCCGATTGGTGCCGGTGGAATGAGATGTTCGTGGGTTGAGTAAGAGCCGACTCGTGGCGGTTAGCGGTCCGCAGCGGTTTTTTGCTCAGGATGAAGTTCTTCTTGGGAGAAAGACATGGCCAGTACTACAACCACCAGCGGCGGCACCGTTACCTCGTTTTCCAATACGCCGCAGGCGAAGGATGACGTATTCACCACCACTGAAAATCTGTCGGGGGTGGTGTATTGGGACGTCATGTCCAATGACCTCGGCGGCAACGCGAAGACACTCTGGTCACTCGACAATGCGGACAGTCTTTCCACGGCCACCAAGGTTTATGCGCCGAACGACCTCCTGGCCCAGGACACGGCGCGGGCTGAGGCGACAAGTTCTGACACCAGCTTGAACGGTGCAAGGATCTGGATCACCTCGGACGGCAAGGTTGGCTACGACGCCGCTGCTTTATCGTCTGCCTTCCAGGCACAACTCCAGTCGCTTGCTGTGGGCGAACTCCTGACGGACAGCTTTACCTATGCGATTCGCCTGGGTAACGGGACGCTCAGTTGGGCCACCGCGACGGTGCAGTTTTCGGGCATGAATGATGGCGTGACGATGAGCCTCGGCGCACAGGGCGGCGTGGTGACCGAAGACGCCAACACCACCGCGAGCACGACCGACTCGCTGGCAGCCAGCGGCACGATTGTCTTCAACGACGTCGACCTGAGTGACACACATACCGCAACGTTCGCGCCTGCGGAAGGCAACACGACTCATCTCGGAACGTTCGTGCTCTCGTCGGTAAACGAAGCCGCGAACGCGGCCAACGGTTCGATGCAATGGACGTACAACCTGAACAATACGGCGGCGCAGCACCTTGCCCAGGGTCAGACCGTTACTGAAACGTACCTGGTCACCATCAACGATGGGCATGGTTCGTCGGTGACGCAGAATGTGGTCGTCACCATTACCGGCACCAATGATGCGCCGACGGTGACCGCAGCAGAGGTGGAAACCGGCGCGGTGACCGAAGACGGCACCCTGGTAGCCAGCGGCAGCTTCGCCTTTGGCGACGTAGACCTGGCCGATCACGCCCATGCGACCAGCATCAGCGCGCCGGCCGGTGCGTTGGGTACGCTGGTAGCCACGGTCAGCAACGAAAGCACCGGCGATGCGACAGGCAGCGTGGGTTGGACCTATACGCTGAACAACAGCGCGGCGCAGTACCTGGCCGAGGGCGAGACCAAGACCGAAGTGTTCAAGGTAACGTTGACGGACGACTTCGGTGCGACGGTGAGCAAGGATGTAACGATTACCCTGACCGGCACCAATGACGCGCCGGTGCTCAGTTTCGCAACCGGCAACGATGCGGGCAGCGTGAAGGAAGACACCACTCTTAGCGTCAGCGGCCAGTTCAGCTCGGCCGATATCGATCACAACGCCACTGCCACTTGGAGTATTGCCGGGGCAAATGCCGGCACCTACGGTTCGATCGCCGTCGACAACAACGGCCTGTGGACCTACACCCTGGCCAATGGCACTGATGGCGTCGCCAGTGCCGTGCAATCCCTGAAGGCTGGCGAAAGCCACAATGACGTATTCACCGTACAGGTCAGCGACGGCCTCGGCGGCGTCGACACCCAGCAGGTAACCG
>NZ_JBMDJD010000056.1:0-22167 GCF_057809015.1 Pseudomonas sp. FG6
TGGCCCTTCGCGGCGGGCCCACGGAGCAATGCCGGAGTGAGGGAACACCGAGCCTTGGCGAGGTGTCCAGTGGTGGGGCAAAGCGTTTTTGGTTACTTTTGCCTGGGCCGGCATTCCGGCTTCTCAAAAAGTGACCCGCCGTAAGGGCGGCCCCCTAAGCCGCCGTGACCGCAGTAACGGATATGTACTCAGCCCACAAAACCCCAGGCCGCCTCGTCACCAAACCAACCCCAAATCCGGCCTTACAACCGCCCCACTGGCGAATAAGGCGCCGGATCAATCACCGGCTCCCGTCCCAACATCAAATCCGCAAACAACTGACACGAAGCCGGCGCCAACACCAACCCATTACGGTAGTGCCCACAGTTCAACCACAACCCCGCAACCCCCGGCACTTCGCCGATGTAGGGAATCCCCTCCGGCGATCCAGGCCGCAGCCCAGCCCAATGGCCCACTACTTCGGCATCCGCCAGCGCGGGAATCAGTTGCTCGGCCGATGCCTTCAGGCTTTGCAGCGCCGTATCGGTCGGTGTCTTGTCGAAGCCGTCACGCTCCAGCGTGCTGCCGACCAGGATGTGCCCGTCGCGACGTGGAATGGCATAGCGCCCCTTGGCCAGGACCATACTCGACAGGAAATCCGAGGCGCACTTGTACAGGATCATCTGGCCCTTGACCGGTTCGACCGGCAGGTTCAGGCCCAACGACTTGAGCAATTCACCGCTCCAGGCCCCTGCGGCCAGCACCACTTGATCGCCCCGGATGTCTCCCGCGGAGCTGGTCACGCCTACCACGCGTTCATCCACACGAATGAAACCGCTGACTTCACAGTGTTCATGAAGCGTGACATTGGGCAGCGCCAACAACGCCGCCCGGAGGGATTTCACCAGGCGCGGATTGCGTACGTTGGCTACGTCGGGCATGTAGATCGCCCGGGAATAACTCGACCCCAGCGCCGGCACGGCGTCACGGACCGCGCTGATGTCCACCGCCTGCATCGGTCGCCCTTCGCTCTCGGCCCAGGCCAGCGCCTGCGCCTGGTCGTCCAGGTCCAGCCAGTACAGGCCAGTGACATACACTTGCGGGTCGATCCCGGTCGCGGCGAGCAAGCGCTGGCCCAGCTGTGGATAAAAGTCCTGCGACCAATGGGCCAGCGCGGTGATCGCCGGGCTATAGCGCCAAGGGTACAGCGGTGAAACGATACCGCCGCCGGCCCAGGAGGCTTCCGAGCCCACGCCGGAGCGGTCCAGCAGCACCACACGCTGTCCTTCGGACGCGAGATTGAACGCGGTCAGCAGGCCAATGACTCCGCCGCCGACAATCACCACTTGCTGTTGCCTGGTCATGTTCTGATTCAACTCATAAGACAGGGGTGCAAGAAAGCACCCGAATAAAAAACTCAGCGGCCCCAGCAATCCTTGGTGGTTAGCCCGGCAGCAGCGTTATCCATGGTCCGTACACCTGTGTTGGTGATCTTAAAATCCCCACATTTGTCCGTTGCCATGGATGAGCCACTCTTGCGCACGGCGGTCAGGATGAAGCTCTGGTCCGTCGGTGTCAGGGTAATGTTGTAGTAAGCGTTACCGCTGCTCAGCCCGGTGGCGTTGGTGTAGACGTTATTCTTCGAGTAGTAGCGTTCGAGAATCTGCACCTGCTCCGACAGCAGCCCCGCAATTTCGGCGCGTCGGCCCTTCTTCATGTATTCGGTCAGGCTTGGATAGCCGATGGTGATCACGATACCGATGATCGCGATCACGATCATGATTTCGATCAAGGTGAAGCCCCGGTTGGATCTGCGCATGCCTTGCCTCTCATTGTATTTGCCGCCACATGATGCGGCGGCTGCCGCCGACGACGGTTTTGCCCAGCAGGTTGGTGATGCCGCCGCCCGAGTCGTTGACCACCATGTTGGTGGCCCCGTTGGCATTGACGACGGCGCTCAAGGTCGGGATACCGCCCGTGAAGACCACCCCGGCAGAGATCGTGTCAGCGCTGGTGAGTGAACCGTCGCCATTGGTATCGAGCACCGCGTAATTGAGCATCTTACCGCTGAACGCATCCACTTCGATCAGTTTGCCAGTACCGAAGCTGGCGCACGGATCGGTGGTGTCCACCGCCGCCGTGGTAAAGACCACGCGCCCAAGCACCAGGTTGGCCGGGTTGATCACCCGCTCCCCGGTCAATGCGTTGTTGTACACCAAGGGCAGGTACCAGCCCTTTTTCGCCGGGTAGGTCACGTCGGTCTGGCTGGTGGTCACGAACTGCCCCGTACTGCCGGAGAATACGCCGGTGATCGACTGGGCTTGCAGGCTCGACACGGTGATTTGCCCCGCGCCGCCGACGGCATCCCAGATCGAATAGAACGCTTGCAGGTCCTTGGTGAGTTTGTCCGTCGTCTCGTTGAATTTGCCGGTGCCGAAGAAGACCTGAGTGCCGCCCTGGGGATTGTCAGCCAGCAGAGGCTGCACGGTAATCGGCTGGGTCGCCCCACCTGGGGCGGTGAACAAGGGTTGGCCGGCAAACGCCAGGCTCCAAGCAGTCGGTGAGGTACCGCTGAGGTCGAACTTCCACATCCGCCCCTTCAAGTCGCCACCGTAGGCCGTCTGCACCACGTTCTGCGAGTTCACCCTGAGCTTGACCGACGACAGGCCGTTACCCGTCTCGCTGCTGTTGACGACGACCTTCCTGATCAGCGAGCCGTCGCGGATATCCACCACGTACAGCGCCGCCACGCCGCTGTTGCTGCCGTAGCCATTGGCGATGAAGGCGGCCCAGCGACCGTCCGCCAGGCGGGCGACTTCGGGTCGGGCATAGGCATAGCCCAGGTCGTTGAAGTTGTTGGCCGTGTTGGCAACCGTTGGCGCGCTGATTTCCCACAAGGCCCGCAGGGTATTGCCCGCCGCCGCATCGTACAACTGCACCGCATAAAAGGCCTTGCCCCCTGCCCCGGTCCCGCCCAGGGCCACGGTTTTCCAGGCGCTGCCCGATTGCACATCGAACACGCCGACCTGCCCGTCCACCAGGAACTGATGGCTCGTGCCGTTGACGTAGTTGACGTCGGCGATCTCCTGCAACGAGGGCAATACGCTCGACGGCATGTAGGCGTAACGCCGCGTCCCGTTGGCGCTGTTGATGACGCTGAAGAAGCCGTCGTTGGCGTTCACCACCAGGCTGGCCGTCATGCCTGTCGCCTTGGTCGCCAGGTAGGTGCTGTAGCTGGTGTCGTTCAACAGGTCCGAGGCGGTCTGGTCGTTGGGCGATGCCAGCACCAGCGGCGAGTTGATGATGTCTCCCAGCAGCGCCGTGCGCACCTTCAGGCCGGTCTTGTTGACGCCCTTGCTCCACTCCACCAGGTCGTTGCCGGTGATCCCGATGGGCAGGTTCTGGTTGAGGCTGGTTTGCTGGGTCGCCGAGAAGTTGCCATAGGCCAGGGTCACCGGCGCGTTGGTCGCGGTGTTCCAGGACTGATAGATCGGCGCCGTGGCGCTGGGCACGATGGCGGTGTCGGTGGTCCATTGGAGCGCTGCGGGGTTGACTGCGCCGGACGCGCTGAAACCGAACGCCCGGACGATGCCGCGCCAATCCTTGGGGTCATAGGTAGTCTGGTAGAAACTGGAACTGCTGGACAGCGTCGCACCGTTGGAGGAGCCAGCCCCTCCCGAGCCGGCCTTGGAGGTGATGTCGCTCAAGGCCGACGACAGGGCCGAGCTCAAGCCGTCGCTGTCACTCGCCTGGTAATACGTCCCCGCGCCATAGCGGGCGGCGTCGGACAGCATCTGGTTGGTGGCGGTAAAACCCACGGTGTAGGTGTTTAGGTACTGCCGGGGAAAGTCCACGGCGTTCCAGCTCTTGCCCGTGGCATCGGTCCCGGTGGAGCGCATGTCGATGTCGAAGGCGAACTTGGCGATGTCGTCCAGGTAAAGCGTGTCACCTTCGCCATCCCCACTGGGATTGTCGCCATCGTTGCTGCTGATGCCGTCCCAGTTCGGCAGACGCGAGCCCCCCTGAGGATCGTCACTGGGGAAGGTCCGGTCATAGGTAGGGAAACCGTCGGTGATCACCACGCCGAAATTCTTCTGGCAACGGTACTGGATCGGGCTGGTATAGGTGCTTGGCGTGCTGTTGTAGTACGGCGCCATGCCCCTGAAATAACGGGTGACCTCGTAGTAGCTCTCGGCCAACGGCGTGTTGGCGATGGCACCCAAGCCATTGATGGCGTTGATCAGGGCGTTGTAGTTACTGTCAGCCTGGCTCTGGGTGACGCTGCCACTGACGGGCGAAAGGTCGCTGACGGCCCGGGCAATGTAGCCGCCCGGGCCGGAGGTGGTGTTGTTGGGTGGGTTGAAGGTAGCGAGGCCGATGCGCAAGGCGCGGTTATTGGTCACCAGGTCGGTGGAGACATCCCGGGCCACGTTGATCCGGTAGTCATTGGGGATCGTGCCGGTGGTGAAGTCCCTGCTGAGACCGTTGGCCTGGGTTAGCAGGTAAGACAGGTATTTGGTTGTATAGCGGGTGCCCTCGCCCCCCACTGGATCCGGTAGCCGTAGACAGACCTGCCCTACGTTGGATCGATAGAAACCGTACCAGCCCCCAGCCTTCGAACAGCCTCCACGGGACAGGCTCGACAGCGAGACATTGCCATCTTCCATGTCCAGCCATGTTCTGCCGTTGCAGTTGTTCTCTGAGTTGCAACTGGCGATCTCCTGCTGCGCCACCGTCGGATCAAACCCCGCCGCCCAGATAATGTTGCTCATGCTCCCCGAATCATCGATCAGCAACATCACGTTGGGCGTGACGGCGGCCGCACTGAGCAACGGTGAATCCGAGGGCGTGAATGCGTAGGCCGGGGCCGCCAGGTACAGGCTGAGCAAGGCCCCGCACAGCGCCCGCCACGCGGCCCGTAGCCCCTTAATATTTGGCATAGATGCTCTCCAGCACGCTGCGCTGGTTGTTCCCCACCACAGCCACTGCAGTGATCCGGTACAGCGTCGCCGACGTATTGACCGGCACATTGACCGCCGTCAGCGTTGCGCCGAGGTTCTGCACACCGTAGAACCCGCCAGGAACCGCCACCCAGGTCACCCCCGACCCGCCGCGCCCGGCCAACGTGAGGGTCGCCGACTCGGCCGGTGGCGCACATTCGGTGGCGCCGCTACAGACCGGCAACGAATAGCTCGCGGCCTGCACCGCGTTCTCGCCCATCCTCAGCGCCGCCTCGGCCTGCTGGAAAGACTGGTTGCGCAGCATGACGCTGCTGGTCATTTTTTCCTGGAGCGTGGCACTTTGCATCGATGACAGGCCAATCAAGGTCAAAAGCAGCAGGAAGACGAGACTGACCAGCAGTGCCATGCCGCGCTGGCGATATTGGACGGGCGTTGGGTTCATCAGTCGCCCCCCTCACAAGAGCCGGTTGCGCAAGGCGGCAACCACGTTGAAGGTTTGCTCGCGCACGTTGTTCTTTGGATCGAACAGCGTCAGCGTCAGGCGCACGCTGCGGATCGTGGCCGGGTCGGTCGGGTTGCTGGTGTAGGCGGACGCGGCCACGTCCGTCGCACTGGCGGCCACGCCGAAGGTCACGTTGAATGTCCTGACGTTGTCGACCAGTACCGACAAGGGCGGATTGCCAACACCTGCCCCCATCGACAACTGGTTGTTGGCGAAGCTGTAGACCAGCCGCCGTATCGGAAATGCCATTTGCCCGGCTGCCGGGGCCCGCACCCCGGTGTAGGCGGTGGCGGTGTTGCGGCAATCGGAGACCACCGTCCAGACCGGTGTGCTGCCACCGGTGCCCACGTCCGTGGTCACCAGGGTCAGTTTCTGGGTGGCGTTGTCCCAACGGATCGGCGTCATCTGGCTGGCATTGAAATCCCCTGCCGAAGACGCGTCGGTAATGCTCCCCAGGCAACCGAACATGCCCACCATGCGAATCTCCTGGACCATTTTGCTCAAGGCGAACCGCGCGTCCTCCTGCATCACCGCCGCCGCATTCTGGCTGATGTAGGTATTCTTGGCCGCAATGAAGATCTGCACGACGCCCAGCACGACGACCAGGCTGAGCACCAACGCAATCATCAACTCGATAAGGCCGAATCCTCGGCTATGCCTGTTCATGGCCCCGCCACCGGATCGACGGCAGCACGGCTGGTCAGCACGAAGCTGCGCCGCGCGTCGGCCGTGTTGGTGGTGTTGGCCGCCCGGGCGTCATCCCAGGAAATGGTGATGGTGTAGACCCGCTGGTTCAGCGCAACGGTGCCGGTGGCCGTGGCACCGCCGAAGGCAATGATATTGGTCTTGAAGTCGTAAAGGTCCTGGTCCCGCGCCACGCTGAGGTTGGGTGAACTGGGTGGGGTAATGGTGTAGTCCGCGCCGGAATTGGCGCGAATACGGTCCAGCAGGTCATAGGCAATGAAGCTCGCCTGGCTGGTCATGCGTGAACTGTCGGTGTACTTGAGCGCATTGAGCTGGATCATCGCCGCGCCCAGCAAGCCCACGCCCAGGATCAGCACCGCCACCAGCACCTCGATCAGCGTCATGCCCTCCTGAGCCTTTCTCCTGCAATCCTTCATCCGCAACTTCCACCCAATACGATTCGTCCATTGAGGCAAACATTCAGAGTCCTGCTCTGCGCCCCTCGTACATAACTGAAACTCACCGGCGTGCTCAGTGACGCCAAGCCACCCAGGCTGTTGAAATCGATGTTGGTCACCCCTGAGGTTAGCGTCAGAGTCGCACCGCTGCTCATCGCTGGAACAACCCGCAATACATTGGGGGACGAGCCGGGGCTGTCAAACACCGTCAATTCCGTGCTCCAGGCGCCGCCCTGAACCGTGGGGCGAACTCGCGTGGTGATGCCTCGGTCGATCGCTTCCATCCGGGCAAAGTTCAGCGCCCGACGCAAATCACCGATCTCGGTGTCCGCCCGGGTGCTCTGCACCACGCCGGTAAACGCAGGGACGGCCAGGGTGATCAGAATCAGCAGCACCCCAAGGGCCACCATCACCTCGATCAGCGTGAAACCTTTTGTACGAAGATCCATCGATGTCCTCCGACGCCGTCGGCTATACCTGCTTTCTACACGCTAGAACAAACCACTGCCTGTGGCGAGGGAGCAAGCTCCCTCGCCACAACACGCTCTCCAGGGAGGAGACGTCATGCACCAACAAGGGCTCAGCCTGATCGAGCTGCTCATGGGACTGGCGATTGCTGCGATTGTTCTGTCGTGGATCGGCACAGGCTACAAAGAGATGGTCGAGGCCAACCAGCGCAAGGATGCCGCCCAGTCGCTGGCCGTCGGCCTGCGCAGTGCGCGCAGCGAAGCCATTATTCGCAACCGGACGGTGGTCATCGGGGGAATCGACAACGATTGGGGTCGAGGCTGGCAAATCACGCTGGACGACAAGCAGAAGACCTTGCTGATGGAGCGCAGTGGCCAGGCCCGGGTCATTGGCAATCAGCCCGTGAGGCGTTCGGTAAGTTTCAATGGCCTGGGGGAAGCGCTACTGCCCAACGGCGGCTTCCGAGCCGGCACGCTACACGTCTGCGCCAGGCACGGACCGATCAGCCACCATCAGGTGGTGCTGGCGCCCAGCGGGCGGATCAGCCTGCGCAGCGAGAAAGCCGAGCAGGCCGTGTGCAAACAAAAGCCTAAGGCACAGAACGAACGCGCAGCTCTTTCGGCATCGAGAACGTGATGTTCTCCTCGCGCCCGGCCAACTCATCGGCACCGGTTGCGCCCCAGGCATGCAGCTGCTGGATGACACCGCGCACCAGCACTTCAGGTGCGGAAGCGCCGGCGGTGATACCGATGCGCTCGACGCCATCGAACCAATGGCGTTGCAGGTCTTCGGCACCGTCGATCAGGTACGCCGGGGTGGACATGCGCTCGGCCAGCTCGCGCAGGCGGTTGGAATTGGAACTGTTCGGGCTGCCGACAACCAGCACCACATCGCATTCATCGGCCAATTGCTTGACCGCGTCCTGACGGTTCTGGGTGGCGTAGCAGATGTCGTCCTTGCGCGGGCCGCCGATGGCCGGGAAACGGGCGCGCAGGGCATCGATCACTCGGCTGGTGTCGTCCATGGACAAGGTCGTCTGGGTGACAAACGCCAGGCTCTCGGGGTTGCGTACCTGCAAGGCGGCCACGTCGTCCTCATCCTCGACCAGGTAGATGGCGCCGCCATTGCTGGCGTCGTATTGGCCCATGGTGCCTTCGACTTCCGGATGGCCCTCATGGCCGATCAGGATGCATTCGCGGCCATCACGGCTGTAGCGCGCCACTTCGATGTGCACCTTGGTCACCAGCGGGCATGTGGCGTCGAACACCTTCAGGCCCCGACCGGCCGCTTCGCTGCGGACCGCCTGGGAAACCCCGTGGGCGCTGAAGATCACGATGACGTCGTCCGGCACCTGGTCCAGCTCCTCGACGAAAATGGCCCCGCGGCTGCGCAGGTCCTCGACGACGAATTTGTTATGGACGACTTCGTGGCGCACGTAGATAGGCGGACCGAAGACTTCCAGGGCGCGGTTGACGATTTCGATCGCCCGGTCCACACCGGCGCAGAAGCCACGGGGGTTGGCGAGTTTGATTTGCATGCTGTGCCTCGTGTCTTGCGCAAGAATTGAACACTTGCCAGAACAATTGATATCTCATGTGCCAGCAAACCTGTGGGAGCAAAGCTTGCTCGCGATGCAAGCGACACGGTCTAACTTCAAGACCCTGCCATCGTTCATCGCGAGCAAGCTTTGCTCCCACAGGCTCGCCCCACAGCCACTCGAGTGGCGCTTAAACCGCCTTGACGTCGAGGATTTCCACTTCGAAGTTCAAGGTCTTGCCCGCCAGCGGGTGGTTGAAGTCCACGGTGACCTGGGCATCGTCAAAGGCTTTCACTACGCCCGGCAGTTCGGTATTGGCCGCGTCGTTGAAGATCACCAGCAAGCCATGGGACAGCTCCATGTCCTGGAACTGGGAGCGTGGCATGGTCTGCACGTTTTGCGGGTTGGGCTGACCAAAGGCGTTTTCCGGCGCAACGATCACGGTGCGCTTGTCACCGGCCTTGAAGCCGAAGATCGCGGCTTCGAAGCCTGGCAGCAGGTTGCCGTCGCCGACCTTGAATACGGCCGGCTCCTTGTCGAAGGTGCTGTCGACGGTGTCACCGTTTTCCAGGTGCAGGGCGAAGTGAAGCTTCACTTCAGTGTTTTGAGCGATACGCTGCTCAGTCATGGACGGCCTCTCCGGTTTTCTTACTCTTGAACATATCCAGGGCGAGCATCACAGCGCCCACGGTGATAGCGCTGTCGGCAAAGTTGAACGCCGGGAAATACCAGCGGTTCTGCCAATGCACCAGGATGAAATCGATGACGTGGCCCAGGGCGATACGGTCGTAGAGATTACCCAGCGCACCGCCCAGGACCAGTGTCAGCGCCACGGCCAGCCAGGTTTCGTCGCGCCCCAGACGCTTGAGCCAGACCACCAGCACGCCACTGACCACGATAGCGATCAGGGCGAACAGCCAGCGCTGCCACCCCGAGCTGTCGGCCAGGAAGCTGAACGCCGCGCCGGTGTTGTAGGCCAGGGTCCAGCTGAAGTAGTCGGGAATGACGACGATCTGCTGGTACATGGTCAGCGCGTGTTCGAAGTAGTACTTGCTGGCCTGGTCGATGACCAGTACCAGCACGCTCAACCAGAGCCAGCCCAACCGCCCGAAACGGCCCGCTGCATTAGGCGCCGCATTAGGCATAGTGGCGAACCTCGCCGCTGCCGCTGATGTTGTCGACGCAACGGCCGCAGATCTCCGGATGCTCCGGATTCACGCCGACGTCTTCGCGGCAGTGCCAGCAACGGGCGCACTTGACGAAGCTCGACTTGACCACCTTGAGCTTCAGGCCGGCCACTTCGGTGACCACCGCATCGGCCGGGGCCTGCGCCAACGGCGCGACGCTGGCGGTGGAGGTGATCAGCACGAAGCGCAGTTCGTTGCCCAGCTTGGCCAGGTCGGCGTCCAGGGCGTCTTCGGCGTAGAGGGTCACTTCGGCCTGCAGGTTGCCACCGACGGCCTTGGCCGCGCGCTGGATCTCCATTTCCTTGTTGACCGCCGCCTTGACCGCCATGACCCGATCCCAGTACGCGCGGTCCAGCTCGAAGCCTTCGGGCAATTCGCTCAGGCCTTCGTACCAGGTGTTGAGCATCACCGATTCGTTGCGCTCGCCCGGCAGGTACTGCCACAACTCGTCGGCGGTGAACGCCAGGATCGGCGCGATCCAGCGCACCAGCGCCTCGCTGATGTGGAACAGCGCGGTCTGGCACGAACGGCGTGCCTTGCTGTTGGCGCCGGTGGTGTACTGACGGTCCTTGATGATGTCGAGGTAGAAACCGCCCAGCTCCTGCACACAGAAGTTGTGGATCTTGGAGTAGACGTTCCAGAAGCGGTATTCGCCATAGTGCTCTTGCAACTCGCGTTGCAGCAACAGCGTACGGTCCACGGCCCAACGGTCCAGGGCGAGCATGTCCTCGGCTGGCAGCAGGTCGGTGGCCGGATTGAAGCCGGTCAGGTTGGAAAGCAGGAAGCGCGCGGTGTTACGGATGCGCCGGTAGGCGTCCGCGCTGCGCTGCAGGATCTGCTCGGACACGGCCATCTCGCCGGAATAGTCGGTGGACGCGACCCACAGGCGCATGATGTCGGCGCCCAGGGTGTCGTTGACTTTCTGCGGCGCGATCACGTTGCCCAGGGACTTGGACATCTTGCGGCCGGACTCATCGACGGTGAAGCCGTGGGTCAGCAACTCGCGGTACGGCGCGTGGTCGTCGATGGCGCAACCGGTCAGCAGCGAGGAGTGGAACCAGCCGCGGTGCTGGTCCGAACCTTCCAGGTACAGGTCGGCACGCGGGCCGGTCTCGTGGCCCATCGGGTGCGAGCCGCGCAGCACGTGCCAGTGGGTGGTGCCGGAGTCGAACCAGACGTCCAGGGTGTCGCTGATCTTGTCATACAGCGGCGCTTCGTCGCCCAACAGCTCGGCGGCGTCCAGCTTGAACCAGGCCTCGATGCCTTCGGCTTCGACGCGCTGGGCCACTTCTTCCATCAGCTCGACGGTGCGCGGGTGCAGCTCGCCGCTTTCCTTGTTCAGGAAGAACGGGATCGGCACGCCCCAGTTGCGCTGACGGGAAATGCACCAGTCCGGACGGTTGGCGATCATCGAGTGCAGGCGCGCCTGGCCCCAGGCCGGGACGAATTGGGTGTCCTCGATGGCCTTGAGCGAGCGCTGGCGCAGGGTGTCGCCAGCCGTCGGCTGCTTGTCCATGCCGATGAACCACTGCGCGGTGGCGCGGTAGATCAGTGGCGTCTTGTGGCGCCAACAGTGCATGTAGCTGTGTTCGATGACGGTGGTGTGCAGCAGCGCGCCGACTTCAGTCAGTTTGTCGACGATGGCCGGGTTGGCCTTGAAGATGAACTGGCCACCGAAAAACTCCAGGGACGGCGCGTACACGCCGTTACTTTGGACTGGATTGATGATGTCATCGTTGACGAGGCCGTATTTCTTGCAGATGACGAAGTCATCCACACCATAGGCAGGCGAGCAGTGAACGATGCCGGTACCAGCGCTCAGTTCGACGTAGTCAGCCAAATAGATTGGCGACAGGCGGTCATAGAACGGGTGACGGAAATTGATCAGTTCCAGCGCCGAACCTGGCGCGGTGGCCAGCACCGAACCTTCCACGCCATAGCGCGACAGGCAGGATTCCACCAGCTCTTCGGCCAGCACCAGCAGCTTGTCGCCGATATCGACCAGGGCGTAGTTGAATTCCGGGTGGACGTTCAGCGCCTGGTTGGCCGGGATGGTCCACGGGGTGGTGGTCCAGATCACGATGGCGGCCGGCTTGGCCAGCTTGCCCAGGCCGAAAGCGGCGGCGAGCTTGTCTTCATCGGCGATCGGGAAGGCCACGTCGATGGTCGAGGATTTCTTGTTCTCGTACTCCACTTCCGCCTCGGCCAGGGCCGAACCGCAATCGAAGCACCAGTTCACCGGCTTGAGGCCCTTGAACACGAAACCGCCCTCGACGATTTTCGCCAGGGCACGGATTTCACCGGCTTCGTTCGCAAAGTCCATGGTCTTGTACGGGTTGGCGAAGTCGCCCAGCACGCCGAGACGGATGAATTCGGACTTTTGCCCTTCGATCTGCTCGCTGGCGTAGGCCCGGCACAGTTCGCGGGTCTTGTCCGCGCCCAGGTTCTTGCCGTGGGTCACTTCCACCTTGTGCTCGATCGGCAGGCCGTGGCAGTCCCAGCCCGGGACATACGGCGCGTCAAAACCCGACAGGGTCTTGGAGCGGATGATCATGTCCTTGAGAATCTTGTTCAGCGCGTGACCGATGTGGATGGTGCCGTTGGCGTACGGAGGGCCGTCGTGCAGGACGAACTTCGGACGATCCTTGCCAATTTCGCGCAACTTTCCGTACAGGCCAATGCTGTCCCAACGCTGCAGAATCTGCGGTTCGCGCTGAGGCAGGCCGGCCTTCATTGGGAAGGCGGTGTCCGGAAGGTTAAGCGTGGCTTTATAGTCGGTCATTTAAGGCTCTTCATTAGCGATTGGCGCTGGTTGCGACAAGGGCACGGGCGGCGGCGATGTCGGCATGGATCGCCGTCTTGAGCGCCTCCAGGGAGGCAAAACGCTGCTCTTCACGCAGCTTTTGGTGGAAAACCACCGTCAAACGCCGGTCATACAGATCGCCGGCAAAATCCAGAATGTGTACTTCGAGGTGGGCCTTGCCATCCCCTTGGACCGTGGGCCGTACGCCGATGTTGGCGACACCGGGCCAGGTCTTGCCGTCGATCTCGACGCTCACCAGGAACACCCCGGTCAGCGGCACACGACGACGCTTGAGCTGCACGTTGGCGGTCGGCGTGCCCAATTGGCGCGCCAGCTTCTGCCCATGCAGGATCCGTCCGGCAATCCGGTACGGCCGGCCCAGCAACCGCTCGGCCAATTCGAAGTCGGCAGCCGCCAGGGCATTGCGGACCTGGGTGCTGCTGACGCGCAAACCGTCCATCTCGACGGTCTGCGCCGCTTCGACGGTGAAGCCCCGGGCGAGACCGGACTGTTGCAGGTAATCGAAATCCCCTGCCCGGTCGCAGCCGAAACGGAAATCGTCGCCCACTTCCAGATGCTTCACGTCCAGGCCGTCCACCAGGATGGTGTCGACGAACTCGGCAGCACTGAGCTGGCTCAGACGCTGGTTGAAAGCCAGGCACAGGACGCGGTCGACGCCTTCGGCGGCCAGCAGTTGCAGCTTGTCCCGCAACCGGGCCAGGCGGGCCGGTGCGGTGTCCGGGGCAAAGAATTCGCGAGGCTGCGGCTCGAAGATCACCACGCAACTGGGCAGGCCCAGCGCCAGCGCACGCTCGCGCAGCCGCGCCAGGATAGCCTGGTGGCCACGGTGAACACCGTCGAAGTTGCCAATAGTGGCGACACAGCCCCGATGCCGGGGACGCAGGTTGTGGAGGCCTCGAACCAGCTGCATAACGCGCTTCTTGCTCATAAAGTGGCCGATTATAACCACACCCGGCGGCCGACGACAGGCAACACCGTAACCCAAAGTGATCGAACCGACAAAACCACTGCCCGGCCCGGGTTTATCGAGGAGAAATCCTCAGTGCAACGCCTTGCGGTTGAAGTCGCGCAGACGGAAACCCATCAGCACCAGCATGCCAAAGTACGCCACCACACCCGCGACCACCAGCACGCCCAGGCGCAGGAAACGGCCCAGCATCTGCCCTTCGCCCCACGCCGGCATGAAATGCATCGCGCCCAACAGCACCGCCGACATCACCGCCACGGCCACCAGCAGCTTGAGACCGAACTTGCCCCAGCCCGGCAGCGGCTGATACATCTTCTGCTTGCGCAGCTGATAAAACAGCAGCCCGGCGTTGAGACACGCACCGGCGCTGATCGCCAGGGCCAGGCCGGCGTGGGCCAGGGGACCGATCAGCAGCAGGTTGAACAGCTGGGTCATTAGCAGGGTGAAAATGGCGATCTTGACCGGCGTGCGGATGTTCTGCTGGGCATAGAAGCCCGGCGCCAGCACCTTGATCAGGATGATCCCGAGCAACCCCACCGAATAGGCAATCAGCGCCCGCTGGGTCATCGCGGCATCGAACGCGCTGAACTGACCGTACTGGAACAGCGAAACCGTCAGCGGCTCGGCCAGGATCCCCAGCGCCAGTGCGCACGGCAACACCAGCACGAAGCACAGGCGCAGGCCCCAGTCGAGAATACGCGAATATTCCTGGCGATCCTGGCTGGCATAGGTCTTGGCCAGGGTCGGCAGCAGGATCGTCCCCAGGGCCACGCCGAGCACGCCGGAGGGCAGCTCCATCAAGCGATCGGCGTAGTACATCCACGACACCGAGCCAGCCACCAGGAACGAGGCAAAAATGGTGTTGATGATCAGGGATATCTGGCTCACCGACACCCCGAGGATCGCCGGCAGCATCTGCTTGAGCACCCGCCAGACGCCGCTGTCGCGAAGGTTCAGGCGTGGCAATACGAGCATGCCGATCTTTTTCAGGTGGGGCAGCTGGTACACCAACTGCGCCAGGCCGCCCACCAGCACCGCCCAACCGAGGGCCATCACTGGCGGATTGAAATACGGCGTCAGGAACACCGCGAACACGATCATGCTGACGTTGAGCAGGGTCGGCACGAAGGCCGGCACCGAAAAGCGGTTCCAGGTGTTGAGGATCGCCCCGGCCAGGGACGACAGGGAAATCAGCAATATATAGGGGAAGGTCACCCGCAGCAGGTCAGCGGTGAGCTGGAATTTTTCCGGGGTATCGGTGAAGCCCGGCGCCGTGGCCCAGATCACCCAAGGCGCGGCGAGCATGCCGGCGGCCGTGACAAGCGCCAGCACCAGGGTCAGCAAGCCGGTGACATAGGCAATGAACGTGCGAGTCGCCTCGTCACCCTTCTGGCTCTTGTATTCGGCCAGGATCGGCACGAAGGCCTGGGAGAATGCCCCTTCCGCGAAGATTCGCCGCAGCAGGTTAGGCAACTTGAAGGCGATGAAGAAGGCGTCGGTGGCCATCCCGGCGCCGAATATCCGCGCAAGCAGCGTATCGCGAACGAACCCCAGGATGCGCGAAAGCATCGTGATAGAGCTGACGGCGGCCAGCGATTTGAGCAGATTCATGAAAAGAGTTCTTGCCTGTCGATGAACAGCAGGCGAACAAGCGCCCACTTGTGCGATACTCCGCGCCGCTAAACAGCTCAGCGCCAAAGTCCGCGAGTTTACAGGTCGCACGCCGGAAAGAAATCATCCGGTGCGTTGTACCTGCCATTCAGCGGAACGCGTCACCCGCCCTTGACAAGACCTAAACTCATCGGCATGATTCGCGGCCTATTTTGTTTGCTATTTCCTAAAAAGTCTTTCGAGGAGCTCGACGGTGGCCAACTCACCTTCCGCCAAAAAACGTGCAAAACAGGCTGAGAAGCGTCGCAGCCACAACGCCAGCCTGCGTTCCATGGTTCGTACCTACATCAAGAATGTAGTCAAGGCCATTGACGCAAAAGACGCTGCCAAAGCACAAGCTGCTTACGTTCTGGCTGTGCCAGTTATCGACCGTATGGCCGATAAAGGCATCATCCACAAGAACAAGGCCGCTCGTCATAAGAGCCGCCTGAATGGCCACGTAAAGGCCCTGAACGTTGCCGCTGCTGCCTAAGCGACACGCTCATTAAAAAACCGACCTCAGGGTCGGTTTTTTATTGCCCGGGATTTGGGCGTGCCGTCCACGCTTCTGCACTCATCACAGTCCCATGTGGGAGCAGGTTTGCTCGCGAAAGCGGTGGGTCAGCTTGCGATGATGCTGACTGTACCGCCGCCTTCGCGAGCAAGCCCGCTCCCACATTTAGATCTGCAACGTCTCCAGCCTAACAGCCACGCTATTCACCGAAATTGACCTCTCGCGAACCGTGACGCCACGAGATATCCGAACGCAGCACGGCGCCGTCATCGCTGTAGGTCAACGCCCGACCTTCGACCTGGCCATTGGCATAGGTCGCCGAAAACGTGAGCTTGCCATTCGCCGCGTAGGTTTCTTTCAAGCCATCCAGCACACCCGCACGGTAATGCTCGACAAGCCGCAACACACCCGCCGCGTCCACTTCCCGCAACTCGCCATGCATCTTGTCAGCGACGAAATCCACGGTCTGGACCCCACCGCCCGCGACAGTCAGCTTCCACGGACCCTCCCGGACACTTTGCACGTAACGCCCCTCACCCCAAGGCATCTTCCAGTTACCGCGCTGCATTCCCGCCACGAAGTTACCGCGCTGGACCACCTCACCGTCACGCACGCACTCGGAAGGCCCATCAAAATCACCGTGCTTGTAGGTATCGAAGCCTGAAATCTGCCCCTCTTCATCGTGCGCCTCGATCGTCCAACGCCCCTCATAGAAGTCATCGACGATTGTGCCGCGGGAGACCGTGTCGCCATCGCTGACGACCCATGATCCCTGGCGCAATCCATTCACGTAGACTCCCGCGGACTCATTGCCGGACTCATCGAACTCCGTCCATTTGCCTGAGCGCTTGCCCTGGGCATACGAGCCGAGTGCCCAGAGCCGCCCATCCCCCAAGGCCGCCCACGCTCCATCCTCGGAGCCTTGGTACACCTTCGGGCTGGTTTCCCAGGCCATTCTGCTGACACGGTAGGCAGAACCGACATCGTCGTCCTGAGGCGCAACGCGCTCATAGGTCAGCGTGAGCCACCGCCCCGACAGAAACCGAACAACCCCATGCAAACAGCAGCAAAAACGAACGCATACGAATCCCTTCGCACCAAACGCACAACTTATTCATGGACATTAAAAAAGCGAGCCGATCGGCTAACAACCCGTCAGTTAAACCCTGTGGGAGCAAAGCTTGCTCGCGATAGCGGCAGATCAGCCAATGTCGCTGCCGACTGCCTTACCCCAATCGCGAGCAAGCTTTGCTCCCACAGGTGTGTGGCTTAACCGACGAGCACTAGCCGATCGGCTCGCTCGTCACGCGGTACTTAACGCCAAGGCAGGATCGGAATAGCCGTCACCGCATTTTGCGGGCTGCCCTCGATCACCCGGTCGCTGTAGACCAGGTACACCAGTGTATTGCGCTTCTTGTCGAGGAAACGCACCACTTGCATGGTCTTGAACACCAGCGAAGTGCGCTCGCGGAACACCTCTTCGCCGTCCTTGAGCTCACCCTTGAAGCTGATGGGGCCCACCTGACGGCAGGCAATGGAAGCCTCGGCACGGTCCTCGGCCAAACCCAGGCCACCCTTCACGCCACCGGTCTTGGCCCGCGAGAGGTAGCAGGTCACACCGTCGACCTTGGGATCATCGAACGCCTCGACGACGATCCGGTCGTTCGGCCCGACAAACTTGAACACCGTCGACACCTGGCCGATTTCTTCCGCCGAGGCCAGCAGCGGCAGCGCCAACAGCAGGCCGATCAATCCTTTTGCCAAACCCATGATTTTTCCTTAGACGAGAATCAGGTTGTCGCGGTGAACCAGCTCAGGCTCCGCCATGTAACCCAGCAAGCCAACAATCGCATCGGACGACTGACCGATGATTTTCTGCGCTTCCAGCGCGCTGTAGTTGGCCAGGCCACGGGCGATCTCGCGACCGTCCGGGGCCACGCACACCACCATCTCGCCACGCCGGAAACTGCCCTGGACCAGCTTCACACCCACCGGCAGCAGGCTCTTGTTGCCTTGGGACAGGGCCGACACCGCACCGGCATCCAATACCAGCGTGCCACGGGTTTGCAGGTGCCCGGCCAGCCACTGCTTGCGCGCCGCCAGCATGCCGCGTTCCGGCGAAAGCAAGGTGCCGATGCGCTCGCCCGCCTTCAAGCGATCGAGCACGCGCTCCAGCCGCCCACCGACAATGATCGTATGCGCGCCAGACCGCGCCGCCAGGCGTGCCGCCCGCAGCTTGGTCTGCATGCCGCCACGCCCCAGCGCACCGCCGGTGCCGCCGGCCACCGCATCCAGCGCCGGATCGTCGGCACGGGCTTCGTAGATCAGCTTGGCATCGGGGTTGTTGCGCGGATCGGCGTCGAACATGCCGTCGCGATCCGTGAGAATCACCAGCAGGTCCGCCTCCACCAGGTTGGCCACGAGTGCCGCCAGGGTGTCGTTATCGCCGAAACGGATCTCGTCGGTGACCACCGTGTCGTTCTCGTTGATCACCGGGATGACCTTGAGCTCCACCAGCGCCCGCAAGGTGCTGCGGGCATTGAGGTAGCGCTTGCGGTCGGACAGGTCATCATGGGTCAGCAGGATCTGCGCCGTATGGCGACCAAGCTCGGCAAAGCTCGACTCCCAAGCCTGCACCAGGCCCATCTGGCCGATGGCGGCGGCGGCCTGCAACTCGTGCATCGCGCTGGGTCGCGACGTCCAGCCCAAGCGGCTCATGCCGGCAGCCACAGCCCCCGAAGAGACCAGCACCAGCTCGACGCCAGCCTCATGCAAGGCCACCATCTGCTCGACCCACACCGCCATCGCCTGGCGATCCAGGCCCTTGCCATCCGCCGTCAGCAGTGCGCTGCCGATCTTCACGACCCAGCGCCGCGCACCCGTCACCTTGCTCCGCATCATCTTCAACCTTTGCCAGCGAACGGCGCGACCCAGCGCCGCCCATGGGATTATTCGTATTTGCGTTTTACAGATACCAAAACGCCGCTCGTATGAGCGGCGCCTTGGAAACCGGCTGGTTGCGATGATAACACCGCACCGAAAAGCTTGAACCTGCCTACCGCCCGCCAGCCAAGAATACTTGTGGAAGGGGCGATGCCTGTGAGAGCAAAGCTTGCTCCCACAGACCACTCACATAGGCAGTGACTTCAGCCGAGCAGCAGATCAGTCGCGAACGTAGATGATTTCCGGACCATCTTCGTCGTCCACATCTTCTTCGTCCCAATCGTCGTCACCGATGTCATGGACCGACTTCACGCCGCTGCGACGCAGGGCACGCTGGTCGTCCAGCGCCTGCAACTGGGCACGGGCTTCGTCTTCGATGCGCTGGTCGAGTTCAGCCAGCTCTTCCTTATAGGCCGGGTCATTGGCCAGGCGATCAGCGCGATCTTCCAGGTAGCGCATGATGTCGTGACTCAAGCGCTCGGTGCCTTCTTTGGCAATGGCCGAGATCACGTAGACCGGACCTTCCCACTCCAGGCGATCGACGATTTCCTTGACCCGCTCTTCATGCTCTTCTTCAAGGATCTGGTCGCATTTGTTCAGCACCAGCCAGCGATCACGCTCAGCCAGGGCCGGGCTGAACTTGGCCAGCTCGGTGACGATGACTTCAGCGGCATCGGCGGCGCTGCTGTCATCCAGCGGCGCCATGTCCACGAGGTGCAGCAACAAACGGGTACGCGCCAAATGCTTGAGGAAACGAATCCCCAGGCCGGCACCGTCGGAGGCCCCTTCGATCAACCCCGGGATGTCCGCGATGACGAAGCTCTTCCAGCGATCGACGCTGACCACGCCCAGGTTCGGCACCAGGGTGGTGAACGGATAATCGGCCACTTTCGGCTTTGCCGCCGACACCGAGCGAATGAAGGTGCTCTTACCGGCGTTCGGCAGACCCAGCAGGCCCACGTCGGCCAGCACTTTCATTTCCAGCTTCAGGTCACGCTGCTCACCCGGCTTGCCTGGAGTGGTCTGGCGTGGCGCGCGATTGGTACTGGATTTGAAACGGGTGTTACCCAGTCCATGCCAGCCGCCATGGGCCACCAGCAAACGCTGGCCCGGCTTGGTCAGATCACCGATCACTTCCTGGGTGGCGGAGTCGATCACCGTGGTGCCCACCGGCACTCGCAGGACCAGGTCTTCGCCTTTCTTGCCGGTGCAGTCGGTGCTACCGCCGTTGGAGCCACGCTCGGCATCGAAGTGCCGGGTATAGCGGTAGTCCACCAGGGTGTTGAGGTTTTCGTCGGCCATCATGAAGATCGAGCCGCCATCGCCGCCGTCGCCGCCGTTCGGACCACCGTTCTCAATGAATTTTTCCCGACGGAAACTCATGCAGCCATTGCCGCCATCGCCGGCCTTTACTCGAATCGATACTTCATCAACAAACTTCATGACACACGCCTCTCGCCATACGGACGAGCCGAAAAAAACAAGACATAAGACTCTTGCAAAAATGAGCGCAGCGACCCGTTAACACGCCCCAACCGCAGCGCAGACAGCCCATACAAACAGTTTTGCAAGAGACTCACCCCACAAACGAAAAAGCCCCGTCGCAAGACAGGGCTTTTCCAGCGGTCTCGCAATTAAGCTGCGATAACGCTTACGTAACGACGACCGAAGGCGCCTTTTACTTCGAACTTGATCACGCCTTCGATTTTAGCGAAGAGGGTGTGATCCTTGCCCATGCCAACGCCGTAGCCAGCGTGGAATTGGGTGCCGCGCTGACGCACGATGATGTTGCCAGCCTTGATAACCTGGCCGCCATACATCTTCACGCCAAGGCGTTTGGCTTCTGAGTCGCGACCGTTACGGGTACTACCACCAGCTTTTTTGTGTGCCATGAGTTCAATTCTCCTAGTGAGGAATTAGGCTGAAATTAAGCCTGAATACCGGTGATTTTGATCTCGGTGTACCACTGGCGGTGGCCCATACGCTTCATGTGGTGCTTACGACGACGGAACTTGATGATGCGGACTTTATCGTGACGACCTTGGGAGATCACTTCAGCCACAACGGTAGCGCCAGCAACGACTGGAGCGCCGATATTCACGTCATCGCCATTGGCGACCAACAGAACGCGATCAAAAGTAACGGATTCGCCGGTAGCGATTTCCAGTTTTTCGATCTTCAGGTATTCACCTGGGGCGACCTTGTATTGCTTGCCACCAGTAACGATTACTGCATACGACATGGTATTTCTCCGATAATCCTGCTCACCCAGCGCTTTATAAAAAGAGGTATTGGCTGGCATGGCTGCATGGGCTGGAAGGCCCGGATGCAATTGCGTAAGGCAGGTGCTGCCCAGGAAGTTTAGGGTGCGCGATTGTACGCAAGCTGATCGAGCTTGACAAGTAGCCGACCGAACCATCAAAGCATGTGCCTTGACACCTGAGGACGCGGGTCCTAGCATGCCGCGCAACCCTTCTGGAGCACCTGTCGCTGATGCAACCCCAAGCTTTCTACCGCGCGGTGGCGGACGATTTTAGCGCCGTCGACGGCATCATCAAGAAGCAGCTGACTTCCCGAGTGCCTCTGGTATCGAAAATCGGCGATTACATCACCTCGGCCGGCGGCAAGCGCCTGCGCCCGCTCCTGGTGCTCTTGTGTGGCAAGGCCCTGGGTCGCGAAGGCGACGACATGCGCCTGCTCGCCGCCACCATCGAATTCCTGCACACCGCGACCCTGCTGCATGACGACGTGGTCGACATGTCCGGCATGCGCCGTGGTCGCTCGACTGCCAACGCCATGTGGGGCAACGCCCCGAGCGTGCTGGTGGGCGATTTCCTGTATTCGCGCTCGTTCGAAATGATGGTCGAACTGGGCTCGATGCCGGTGATGAAGATCCTTTCCCAGGCCACCCGCATCATCGCCGAAGGCGAAGTCTTGCAGCTGTCCAAGGTGCGCGACGCCAGCACCACGGAAGAAACCTACATGGAAGTCATCCGCGGCAAGACCGCGATGCTCTTCGAAGCCTCGACCCACAGTGCCGCCGCCCTGGCCGGCGCCAGCGCCGAGCAGAGCGAAGCGCTGCGCACCTTCGGCGATCACCTGGGCGTGGCGTTCCAACTGGTGGACGACCTGCTGGACTACAAGGGCGACGCCGACACCTTGGGCAAGAACGTCGGTGACGACCTGGCCGAAGGCAAACCGACCCTGCCACTGATCTACACCATGCGCGAAGGCACGCCTGAACAGGCGGCCCTGGTGCGCCAGGCGATCCAGAAAGGCGGGATCGAAGACCTGGAAAGCATCCGTGCCGCGGTCGAAGCCTCCGGATCGCTGGAATACACCGCGCAACTGGCCCGGGACTACGTGGCCCGTGCGATCAAATGCCTGGACGCCCTGCCGGCCAGCGAATATCGCGATGCCTTGGTGGAACTGAGCGAGTTTGCGGTCGCCCGTACCCACTGATCCGAAGAGCTTTTTTGTGGTGTGGGTGCTT